>NZ_CP041637.1:1301666-1627083 GCF_007197735.1 Formosa sediminum
TGTAGTTTCGCCTAAAGGTAATCCAAAAACAATATAAGCACTGTAATCTTCTTGACTAATATTCATGGCTCCTACTTGTAATGCCATTTTCTTTTCGTCTACTAATTTTTTATATAATTTAGACGATTTACCTCCACTTAAATATTGAGATATCATATTTAATACATATGAGTCTTTGTCTTTATAAGAAGGTGTTCTGTAAGCTTCAATAATGGCTGGAATCTGAATGTTGCTATCGTAGGCTTTAGCTTTAATTTCTTTAGTGATAGGGGCTTCTTTTGCCAGATTTCTAACAATAGGTGTGCCTTTTGGAATTGGACCAAAGTAATCTTTGATCATTTTTTTAACTTCCGTTTTATTAATATCTCCAGCGACTATTAGTACGGCATTATTAGGAATATAGAATTTTTTGTTAAATGCCTGAAACTCTTCTAGGGTGGCAGCATCTAAATGTTCCATTTTTCCAATGGTAGTCCAGCGGTAAGGGTGATTTTTAAACAGATTAACTTTAACTTGTTCTAGAAATTTCCCGTAAGGCTGATTGTCTACTCGCATACGTTTTTCTTCTTTAACAACTTCATTTTGTGTGTCTACACCAATTTGATTAATAACAGGGTGCATTAATCGTTCAGATTCTAACCATAAACCAAGTTCTACTTTGTTTGAAGGGAATACTTCATAGTAGTAAGTTCTATCATCTGTGGTGTTAGCATTAAATTTTCCGCCGTTTGCAGGAATAATTTTCATGAATTCTCCACGCTCTATATTTTCAGTACCTTCAAACAATAAGTGTTCAAAAAAATGAGCAAATCCAGTTCGATCTGGGTTTTCGTCTTTGGCTCCTACGTGATACATTACCGATGTGGTTACCACTGGAGCAGTATTGTCTTGGTGTAAGATAACATGTAGTCCGTTGTCTAAATCGTATTCTTCAAATTCAACTTTTTGTGCAGTAGCTAAATGGCCTACGAGCAACAAAGAAGCTAAAGAAAATAAGCATTTTTTCATTGTAAGTTGGTGTTTTAGTTGTTTTCTGATTTATAAATATGTCTAATAGCTGTTAAGATCATTACATAAATTACGAAAATAAACAATGATAAATGATTTAGAGGTAAATGTTTTAAAAAAAAAGGAAATATAAGTTTATCTTTTTGATACTGTTTTTGTTTAGAGTTTAGTTCTAGAAGCTTGTAAGCTTGTTTTTTTATTTTTATAAAAGTCTGTAACAGTATTAAAATGTAAATAATGTAGATTGAGTATTAGTGAAAAGAAATAAATTTATTTCAAATCGCATAAAAGGTTTGTAGATTAATTAATTAGATGTATATTTGCACTCATTTTTGAATAAAATTTAATAATTAAAACGTTACGCTATGTACGCAATTGTAGAGATAGCAGGGCAACAATTTAAAGTTGAAAAAGACCAAAAAGTGTTTGTTCACCGTTTAGCTTCTGAAGAAGGAGATGCAGTATCTTTTGATAATGTACTTCTTATAGGAGATGGTGACAATGTAACTTTAGGCGCCCCAGCTATAGACGGAGCACAAGTAAGTGCAAAAGTCTTAAAACACCTTCAAGGTGATAAAGTTATTGTTTTCAAGAAAAAGAGACGTAAAGGATACCGTGTTAAAAACGGACACCGTCAAGCTCTTACTGAAATCGTAATTGAAAGCATTGCTGCTTCTGGAGCTAAAAAAGCTGCACCAGCAAAAAAAGCTAAAAAAGCAACTGCTACTAAGGCAGATGATTTAAAGAAAATCGAAGGTGCTGGACCTAAAGCTGCTGAAGCTTTAGTAAACGCAGGAATCGATACTTTCGCTAAAGTTGCTAATACTCCTGCTGAGAAATTAAGCGAAGTATTAACGGCTGCAAGCTCAAGATTATCTCACATCGTTACAGAAACTTGGCCAAAACAAGCCCAGTTAGCTGCAGATGGTAAATGGGATGAATTAAAAGAGTTACAAGACAGATTAGACGGTGGAATTGAAAAATAATTTTTTCAAATTCATTATTATTAACAATATAAAACCTTAAGACAATGGCTCATAAAAAAGGGGTAGGTAGTTCTAAAAACGGTAGAGAATCAGAATCAAAACGCTTAGGTGTTAAGATTTTTGGTGGTCAAGCTGCAATTGCTGGAAATATCATCATAAGACAAAGAGGTAATACACATCACGCAGGTGAAAATGTATACGCTGGTAAAGACCACACATTACACGCTAAAGTTGATGGTGTTGTGAAATTTACAAAGAAAAAAGACAACAAGTCTTACGTTTCTATAGTGCCTTTCGAGGCTTAAGAAATCGTTTCTTAACACTATAAAGTCCTTGCAATTTTTTGTAAGGACTTTTTGTGTTGGAGTAAACTTATGTTGCTTCAACGTTATTGAAACTTTCGTTTTTTTTATAAAAAAATCCCAAACAAATACATGCTCGGGATTTTTAATATTTATAAAACAGTGGCTAATACATTAGCAACGTATGTCTATTTAGTATCTGTAGTACTCAGGTTTAAAAGGTCCTTCAACCGTTACTCCAATATATTCAGCTTGGTCTGGTTTTAACTCAGTAAGTTCAACACCAATTTTAGCTAAGTGTAATTTTGCTACTTTTTCATCTAAATGCTTAGGTAACATGTAGACTTCGTTTTTGTAAGCATCTCTGTTAGTCCACAATTCGATTTGAGCTAAAGTTTGGTTCGTAAATGAGTTACTCATTACAAAACTTGGGTGTCCAGTTGCACAACCTAAGTTTACTAAACGACCTTCGGCTAATAAGATAATATCTTTACCATCAATTGTATATTTATCTACTTGTGGCTTAATTGTGTTTTTAGTATCTCCGTAGTTTTCATTTAACCAGCCCACTTGTATTTCGTTATCGAAGTGACCAATGTTACAAACAATGGTTTTATCTTTCATAGCTTTAAAGTGCTCGCCACGTACAATATCTTTATTTCCTGTAGTAGTAATTACGATATCGGCAGTTGATACTACAGTTTCTAATTTCTTAACTTCAAAACCATCCATTGCAGCTTGTAAGGCACAAATAGGGTCTATTTCTGTAACGGTAACAATACTACCTGCACCTTTAAAAGAGGCAGCTGTACCTTTACCAACATCGCCATAACCACAAACTACAACACGCTTTCCTGCTAACATCACATCAGTTGCACGGCGAATAGCATCTACAGCACTTTCGCGACATCCGTATTTGTTATCGAATTTAGATTTAGTAACCGAATCATTAATGTTAATTGCTGGCATTGGTAATGTACCGTTTTTCATACGTTCGTATAAACGGTGTACACCAGTTGTAGTTTCTTCAGATAATCCGTTAATACCATTAACTAATTCAGGATATTTATCTAAAACCATATTGGTTAAATCTCCACCATCATCTAAAATCATGTTTAGTGGTTTTCTGTCTTCACCAAAAAATAAGGTTTGTTCTATACACCAATCAAATTCTTCTTCATTTAAGCCTTTCCAAGCGTAAACAGCAGTACCACCTTCTGCTATTGCAGCAGCAGCTTGATCTTGTGTAGAGAAAATGTTACAAGAACTCCATGTTACTTCTGCTCCTAAAGCTTTTAAAGTTTCAATTAAAACTGCAGTTTGAATGGTCATGTGTAAACATCCAGCAATTCTAGCACCTTTTAAAGGTTGGCTGTCTTTATACTCTTCACGAAGGCTCATTAAACCAGGCATTTCTGCTTCAGCTAATTCTATTTCTTTTCTTCCCCAAGCAGCAAGCGACATGTCTTTTACTTTATAAGGTACGTATGGAATCGTTTTTGTATTCATAATTGTATATTTGTCTCTAAATTTAAGAGGACAAAGTTACATAATAAGTACGAGAAATATAAATGCCAGTATATAAAACCATACATCCAAACTCACAAACTACTGTTAAGATTTGGAAGATCACAGAATCTTATCATGAATTGTTTCAGGGAGTTAAGTTAAAACCTGAAAGTTTAGATCGTGTTTTAGGCATGAAAAGCGAAATACACCAACGTGGTTTTTTAAGTGTACGACATCTTTTAGCCAATTTTGGGTATACAGATTCTGATTTGTATTACGACGATAATGGGAAACCACATTTAAAAGATGGTAGATATATCTCTATTACACATTCGTTTACGTTTTCTGGAATTATAATAAGTAATAATAAAACAGGAATAGATATTGAGAAAAATAGAGAAAAAGTAAAATTAATAGCCCATAAATTTTCAAATTATGAATTCTGTTACTTAAATGAAGATGAAATTGATTATGTTAAAAAACTTACCGTTATTTGGGGTGCAAAGGAAGCCTTGTATAAGTTATATGCTACTCCAGGATTGAGTTTTTATAGCCATATTTTGGTTATTCCTTTCGATTTAAAAGAAAACAGGACAGTAGCCTGGATAGATTATAAAGAACACAAAAGTCGTTACGATATCTATTTTTTAGAATTGGAAGATTTTACGTGTGTATACACAGTAACATAAGAATGAACGTATTAAATCATATTTTAAATAATATTTTTAGCAATAAGAAACAATTAGCTGTATTAATTGATCCTGAAAAAATTAGATTAAGTGATGTTAAAAGGTTTGTTAGAAAAATTAATCAATCTGTAGCGAATTATATTTTTGTAGGTGGTAGTACAGTACCTGTAGATCTTACAGAACCCCTAGTGTTAGAAATAAAAAAACATACTAATCTTCCTGTTGTACTATTTCCAGGAGATGTTGTGCAAATTACAGATAAAGCAAATTCATTATTGTTTCTTTCTCTATTGTCAGGTAGAAATCCTGCTTATTTAATAGGAAAGCATGTAGAAGCCATACCACGATTAAAAGAAACCAGTTTAGAAATTATACCCACTGGGTATTTGTTAATTGAAAATGGCGAAACGACTATGGTACAGAAAGTCACAGCTACCGAGCCAATGCCATCTAAACATGTTGAAAATATAGTTAATACGGCGCTGGCAGGAGAATTATTAGGGATGCGATTAATGTATCTAGAAGCTGGTAGTGGTGCTAAAAGCCCTGTATCTCCAGAAATTATAAAAGCAGTAAGTAACGATTTAAGTATTCCTTTAATAGTTGGTGGAGGTATTAAAACCAAAGCACAAATGGAAGATGCTTTTAATGCAGGAGCTAATTTAGTGGTTATTGGCACCGCATTAGAGCAAAATGAAGATCTATTTAATGATCTTAAACGCTGGTAAACTTTTAATTTAGTTATAAATAACTTCATATAAACTAAAATCCTTAGTATTTTTGATTACTTAACTTAGAGATTTCGTCTCGTTTCAATTAATCAATACACGTATTATAATGGAAATATCAGTAGAATTAACATTAATGCCATTACAAGCAGATTACGAACCACCAATTCAAGAGTTTATTAAAGCCCTTAGAGCTTCCGAATTTACAGTCCTAGAAAATCCGTTAAGTACTCAAGTATATGGCGATTTTAATAAGGTTATGCCGTTTTTAACCGAAGCTTTAAAAACCTCGTTTGATCATTTAGACGGTGTGATTGCTAACATGAAAATTGTGAAGAGCGATAGAAGCGATTATGTCCCAAATTTTTAATTTTTTATTTGGTCAATACCAAGGCTATCAAACCATTAATATAGTATTAGAAATTGTAGCTGTAATTTTTGGTTTTCTTTCTGTTTGGTATTCTAAAAAGAACAACATATTGGTTTTTCCAACGGGTATGATAAGTACACTTATTTTTGTGTATTTGTTATTGCATTGGGGCTTGTTAGGCGATATGATGATTAATGCTTATTATTTTATAATGAGTGTATACGGCTGGTATATTTGGACCAGACCAACAGGCGATAACAATGTGTTAACTCCTATATCTACAATGTCACGTACAGAATACAAGTTAGGTGCCGGAATCTTTTTTGCCACAATGGTTTTTGTATATGTAATATATACCATATTTAATAAATTAAATAGTTGGACCGCTTGGGTAGATATACTTACAACCGCACTGTTTTTTGTAGGTATGTGGCTTATGGCAAAACGCAAAATAGAAAATTGGATTTTTTGGATTATAGCAGATGTGATTTCAATTCCGCTATACTTTTATAAAGGATTTACCTTTACAAGTCTTCAATATTTAGGATTTACATTTATAGCAATTTCAGGATATTACGCATGGAAGCATACCTTAAACAAAAACCTTCAAAAAATATAAAAGTTGTTTTGTTTGGTCCAGAATCTACCGGTAAAACTGTGTTGGCAAGACAACTAGCATCACATTATAAAACCGTTTTTGTTCCAGAATATTCTAGAACTTATGCTTTGGAGAAATTAAAAAAAAACGAAACCTTAACCGAAGCAGATGTAATGCCAATTGCAAAAGGGCAAATATTTTTAGAGAATGAGTTAAGCCAAACAGCTGAAAAACTTTTAATTTGCGATACAAATTTATTAGAAACTAAAGTATATGCAGAAGTTTATTACAACGGGTTTAACAATGAAATTTTAAAAGCATCTGCCATTAAAAATCATTATAATTTATACTTTTTAACTTATATTGATATCCCTTGGGAAGCAGATGAAGTGCGAGACAAACCAAATGAAAGAGAAACAATGTTTCAAGCTTTCGAAAAAGCGTTAATCGATTACAACAAACCCTATGTATTACTAAAAGGAACTTATAAAGAACGTTTCGATTTAGCCGTAAAACACATAGACAAATTAATATTAAAACACTCATGAATTTTTCAGAAAAAGATTTAAAGTACATAGACAAAAAAGGTCTGACCCTTCAAAAAATAGATAGGCAAATACAACAATTCCAGGACGGCATTCCTTTTATAGATTTAGAATCTCCAGCCATAATTAATCATGGGATTTTAAAATTTGACCAAGCAGAACGTGACGCATATGTTAATGCATACGATGCAAAACGCGATACATTATCCGTTTTAAAATTTGTGCCAGCTTCTGGAGCAGCCACAAGAATGTTTAAAAACCTATTTAATTTTGTAGCTAATTTTAACCCAGAAGGTACTGCATCTTTTAGTAGTTATGTAGAGACTCATAACGATAAAAATTTGGAAACATTTTTTAAGGGTCTAGAACAACTTCCATTTTACGATGTTGTAATGGATGTTATCGCTAAAAATTATCCAGATTATGAATCATTTAATGAGGATAAGAAAAAATGGATTTTTGTAAATGTTATGCTTGACGAAAAATTTTTAGATTACGGCGCATATCCAAAAGGCTTATTACCTTTTCATAAATACAAAGATCATCTAGCTACAGCTTTTGAAGAGCATTTATTTGAAGCTGAATCTTATGCTTCTGCAAATGGAAAAGCAAACCTACATTTTACAATTTCAGAAACCCATAATGATAAATTTAATGCAGAGTTTGAAAAAATTAAACCTCAGGTAGAAGAAACGACGGGATTAGATTATAATATTTCGTTTTCATACCAAAAACAATCTACAGATACCATTGCCCTTACACCAGAAAAAGAACCTTTTCGTGAGGCAGATGGCAGTTTGCTTTTTAGACCTTCAGGACATGGAGCTTTAATAGAAAATTTAAACGATTTAGATGCAGATGTTATTTTTATTAAAAATATAGATAATGTAGTAGTGTCTAAATATAAAGAGAATATTATTGAGTATAAAAAAGTGCTTGCAGGTGTGCTTTTAGGACTTCAAGATCAGGCTTTTAAATATTTAAATGAGTTAGATAGAGGAGAGGCCGATGAAGCAAAATTAATAGAAATAGCAGAGTTTCTTAAGCGTAAGTTAAATGTAGATATAGCAATGGATTTTGAAAGATTTGCAACTACTTACCAGATAGAATATTTACAAGAAAAACTAAATAAACCTATCCGTGTTTGTGGTATGGTTAAAAATGAAGGTGAACCTGGTGGAGGTCCATTTTGGGTAGAAGATCTTAACGGAAATCTATCGCTTCAAATTGTAGAATCTGCTCAAATAGATTTAGAAAATAAAATTCAGAAAGACATATTAAATGGATCTACGCATTTTAATCCTGTAGACTTAGTTTGTGGTACAAAAGATTATCAAGGCAATGCATTCGATTTATTAAAGTTTGTAGATCCTAAAACAGGATTTATCACTCAAAAAACAAAAGAAGGTAAAGCTTTATTAGCTTTAGAGTTACCAGGATTATGGAATGGAGCTATGGCCAATTGGAATACAGTATTTGTAGAAGTTCCTTTAAATACTTTTAATCCTGTAAAGACAGTAGCAGATTTATTAAAACCAATGCATCAAAATTAAAGCATGACAGATGAAGCTCAACTTATATCAGAAGTTTCCTTTAAAGCCATACGTAGTTCTGGCGCAGGCGGACAACATGTAAATAAGGTGGCTACTAAAATAGAATTGAGTTTTAATATATTAGATTCTTTAGCTTTAAATGAAGAAGAAAAAAAACGACTCATAACCAAGCTTAAGCCGAGATTAACTAAAAATCAGGTGTTATTATTGCAATGCGGAGAAAGTCGCAGTCAGCATAAAAACAAGGCATTGGTTGTAAGTCGTTTTTTACATATTATACAAGCCGGGCTAAAGCAATCTAAACCTAGAAAAGCTACAAAAATCCCAAAATCTGCAATTAAAAAACGTCTGAAAAGTAAGCGTGTAGTGTCTGAGCGTAAGGCTAATAGACGAAAACCTAAAATAGAGTAGAATTTTATCTAAAAAATTAGAAGAATCGAGAATAGTTATTACATTTGTAGCGTTCTCATAAAGGGGTGCCTAATATCGGCTGAGATCATACCCATTGAACCTAGAACAGATAATGCTGTTTAGGAATCGAGCATTAAAAATATGGTTAAATATTTTTAATAATGCAATGCGATAATCAATGTTGTTTTTTTAATTAATAATCTAAGCATGATAGCAGTTATTTCATGTTAAGGTTTAATCTTATAAAAAGGACAATTTATTTCGTATTATATTACTTGCTCAATGTATTTAACAATTTAAAATAAAGAATAAGGGCCTCTTTTTATTCGATTAAAACGATATCGAATGAAACATTTTTTTGTTTTAGCCTGCTGTTTATTTTCAGCCAGTTCAGTATTTTCACAAAACGAAAAGCTGCAAGATTCTACAACTGTTCCTACCGAGACTTTAGACGAGATTTTGGTTACTGCCGTACGTGTGCAAGCCACTTCGCCTATTACGCATTCTAATGTAGATAAAGCGACATTAGCTAAGCGTAACTTAGGGCAGGATTTACCTATACTTTTAAATTATTTACCTTCAGTTGTTACCACTAGTGATGCTGGAGCAGGAATTGGTTATACGGGAATTCGAGTGCGTGGTGTTAGTGCACAATCTACAAATGTTACAATTAACGGAATTCCTTATAACGATGCAGAGTCTTTAGGAACTTTCTGGGTTAATTTAGGAGATATAGCATCGTCTGTAGAAAGTTTGCAACTACAACGAGGTGTAGGAACATCTACAAACGGTTCTGGTGCATTTGGAGCAAGTATTAATGTATTAACTGATGCTGTTTCTAAAGATGCTTACGCCGAAATATCTAATAGTTTTGGAAGTTTCAATACAAGAAAACACAATGCAAAATTTAGTTCTGGTTTGTTAAACGATCACGTAGAAATTGCTGGACGTTTATCTATTATTAAATCTGATGGGTATGTAGATCGTGCATCTACAGATTTAAAATCGTATTTTTTACAAGCCGCGTATGTAGATGATAATACTTTAATAAAAGCTGTAGTTTTTGGTGGACACGAAAACACCTATCAATCTTGGAATGGAATAGATAAGGAAACTTTAGAAGATGATAGAACCTATAATTCTGCAGGTATTTACACCGATGAAGATGGGACTGTAAAATTTTATGATAATGAAGTAGACGATTATCAGCAAGATCACTATCAATTACATTGGAATGAACGCTACAATAATAATTGGTCTACTAATTTAGGTTTAAATTATACCAAAGGGAGTGGGTATTTTGAGCAGTATAAGGAAGATGAATCTTTTGAAGATTACGGATTAAATAATGTAACCATTGGCGGAGAGACTATTGAAACTACAGATATAATTCGTCGGCGTTGGTTAGACAATGATTTTTATGTAATCAATGCAAATGCAAATTATAAAAATGAGTTTGTAAATGCCATTTTTGGAGGATCTTATAGTACGTATGATGGCGACCATTTTGGAGAAATTATTTGGTCTAAATATGCTAGTAATAGCGAAATTCGTGACCATTATTACGATGGGAATGGTAAGAAAACAGATGTAAGCCTTTTTGCAAAAGCTACCTACAGATTAAATACACAATGGAGTTTATTTGGAGATCTACAAATGCGCTTTGTAGATTATAAAACAACAGGTATAGATTCTGATCGAACACCCTTGAATATAGATGAGCAATACAGTTTTTTTAATCCAAAAGCAGGTATTACGTACGAGCTTGATAAAAATAATAATATGTATTTTTCTTATGCGCGAGCAAATAGAGAACCAACAAGAGACGATTTTCAAAATAACCCAGATATAAAACCAGAACAATTAAATGATTTTGAATTGGGGTGGAGACACGAAAAGCAACGTTTTAAATTTAATGCCAATGTGTATTATATGCATTATAACGAACAATTGGTGTTGTCTGGAAATATAGACGATGTTGGAAATCCAATTCGTACTAATAGTGGCGAAAGTTACAGGTTAGGATTAGAAATTGAGTCGGCAATAGGGCTTTCTAAAGGGTTTTCAATTCAGCCAAATGTAACGTTTAGTACTAATAAAAATAAATCAATTTATCAGTCTTTTAATGGTGAATTAAAAGATTTTGGATCAACAAACATTTCATTCTCACCAGATATTGTTTTAGGTAATGCCATTGTGTATCAACCAAATGATGCTTTGCAAATTTCTTTATTAAGTAAATTTGTAGGAGAGCAATATATGGGAAACACAGACTCAGAAGTTTCTAAATTAGATAGCTATTTTGTAAATGATTTAAATCTTACTTACGAAATAAAAATGGAATCTATTTTTAAAGCAATTGTATTAAGCGGTGTTGTAAATAATATCTTTAATGAAAAATATGTATCTAATGGTTATTATTATACTTATGATGATACTTGGAGCGATCCAAATGTTATTACAACTATAGAAGGAGCTGGTTATTACCCGCAAGCGACAACCAATTTTTTAGTTGGAGCGACTTTAAAATTTTAAATTAAAAAGGCGATTCTTTAATATGAATCGCCTTTTTTTATTCGTTATAAACTCTAATGGTCGAGCCAGATACTTTTACAAAATAAGGTTTCAAAGTGTATTCTCCATCTGTATCACCTTCTGGATACCCATTAACAATATTATAAGTATTCTCGTCATCACAGCCACAAGTTGCTAAAATACCATCAATTTCTAATACAGAACAGGTCGTAACATTATGGTTCGGGTCTGTAAGCTCATAAGCTGTATACATGCTAGAGCCTACGTAATATAAAACGACACCATTAACGCCATAGCTATCTAAAATTATATAATTTCCAGGAAAGTTTAATGCATTATATTTTGGTAAAGTTGTATTAATTAAAGTTCCTGTATCAAACTTGTAATCTGGAATGTAAGGATTATCTTCATAAGTGTCGCTAGTACTACAATTCATTAATAATAATAGAAGTAGAGTAGCTAAAAAAAGTTTTTTCATAGTCATAATTTCGAATTGCAATTTACAACAAAAAGCAGTTTGGTGTAAAAATTTTGTATATTTGTGAATTGATCTCGTATTGCGAGATTTTTTATGTTTTATAAGCTAAGGTTTGTGAAACATATTTTTTTTAATTAAAACGATGAAGTTATGAGTAAAGTATCTTATTACACTGCAGAAGGACTAAAAAAGTTAAGAGACGAACTAAGACAACTAAAAGATATAGAAAGACCACGAGCATCTCAAGCCATTGCTGAAGCTCGTGATAAAGGAGATTTAAGTGAAAATGCCGAATACGATGCTGCTAAAGAAGCACAAGGCATGTTAGAAATGAAAATTTCTAAATTAGAAGAAATTTTAGCAGGAGCACGTGTTATTGACGAATCTCAATTAGACACGTCTAAGATTTTGGTGCTTTCTAAAGTGAAAATTAAAAACCAAACCAATGGTATGGAAATGAATTACACTTTAGTTGCAGATGGCGAAGCCGATTTAAAGTCTGGTAAGATTTCAGTAAATTCTCCTATCGGAAAAGGATTATTAGGTAAATCTGTTGGAGATGTAGCCGAAATTCAAGTGCCAAGTGGTGTTATGAAATTTGATATTGTTGAAATTTCAAGATAATTATAAGATCTAAACAAATAGAGATTTCTAAAGTTTTAAAATTGAAAACAGTTTCAAGTCACTCTAAAACTTTAGGAATCTTTTTTATATTTACTTAAAAATATAATATTATGGCTTCTATTTTTAGCAAAATCATTTCAGGCGAAATTCCATGTTACAAGGTTGCAGAAACCGAAGATTTTTTAGCTTTTTTGGATATAAATCCTAATGCCAAAGGACATACATTATGTATCCCTAAGCAAGAAGTAGATAAAATATTTGATTTAGATGATGCGCTGTATATAGAATTGATGAAGTTTTCAAAAAAAGTAGCCATTGCTTTAGAAAAAACTGTGCCATGTAAGCGCGTTGGTATGACTGTTATTGGTCTAGAAGTACCCCATGCTCATGTACATTTAATTCCGTTAAATACAATGGAAGACGCTGTGTTTTCTAAGAAAGTAACGCTTACAAAAGACGAGTTTGAGAACATTGCAAATGCAATTGGTAAGGCCATGTAATTAAACTTTACGTACATTATGTTTATTCAATTTTAAAGTGATTTGCATAGTGGTTCCTTTACCAATTTCGGAATGAGATATCTTTATTTTCCCGTCATGAAAATCTTCAATTATACGTTTAGCTAAAGACAACCCAAGTCCCCATCCTCTTTTTTTTGTAGTAAATCCGGGTTCAAAGATCTTGTTAAATTGATTTTTATGTAGCCCTTTTCCTGTGTCTGAGACAAAGATTTTTACATCATGATCGTTAGGTTCAATTCTCACAGCTATTTTTCCTCTACCTTTCATAGCATCAATAGCATTTTTAACCAAATTTTCAATAGTCCAACTATATAATTGTGGATTTAGTAAAACTGGTACTTCTGTATTTGGAATGTCTATACTAAATTCAATTAATTTAGACGATCTTGATTTTAAGTAATCATACGCATCAATAGTGGCTCTCACTACATTGGTAGGTTCTAATGTTGGGATAGAACCAATTTTGCTAAATCGTTCTGTAATGGTTTCTAGCCGGCTAATATCTTTTTCAATTTCTGTAATATATTCGGGATTAATTTCTTCAATTTTTAAAATTTCTGTCCAGCCAATTAAAGACGATAATGGTGTGCCAATTTGGTGTGCCGTTTCTTTAGCCATTCCAGACCATAATTTATTTTGTGTAGCAATTTTTGTACTGCGATAGAAACTGTACACTAATCCTGCAAATAATACCAGAATGAGAACAAAAGCTATTGGGTAATACTTTAATTTGTTTAATAATGGCGAGTTGCCATAATATAAAGTGTTTAAAACGCGTCCGTCGTAAATAATTTCAATAGGTTTATTTTCTTGTTCAAAATCTAAAATAAGCTCGTTAATATAATCGTCATCTTCAATTTTGGTTTCGTCTAAATTATTATGCTCAATATTACCATCTAAATCTACCATTATCATTGGTGTGGTGGTATTGCTTTGTAAAATTTGGAGAGGTAATTCGCCTATGTCTCCATCTAAATTTGTGCTTTTTATTAAATCGCGCTGTGCAGCAGACCAATTTTCCATCTTTATACGTTCTTCAGCTTTAAAACTCTGAAAAAACATATAGGTATTCCATAAAATTAAAGAGATAATTACAAACGAAAATCCAATAAATATCCAACGGATAACGTTTTTATGTTTGGTAAAAAGCATGGAAACTATTTTTAATGGTAATATAATGCAAATCTGTTAATAATATTGTGCAATCAAGTGGTCAAATCATTTTTTGTTATTTAATAGAATAGTTACCTTTGTAGCGTATTAAAAAGGTAAACTGATGTGATTTTGAACTTAAGTAATTAATTTTATTGCTGTTAAATGCTTAAGTATAGAGTGAAAAGGTAGAAGAATGTTAGATTATATTACTATTTAGTTTTTAATATAGGTCGTAAAATCTATCAATTTTGATGTTTTAGGCAAAAGATTCATTCAAAATAATTCAGAAAATCATAGGTGTGTAAGAGAAAATCTTTAATTAGGTTGTAATTATTATTGTAAATTACGACTTAATAAAACAGATGCCTTAAAATTGTACTGAATGTGAGCATGGCGTTAATGAATAAGAAGAATAAAACCACCGTTTTAATTTTATAATGAGTTAAAATTGAAACAAAAGTTTTTTTATCTTAAAGCATAAATATAAAGAGAGTTTTTAATAGAAATTAAATGTAATGGAAGTACAAGGAAAAGTAAAAATGATAGGAGAAACCCAAACCTTTGGTAGTAATGGGTTTAGAAAAAGAGAATTGGTAGTTACAACCGAAGAACAATATCCTCAACATATATTAGTAGAATTTGTTCAAGATAAAACAGATTTACTAAACAGTTACAGCGTAGGACAAAACGTAAAAGTGAGTATTAATTTAAGAGGTAGAGAATGGGTTAATCCTCAAGGAGAAACTAAATATTTTAACTCAATTCAAGGTTGGAGAATAGAAGCCGTACAAGATGCAGCTTCAGGTTCTGTTCCTCCAGTACCACCAGCAGATGCTTTTGAACCAGCATCTAGCTTAAATGAAGACGATCACGACGATTTACCTTTCTAGTCGAAGGTATACAATGACTAATTCAAAGTGTGATTAACCTCAATATCTAACGATATTGGGGTTTTTATTTTTATATCGATACTTTTTATAAATTAGGAGCATGAAATTTTTAAATGATAAAATAGAGTTTCCTAATATTGAAGAAGCGACATCGGAAGGATTAATTGCTGTTGGTGGAGATTTATCTACAGACCGCTTACTATTAGCGTACAAACGTGGTATATTCCCTTGGTTTGAAGATGATAAAGCTATTTTATGGTGGTCTCCAGATCCACGTTTTGTATTGTATCCAGAAGAACTTAAAGTGTCTAAAAGTATGCGACAGTTTTTACGTAATTGTGATTTAACAGTTACAGTAAATACTGCATTTCCTGATGTAATTAAAGCGTGCGCAAGTATTAAACGTAATGGTCAGGAAGGTACGTGGATAACTAATAATATGACTAAGGCATATATAGAATTACATGAAATGGGCTTTGCAAAATCTGTTGAGGTCTGGCAAGATAAACAACTTGTAGGTGGTTTTTATGGTCTGGATTTAGGTAATAATGTATTTTGCGGTGAAAGCATGTTTTCCAAAATAAGTAATGCCAGTAAAGCAGCTTTTATCACGTTTGTTCAAAATACAAATTATAAAGTTATAGATTGCCAAATTTATACACACCATTTAGAAAGCTTAGGAGGACGTTCTATACCAAGAGCGACATATTTAAGTTATCTTTAATTTATTTTTAAACTTCATTATACCTAAAGCAATTTACTTCATGGTCGTTTACCATTCCGGTAGCTTGCATATGCGCATAAATAACTGTAGAACCTACAAACTTAAAGCCACGTTTTTTTAAATCTTTACTTATGGCATCGCTTAAGGGTGTGTTTGCTGGAGTATCTTTATAACTCTTAAAACTATTTTTTATTGGCTTACCATTAACAAAATCCCAAATGTAAGTGCTAAAACTTCCAAATTCTTCTTGTATTTTAATAAACGCCTGAGCATTACTTATGGTTGCATTTATTTTAAGTTTATTTCTTACTATTCCTGGATCTTGTGTTAGGGCTTTGCGTTTAGCATCATCGTATTTTGCTATTTTTTTATAATCGAAATTATCGAATGCCTTTCTGAAATTTTCACGTTTTCTAAGAATGGTAATCCAGCTTAAACCAGCTTGAAACGTTTCAAGAATTAAAAACTCAAAGAGAGTGGCATCATCTTTTACGGGTACACCCCATTCTAAATCATGGTAAGCCTCATATAAATCATCATTTTTACACCAGCCACATCTGTGTATTTCCATCTTGTAAGGTTTTAAATATATTGTTACTAATGTAACAACAGTTACCTAAATAAATACATTTAAGAAGTAAATTTGTAAGGTAAAATTAATGTATTATATGGAAGCAACACAACAAATCGTAAAAAATGAGATTATTCAATCGGGTTTAGATCACTCTATGTCTTATCAAGAGTTTAGAGAATTAGTTAAAACATTATCTAAAACAGGAGGAGCAACTGGTCATGAGCAAACGGCAGCTTTAGTTGGATATACTAAAGTTAATGAAAGTCGCATGAAGCGTTGGGATAAAACTTTAAAAGTGTCAGAAAAAGATACTAAATCTATTCAAGATTTTAAAGGCGATATTACCTGGTTGGTGATTGCAGAAAGCTGGTGTGGAGATGCTGCACACGTTATGCCTGTAATAAATAAAGTAGCAGAATTAAATGATAATATAAACTTAAGGGTTGTATTACGTGACGATCATGATGCATTAATGAATCTTTTTTTAACTAATGGAGGGAAATCAATTCCAAAATTAATTATGATTGACAATACAACTGGAGAGGTTGTAAACACATTTGGACCAAGACCTACAATAGCAACAAAACTAGTTGCAGACTATAAAGCGGAACACGGGGTTTTAACAGCAGAATTTAAAGAATCTTTACAAACTTGGTATAATTTAAATAAGGGGCAAAGTACAATTGCAGATTTAATAGAGCTACTTAAATATTAGTGTTTCCCTTCAAAATAAAATGTTATTGAACCTATTTGAGACGGTTTTGAAGCATCTGGATTAAAACGTGCTTTTTTAGCATACTCTATAGCACTGCTAATTAAGCACTCGTTTTTTGATGTAGAAGCATTATTTAAATAGGTGTCTGTTACATCTCCTGCGGCATTTACAGTAATGTTTATAATAATCTTTCCGCTAGCTTCGCATAGATAAATTGGTGTAGGCAGATATTCATGAGTACGGTCTTTTAAAGAGTAATGCATGCTACTATTCTTATTAACCGATGCATTCATGCCTATTTTTTTACTAGAATTGTTCCCATTAGAGGCATTAGATTGCTGTTTTTTCTGGGTTCTTTTTTTTAATATACTGTTTACACTATTATAAGCAGATAATTCATCTGTAAGATGATCATTGTCTGTTAATGCCGTGTTAGTGTTTTCAATGAGTTCCTTAGCTTCTGTAATCTCTTCTGTTTGAGTTAGCCTTGAATTTTCATAGTCTTTTGGAGGAGCTATAGGGTTGTATGCTTTGGCAAAACGTTTGGAATTGTCTGTTTCATTAAAAGCTTTATTCGTTTCTGCTTTTGCTTGGTCCGACTGTTTTGTAAGTTCTTTTTGTTCAAGTTTCTTTTCTGTGTCTTGTTCGGGTTGTAAGTCGTAAAAGGTTTCAGAAAGTAAAGTATCGTTTTTTTTAAGCTGTATATTAAAAACAATAAGTAGCACAGTGCCTGCAATGAGAGCTGTAATTAAAGCTGCTTTATGAGTGTCTGCTAATTTCAACAAAGTAGGTGTTATTGTAAATAGAAAAACTAATATACGTTTTTTCTTTAGTCTTAGTCTTTTAATTGAGCTATAAACTGTTCAGGACTTACCGCATCTTTAACTTTAAAATCGCCAATTCTTGTACGGCACAGTTCAGCTAAGTGTGCTCCAGAATTTAAAGCTTTACCAAAATCGTTAGCCAAAGAACGTATGTAAGTGCCTTTGCTACAAATTACTCTAAATTCGACTTTCGTATCAGAGATATTGGTAATTTCAAATTCAGTAATTTGAATGGTTCTGGGTTTTATATCTACCGCAACACCAGCTCGAGCTAATTCGTACATACGTTTACCATCTTTTTTAATGGCAGAAAATACGGGCGGATATTGTTGTATCTCGCCAATAAATTGTTGTGTTGTAGCGTGAATTAATTCAGGTGTAATGTGAGCTGTAGGAAAGGTTTCGTTTATTTCGGTTTCTAAATCAAAAGAAGGTGTTGTGCTTCCTAATACAATAGTACCAGTGTATTCTTTTATCTGCCCTTGAAAAGTGTCTATTTGCTTAGTCATTTTACCCGTGCAAATCACTAATAATCCAGTAGCTAACGGGTCTAACGTGCCGGCATGACCAACTTTTATTTTTTTTATATTAAACGCCTGACGGATTTCCCAACGCAGTTTATTTACCGCCTGAAACGACGTCCAGTGTAATGGTTTGTCTATTAGTAATACTTGTCCGTCTATGTAATCGTCTAGTGTTTTCTTCATATTAATTTAAAACTGTATATCCAATGGCAATACACCCTACAATAGCACAATAAATAGCAAAATATGATAATTTACTTTTTTTAACTAACGAAATCATCCAAGTACAAGCAAAAAGCCCACATATAAAAGCTGCTACAAAACCAGCAGAAAGTGCTGTAATGTTTGTGCTTTCTAAATTTAATTCTCCTCCTAAAATGTCTTTAGCGATTTTTCCGAAGATTAATGGTACAACCATTAAAAACGAAAAACGTGCGGCTTTAGTTTTGTCGTTTCCGAGTAAAACAGAAGTCGAAATTGTAGCTCCAGATCTTGAAATACCCGGAAGCATGGCAATTGCTTGAGAAATTCCAATAATAAACGCATTCATAAAAGTTACCGGTTTACCAGTGTCTTTAGCTTTGTCTGCTAAGAATAGTAATACAGCAGTAATTAGTAACATAGCGCCTACTAAAAGTAAGTTTCCGCCAAAAAGCGCCTCTAATTGTTCTTCAAAAAATAAACCAATAATTACCGCTGGTAGCATTGAAAGTGCAATTTTAGCAATGAATTGTAAATCTTCGTTCCACTCAAATTTTAAAGCACCTTTAATAAGCTCAAAAATATCTTTTCTAAAGATAACCATGGTACTTAAAGCTGTAGCAAAATGTAGTACAACAGTAAAAAGTAAGCTTTCTTCTGGTACAGAATGGTCGCCCAATATGGCTTTACCAATTTCTAAATGTCCACTAGAGGATACTGGTAAAAATTCGGTAAGCCCTTGAATAATGCCAAGGATAATTGCATCTATAGTTTCCATTATTTTTTATTCGGATTTAAAAGTATAGCATAAATCTGAATCCCGAAACCGATAAGGACTAGTGTTGGTGCAAGTCTAATACGTCTAAAACTAAAAATATCTGGACTAAATACGTTAGGGTCGTCACTACCTCCACCAGACATTAAAATAAATCCTAAAGCAATTACACCTAATCCAATAAGCATAAATTTATAGTTTTTCTTTCCAAAGATAAATTCGTTTTCAGAAAGTTTTTTTTGTTTTTGTTCTCCCATATCTATTTGTAATTAAGCTTTAAACAGAAAGCTTTGCAAATTAAAGGTTTTATTTAGAAAGAGTTCTTAAAGTGGTTTTAAAATTACTCTAATATCACAGTATCTAAAATGTTATGTAAAGCTGCTTTTTCTTGGTCGTTGGTATACGATAAGATAAAAGATATACTAAATCCATAACGTACTAAGCAGTAAAATTCTTGTTGTACATTATATGCCCCAAATGTAGCTTTAGCCCTTAAAACGTCGAAGGTTTCACCTCCAAGTTTTTTAGTGTCTAGAGTTTCTTCAAATTGATATTGTGCAGGGGTTTGCTTTAATAATTCTTTAGAATTAAATAAATAATCACGACCACGTTTTACAGTTGGTGTTCCAGAAACATTCTCTGCAACAACAGATAAAGATGCATTATAACTTTGAGTAGATTTTAAAGGGTGCTTAAATAATGAAAACAAATACGCCGTATTAACTTGAGATGCTTTTAGGATGGAACCCATTTTGGTGTTTTCTCTAGCCAAATATTTTTCACCTTTATCTGTAATTGCCTTTATGTTGTGTTTAGATTGTTGTGTCCAATCTTCTGGATATTGAAAAGATAGTCCAAAATACGGATTGGTGTATGTATAGTCTTTGGTCTCCCCAAAATCAAAATCTTCTGGTAGGTTTTTAACTTCTTTTTTACAGCTTAATACGCATAAAAAGAGAAGCGTATAACATAAGGATTTTATCATATTAATAGTAGAGTTGATCTGTTTTTAAATTTAAGAAACGTTGAGTCGCAATAAATGTACTAATCCACGTAATTACTATACCTAAAATAAATATGGTTACAAACAAGCCACCAATAAGAATCGGGTTATTTAGTAATTCTAAATCTGGGAAGGTTTTATTTAAATAATAAAAAACTATAGCCATACCAATTAAAGCTAAAACCGCACCAATAATGCCAAGTTTTACACTCTTCCAAACAAAAGGGCGTCTTATAAAATGCTTAGTAGCACCAACCATTTGCATGGTTTTAATGGTAAAGCGTTTTGAGTATACAGAAAGTCTGATCGAACTGTTAATTAATAATACAGCTATTAATGTAAAAATACCGCTTACTACTAAAATCCAGAAACTAATGCGTTTTACATTTTCATTCATTAATGTCACCAAATCGTTATCGTAGCGTACTTCGTCCACAAATGTTTTAGATAGCGCTTCATCAGATATTGTTTTTAAATGTTCTGAGGTTACATAATCGGCTTTTAAGTGTACATCTATAGAGTTTTGTAAGGGATTAAAGCCTAAAAAGTTCATAAAATCTTCACCGTTTTCAGCTTTCATAAATTCTGCAGCTTGCTCCTTAGATACATATTCGGTAGTCTTAACATAATCGGCCATAGTTAGGCTTTTTTCAAGCTGTTTGGTTTCCACCTCTTTGGCAGTATCTTTTAAATAAATAGTTACCACAACTTGCTCCTTAAAATGGTCGGCAAGTTTTTTGGTGTTCAGTACAAGCATACCTAGTAAACCAAGTAAAAATAATACTAAAGCAATACTCAATACCACAGAAAAATAAGACGATATTAATCGGCGTTTTTGATAGTTTTCAAAAGATGAGCTCATATAAGGTGTAAATTTGTTTGTAAAAATATAAAAGAAATCTATTTCCTTTAGGATAACAACGTTTAAACTTTCAACATTGTTATATTAAGCTTAAATTTGCGGCTTTATTAAGCCGAATTCACAAAGATGACTTATAATTTTAACGACATAGAAGCCAAATGGCAAAAATATTGGGCAGAACACAAAACGTTTCAAGCCAAAAATCAATCTGAAAAACCTAAATATTATGTACTCGACATGTTTCCTTATCCTTCGGGAGCAGGATTGCACGTAGGGCATCCGTTAGGATATATTGCTTCAGATATTTATGCCCGTTATAAACGTCATAAAGGGTTTAATGTATTGCACCCACAAGGTTACGATAGCTTTGGTTTACCGGCAGAGCAATATGCCATACAAACAGGGCAGCACCCTGCAATTACTACCGAGACTAATATTGCAACCTACCGTAGACAATTAGATAAGATTGGATTTTCGTTCGATTGGTCTCGCGAAGTGCGTACCTCGAATCCGGAATATTATAAATGGACACAATGGATTTTTATTCAGTTGTTCAATTCTTGGTTTAATAACGATACTGCTAAAGCCGAAGCAATTTCAACTTTAGAAACTCTTTTTTCTAAAGAAGGTAATGCTACTGTAAATGCGGTATGCGACGATAATGTTGAAGCGTTTACAGCAGAAGATTGGAACGGATTTTCTGCAGATAAAAAACAAGCTGTTTTATTACAATACCGTTTAACCTATTTGGCAGAAACTGAAGTAAATTGGTGCCCAGAATTAGGAACCGTTTTAGCAAACGACGAGATTGTAAATGGCGTGTCTGAGCGTGGAGGATATCCTGTAATTCGAAAAAAAATGACCCAATGGAGCATGCGTATTTCTGCTTATGCAGAGCGTTTACTTCAAGGCTTAAATGATATTGACTGGACGGATTCGTTGAAAGAAAGTCAGCGCAACTGGATTGGAAAATCGGTTGGTGCTTCGGTAACCTTTAATGTAAAAGGCTACGACGATAAAATTGAGGTATTTACTACACGTCCCGATACGATTTTTGGTGTGAGTTTCATGACCTTGGCACCAGAGCACGAATTGGTGTCTAAAATTGTAACGGCCGACCAAAAAGAGGCTGTAGAAGCTTATATTGAAAAAACAGCTAAACGTAGCGAGCGCGAGCGTATGGCCGATGTAAAAACCATTTCGGGTGTGTTTACAGGAGCCTATGCCGAGCATCCGTTTACTAAAGAACCTATTGCGATTTGGATTGGAGATTACGTGTTAGCGAGCTACGGTACAGGAGCTGTTATGGCGGTACCTTGTGGTGACCAACGTGATTACGATTTCGCAAAACATTTTGATATCGCTATTCCAAATATTTTTGAAGGCGTAGATATTTCTGAAGCTGCTTTCGGGGAAAAAGGAAACACAAAACTTACAAATAGTGATTTTTTAAACGGATTGGCGTATAAAGAAGCAACCAAAAAAGTAATTGCCGAATTAGAATCACTTGGGCAAGGAGAAGGAAAAACAAACTACCGTTTACGCGATGCCGTGTTTAGTCGTCAGCGCTATTGGGGAGAGCCATTTCCGGTGTATTATGTAAATGGAAAACCACAAATGATTGCAACCGAACATTTACCAATTCGTTTGCCAGAAGTAGAAAAATATTTACCAACCGAAACCGGAGAGCCACCTTTAGGTCGTGCCGATGTTTGGGCTTGGTGTACAGAAACTCATACCGTTGTTAGCAACGAAAACATAAATAATACCACTGTATTTCCATTAGAGTTAAACACTATGCCAGGTTGGGCGGGAAGCTCTTGGTATTTCTTCCGTTATATGGAAGAAGCGTCTAAACGCGGCGATGCCTTTGCTAGCGAAGAGGCGCTTAACTATTGGGAAAGCGTTGATTTATATATTGGTGGTAGCGAACATGCCACTGGGCATTTATTGTATTCTCGTTTCTGGGTGAAATTTTTAAAAGACCGCGGATTTGTAAATATTGAAGAACCTTTTAAAAAGCTGATTAACCAAGGGATGATTTTGGGGACTAGTGCTTTTGTATATCGTGAAGAAGGAACAAATACTTACCTTTCTCATGGTTTAATTGAAGGAAAAAAGGTGACGCCTATACATGTAAAAGTACAATATGTAAATGCTTCAGATGAATTAGATATTGATGGATTAAAAACTGATGGTGAATTTGGAGAAGATTTTAAAGATGCTGAATTTATTTTAGAAGATGATGTGTACAAAGTAGGTCGCGAAGTCGAAAAAATGTCGAAATCTAAATACAATGTGGTTAACCCAGACCAGATTTGTGTGGATTACGGCGCAGATAGTTTAAGACTTTACGAAATGTTCTTAGGGCCATTAGAGCAAGCGAAACCTTGGAATACAGCCGGAATTACAGGAGTAGATGGATTCCTTAAAAAAGTTTGGAAGCTATATGTTGGTGAAGATGGTTTAAATGTAACTGATGTAGAGCCAACAAAAGACAACCTTAAAACGCTTCATAAAACCATTAAAAAGGTACAAGAAGACATCGAGAATTTCTCTTTTAATACGTCGGTATCTACGTTTATGATTGCGGTAAACGAGTTTAATGCACAAAAATGTGTAAGTAAATCGGTATTAGAGCCGTTTTTAATCTTGTTATCGCCTTATGCGCCACATATTGCAGAAGAATTATGGAGTCAGTTAGGGAATTCAGAATCTATTTCTGAAGCACCTTTCCCAGAGTTTGATGCGAGTCAGTTGGTAGAGAGTAGTAAAGTATACCCTATATCTTTTAACGGGAAAATGCGTTTCACTCTAGAGTTATCTCTAGATTTATCTAAAGACGAATTAGAGAAAATAGTAATGGCTCACGAGAAAACCCAAGAGCAATTACAAGGGCGTACTCCTAAAAAGGTAATTGTAGTGCCAGGAAAAATTATAAATATTGTTGGGTAAATTTAAATTATCTTATTAAAAAATAAGGGTTAAAAAGTTTTTAACCCTTATTTTTTAAGGGGTCAATGTTGTAAATGTGTAAATATTTTAACTTGACCCTTCTTTTTTATGGGGGTCTCGATAAAAAATACGAATTTTGGGTGATAAAATATATTTATCATGAAAATTGGTGTTCCAAAAGAAATTAAAAACAACGAGAATCGCGTAGGGATGACTCCGGCAGGAGTTTTCGAATTAGTTAATCAAGGTCATACCGTTTATGTGCAATCTACAGCGGGAGAAGGTAGTGGTTTTTTTGATGAGGTGTATCAGGAAGCTGGCGCCATCATTTTAGAAACTATTCAAGATGTTTATCAGTCTAGCGATATGATAGTTAAAGTGAAAGAACCTATACAAGAAGAATATGATTTAATTCAGCCCAATCAAATCGTATTTACCTATTTTCATTTTGCGTCTAGTGAAGCATTAACCTTAGCGATGTTAAAAAGTAATGCGGTTTGTATTGCTTATGAGACTGTTGAAGATGAAGATGGAACCTTGCCTTTACTAACACCAATGTCTGAAGTTGCAGGTAGAATGGCCATTCAGCAAGGAGCTAAATATTTAGAAAAACCTATTAAAGGTCGTGGTATCTTATTAGGTGGTGTACCTGGTGTTACACCCGGAAAAGTGTTAATTTTGGGTGCTGGAGTTGTAGGCGTACAAGCCGCCAAAATGGCCGCTGGATTAGGCGCACATGTAACCATTATGGATGTTAATATGAAACGTTTACGCTACGTTAACGATATTATGCCAAGCCATGTGGTAACCGAATATTCTAGTGTATATAATATTAAAAAACACATTCAAACACACGATTTAATTATTGGAGGTGTGCTTCTAAAAGGAGGTAAAGCACCTAAATTAATTACAAGAGCAATGTTAAAAGATATGCGACCAGGAACGGTGTTGGTTGATGTCGCTGTAGACCAGGGTGGATGCATGGAAACGACTAAAGCAACGACGCACGAAGACCCAACTTTTATAATAGATGATATTGTACACTATTGTGTTGCAAATATGCCGGGCGCTGTACCTTATACATCTACTTTAGCATTAACAAATGTAACTTTACCTTATGTATTAAAATTAGCTAATAAGGGATGGGAAAAAGCTTGTGCCGAAGATGCATCTTTAGCGTACGGATTAAACATTGTAAATGGTAAAATTGTATACAAAGAAATTACAGAAGCGTTTGAATGGGGTGTAGAATATTATGCTTAAGCCCTGACAAAATTTCTTAATTTTAATTTGGCTTATTATTTGCTATATTATAGTAAATTTAATCATAAAAATTAAAAGATGTATACATATTATATCCTTATAGGAGCTATTGCCTTAGTAAGTTGGTTGGTGAGTAATAAGCTTAAATCTAAATTTAAGACCTACTCTAAAGTACATTTAAGAAATGGCATGACTGGTAAAGAAATTGCTGAAAAAATGCTAGCGGATAATGGTATTCGCGATGTTCGAGTTATTTCTACCCCAGGACAATTAACAGACCATTACAATCCAGCAAACAAAACGGTAAATTTAAGCGAGTCGGTGTATTTACATGCTAATGCCGCGGCAGCAGCTGTTGCAGCTCACGAATGTGGTCATGCAGTTCAGCATGCTCAAGCATATAGTTGGTTAACTATGCGCTCTCAATTAGTTCCAGCTGTTAATATATTTTCTAAAATGTCACAATGGTTGGTATTTGGAGGTTTAGTTTTAGGAGCTGCCTCTGGTGCAGGTATAGGGTTTTGGGTGTCTATTGTAGGTTTATTAATGATGGGTATTGCAACTCTATTTAGTTTTATAACGTTACCAGTAGAATATGATGCGAGTAATAGAGCTTTGGCTTGGTTAAAAAATAAAAATATGCTTGCTCCTAATGAATATGATGGTGCAGAAGATGCTCTTAAATGGGCTGCAAGAACATATTTAGTAGCTGCTTTAGGTGCTTTAGCCTCTTTATTATATTGGGCCATGCAAATTTTAGGAAACAGAAATTAAATATTAAAGTACTAATAATAAAAAAGGTCTAACTGTGTAGTTGGACCTTTTTGTTTGATGCTATTAAATGTTTGGGAGGTGCTAATTATTTTATAGCACCACAAGCAATACGTTTACCTGCATCTCCTGTTGGTTGCGTGGTATAATCGTCTGTACCTTCATGAATAATAATACCGCGTCCTGTTATAGTCCTAGTGGTATCTTGGCATTTAATGCACCATTCATCGGTACTGAAATTTACTGTTGCTTTACCATTTTCGTCGGTAGTAAAATTTCCAATATCTCCACGGTGGTAACCTTGATCGTCTCCCCATTTTCCGTGTTTAGTATTGGTAGGATTCCAGTGTCCTCCAGACGACTTCGCATCATGTGACGAGCAGTCGGCTTTTTCATGTAAATGTATAGCATGAACCGTTTTTGGGTTCAAGCCTTCTAATTCTGCTAACATTTTAACCGTATTATTTATTTCGGTAAATACCACTGTACCAGAAACTTTACTATCACTTTTAGCTTGTAATGTTACTTTAATTTGATTTGTGCTATCCATTTCCGTCTCTGTAGTATTATATGTACTAATACTGTCTGTATTAGGTGTATGGGTAGGATCAGACATTGGATGATTTTCTTTTTTCTTTTGATCGCAAGCTGAAAAAGCTAGAAAGCATAAGGCGATCCATGTAAAATGTTTGAATGTCATAATGTTGATTTTTAATTATTTAATTCGAAATTAAAAAAACAACACAGTAAAAATTAATGGAAAAGCTTAAAAAACTAACTCAAATAATAAAAGCAAAACCATTAAATTGGAATTTGTCTATCTATTTGTTGCTGAAGCGAGATAAAAGTTTCAGTTCTAGAAACCCCTACAATAGATTGGATATCTTTATTTAGAAGCTGCATAAGGTGTTCGTTGTCACGGCAAAGAATTTTAATAAAAATACTCCAATTACCCGTTGTGTAATGACATTCTATAACTTCAGGAATTTTTTTTAGCTGTTTAACAGCTTCGGGATTACTCATGGCTTTATCTAAGTAAATACCTATAAATGCCATAGTAGTATATCCTAATACTTTAGGATTAATTGTAAATTTAGAACCCGATATTAATCCAGATTTTTCTAATTTACGTAAGCGCTGATGAATTGCTGCTCCAGAAATACCTACACTTCTGGCAATTTCTAGTATAGGAGTTCTGGCATCTTCCATTAAAGCACGAAGAATTTCCTTGTCTATACCATCGATTTCAATATTTTGATTAGAAATTTTCATCAATTATTCGTATTAGTAAAATATAAAAGTAACAAAAGTCTGTAATGCAGAAAGCGATCTTATAAATTAATTAAGTTTTAAACTTTTTACCTTATTAATTGAATGAGTTTTGTGCTTTGTAATTAATTTCTTTCAGAGTGTTAAAAATACAGGTTTAAACAAAGTATTTAATGCATTTTTAATAGTTAAAGTCACTAAAATTTCCGAACTTTATAATAGAAATTAATTTACTGATATATTAATTATTCAAAAGTTCTTTGTAAGAACAAAATTGAAAAAATAAGATGTTTTTAGTCATTAGTTTATGGATAAAAAAATAGTAATTACTGGTGGTGTTTTAGGATGTTTAAGTGTAGGTATAGGAGCATTTGCAGCTCACGGATTAAAACCTTTACTAACAGTTGAATCTTTGCAAACTTTTGAAACAGGTGTGCGTTACCAAATGTACCACGCATTATTTTTAGTGTTTGTAGGAAGTACAAACATGTTATCTAAAGCTAAAAAAACAGTTGTTTTTTATTTGGTATTATTAGGGGTTATTTTGTTTTCTGGTTCTATTTACGGATTAGCAACAAATACTCTTTCTGCTTTTAATTTTAAAAGCATAGGTTTTGTAACACCTATAGGAGGAGTACTCATGATACTAGGTTGGTTGGTTATGATATTGTCTTGTTTTAATTCCAAACAAGATAATTAAATATATAACACATAACTCAAGTTAATAAGTACAAGTCTCAAAATTTTATATGGTAATGTACTAAATAAAATTTTGAGAGTTGTACTGCAAAACAAGTCATATTATGGTAGATAATATTCAAACTACGAAAACGATTTCGCTAGAATCTTACGGAATCAAAAATGCAGATGTTAAGTATCAATTGCCTTCAGAAGAACTGCACCAAATTACAATTGATAAAGGACAAGGTGTAGAAGCGTCCAGCGGAGCTTTAGCAATTAATACTGGAGAGTTTACGGGACGATCGCCTAAAGATCGTTTTATTGTTAAGGATGATATAACTAAAGATCGAGTTTGGTGGGGAGAAGTCAATATTCCATTTGCTCCAGAGAAATTTGATGCTTTGTATAATAAGGTAACCGAATATTTGTCTAATAAAGAGGTTTTTGTTAGAGATAGTTATGCTTGTGCAGATCCAAATTACAAATTAAATATACGTGTAATTACAGAAACGCCTTGGAGTAATATGTTTGCGTATAATATGTTTTTAAGACCTTCTGCCCTAGAATTAGAGAATTTTAAACCAGAATGGAGTATTGTATGTGCGCCTAGTTTTATGGCCGTACCTGCAGAAGATGGTACCCGCCAGCATAATTTCGCAATTCTAAATTTCACCAAAAAAATAGCTTTAATTGGTGGTACAGGATATACTGGAGAAATTAAAAAAGGAATTTTTTCGGCTTTAAACTTTATCCTTCCTGTCTTTAAAAATACGTTGCCTATGCACTGTAGTGCAAATGTGGGAGAGCAAGGAGATACCGCTATTTTCTTTGGATTATCGGGGACAGGAAAAACAACACTTTCAGCCGATCCTAATCGAAAATTAATAGGTGATGATGAGCACGGTTGGACTAACGAAAATACTGTGTTTAATTTTGAAGGCGGTTGCTATGCAAAGGTAATAAACCTATGTAAAGAAAACGAACCAGATATCTATAATGCCATTAAACCTGGAGCTATACTTGAAAATGTAGTTTTAGATACAGAAGGGCATGTCGATTTTGAAGATACATCTATCACTCAAAACACACGTGTTAGTTACCCTATAAATTTTATAGAAAATATACAAGTGCCATCCATAGGTAAAAATCCTAAAAATATTTTTTTCCTAACTGCAGATGCGTTTGGGGTTTTACCTCCAATATCTAAACTAACGCCAGCTCAAGCAGCCTATCATTTTATTTCGGGTTATACTGCTAAAGTGGCTGGAACAGAAGCAGGGGTTAAAGAGCCTGTACCATCCTTTTCTGCTTGTTTTGGAGCGCCATTTATGCCTTTGCATCCTGCAAAGTATGCAGAAATGTTAAGTAATAAAATGAAGGAAGCTGGTGTAAATGTTTGGCTTATAAATACAGGTTGGACTGGTGGTCCTTATGGTATAGGTACACGTATGAAATTAAAATATACGCGTGCAATGATTAATGCAGTACTAAATGGAGATTTAGGGTTATATACGCATCATGATTATCATATTCATTCTGTGTTTGGAGTAGCACAGCCACGAACTTGTCCTAGTGTCCCAACATCGGTTTTAAGTCCGAGAGCTACTTGGAATAATGATGAAGCATATTATAAAACAGCATTTAAATTATCTAATGCTTTTAGAAAAAACTTTGAACAATTTGAAAGTATTGCTAGCGAAGAAATTAGACGTGGCGGTCCGCAACGTTACAACCCATAATATATAATTGTCCTAATTTCTTTTAAACCAAAAAAGGCGATTCTTATTACAGAATCGCCTTTCGTAATTTATATAAGGGTGTTATTTTCCTTTATTTACTTTTTCAATGTATTTTTCTAAAGCCATAGTCATAGATGGTGTTTCTTTAGTAGGTGCAGCAATATCTACACGTAATCCTTTTTCTTCAACAGCCTTAATAGTTGTATTTCCAAATACTGCTATACGCGTATCGTTTTGTTTAAAATCAGGGAAGTTGTGAAATAAAGATTCAATACCAGAAGGGCTAAAGAACACTAAAACATCGTATAAAACATCTGCTAAATCAGATAAGTCGCTAATTACAGTTCTGTAAAATACAGCTTCTTTCCAATTAATACCTAAACCATTTAAGATTTGCGGCACTTCAGGTTTTAGTTTGTCTGTTGTAGGTAATAAAAATTTTTCGTCCTTATACTTTTTAATAAGAGGTGTTAATTCAGAAAATGTACGTTTTCCTACATATATTTTCCTTTTTCTGTAAACCACATATTTTTGAAGGTAATACGCTACGGCTTCAGATTGGCAGAAATATTTCATTGAATCTGGGACTTTAAAACGCATTTCTTCTGCAACTCTAAAAAAGTGATCTACCGCATTACGGCTAGTTAAAATAATAGCAGTGTAGTTGTTTAAGTCTACTTTTTGCTGTCTAATTTCTTTTGCTGGAACTCCTTCTACGTGAATAAAAGGTCGGAAATCAATTTTTACTTTTTGCTTTTCTTGAAGATCAAAATATGGAGAATTTTCTATTTTAGGTTCTGGCTGAGAGACTAAAATTGTTTTCACTTTCATGAGCGTTTTTTATTAAGTTGACCCTAATATGATGTAATTAATTTATACAAAATTATATAAGGTGCGATTTCGAGAGTGCAAAGATATAAAATAAAATAAAAAAGGTTAGATTTAATTAGTTTTTGATAACGTTTTAATGAAGTTGATAAACGTAAGACTAAAATAATTAGGAATATGGAAAATACCACATACAAAATTGTTTTTGATGGAGTTACACTATAAATTAAAAATGCATTTATAGGAATAAAAAACATCCCAAAGTAATTCTTATATGTTTTCTTCTGAAAAATGTAATGCTCAATAATCTCATCAATATTAAAAATATTTGCAATGACTCTTTCTATAAGTAATTTTAAAAATAAAAAAGCTCCTATACAAACCGTAATAGTTAGCATTAAATGAGTTTCTATTTGTGAGTTTGAAAAAAAAGTACTGTAGCAAATACTTGTAAAAATTGCTGTAGAGATTATAAAATTGGTTAAAAGTAAAATGTCAAAAAAATCAATTAGTTTTTGATCTCTAGAATAAATATTAAAATATTTAGATGTCGTTAAAATGGCTGCTAAATCATTAAATCTATGTGTAAATTTAGCTTTAGCAATAGTAATACTAATTAAGCCTACCATAATTAGAATGGTAAATATTTCATTATATGTGACTTCTCTAAGCATGCACCAAAATTATTTAAAATAATAATAGTCACATGGCATTATTAAGAAATATTTTAAAAAAAGAAATTACTAAATAATGTACATTTGTAAACTTAATAGCAATTAATAAGTGAGAGACTCTATAGTCATAATCCCTACATATAACGAGATTGAAAATATTGAGGCCATAATTAGAGCCGTATTTTCACAAGAAAAAGACTTTGATGTTTTAGTTGTCGATGATAATTCGCCAGATTTAACAGCTTTAAAAGTAAAAGCACTACAAGCATATTTTCCTGAGCGTCTATTTTTAGAAGTAAGACAAGATAAATCGGGTTTAGGTACAGCATATATTCACGGTTTTAAATGGTGTTTAAAACGTACTTATAAATATATTTTTGAAATGGATGCCGATTTTTCTCATAATCCAACAGATTTAGTACGTTTGTATAACGCTTGTGCAAATTCTGGAGCCGATTTGTCTATTGGATCTCGATATGTAAAAGGCGTAAATGTAGTAAATTGGCCTATGAATCGTGTATTAATGTCTTATATGGCATCTAAATACGTACGTCTTATTACAGGTATGAAAATTCATGACACCACTGCAGGATTTGTATGCTATAAACGTGAAGTTTTAGAAGCTATTAATTTAGATAAAATTAAATTTGTAGGCTACGCATTTCAAATCGAAATGAAATTTAAAGCTTATATTAAGCAATTTAAAATAGAAGAAGTACCGGTAATTTTTACCGATAGAACTAAAGGAGAATCGAAATTAAGTTCAGGGATAATTTCTGAAGCCATTTTTGGTGTAATTTCAATGAAATTGAAAAGTATTTTTAAAAGAGAGTAACATGATGCAGCTAAAACAAGTACTAATAAAAAATGCTAAAATTGTAAATGAAGGCGAGATTTTTGAAGGCGACATTTTAATTGAAGGCGAATTTATTAAAGAAGTAGGAGAATCTATTAGTGCAAAATCTTCGGATGTTCAGGTTTTTGATGTAGAAGGGAAGTATGTAATGCCAGGAGTTATAGATGATCAGGTGCATTTTAGAGAACCAGGTTTAACACAAAAAGCAAATATAGCTACAGAGTCTAAGGCAGCAATTGCTGGTGGAATCACATCTTTTATAGAGATGCCTAACACCATTCCGCAAACTACAACCCTTGAAAAATTAGATGAAAAATTTGCCATCGCAGCAGAAACATCTCACGCTAATTATTCGTTTATGTTTGGTGGTACTAACGATAACTTAGAAGAAATTTTAAAAGTAGATACTAAAAACGTAGCTGCTTTAAAGCTGTTTTTAGGCTCGTCTACAGGTAATATGCTTGTAGATAACCCAAAGGTTTTAGAAGAAATATTTTCTAAAGTAAAGATGTTAATTGCAGTACATTGTGAGGATGAAGACACTATTAAAGCAAATTTAGAAACTTTTAAAGAAAAGTACGGCGAAGATATTCCAATTAAATACCACCCAGAAATTAGAAGTGAAGAAGCTTGTTATTTATCCTCTTCAAAAGCTATCGAATTGGCTAAAAAAACAGGAGCAAGGTTGCATGTATTTCACCTATCTACAGGTAAAGAAACAAAACTGTTTTCTAATAAAATACCTTTAAAGGATAAGAAAATTACTGCCGAAGTTTGTATTCACCATCTATGGTTTACAGATGATGATTATGAGAAAAAAGGAACTTTCATTAAATGGAATCCTGCTGTAAAAACAGAAAAAGATCAAGATCAACTTTGGGAGGCACTTTTAGATGGGCGTATAGATGTGGTAGCTACAGACCATGCACCACATACGTTAGAAGAAAAACAAAATATATATACTAAAGCACCGTCTGGCGGACCGTTAGTACAACATGCATTACCAGCTATGTTAGAAATGCATCATCGTGGAAAAATTTCTTTTGAGAAAGTGGTAGAAAAAATGTGCCATAACCCTGCAATTTTATTTCAAGTAGAAAAACGTGGGTTTATTAAAGTAGGACACTATGCAGATTTAGTGGTAGTCGATTTAAATAATCCATGGACAGTTACTAAAGAAAATATTTTATATAAGTGCCAATGGTCTCCTTTTGAAGGGACTACATTTAAATCGCGTATAACAGATACTTTTTTAAATGGAGAGTTGGTGTATCATAATTTTAAATTTAACAACGTTAGAGCTGCAAAACGTTTAACTTTTAACAGATAAATGAAACGTTTATTAATAGCTATTCTTACTTTTTTTTGTGTCTTATCTTGTCACCAAGTTTCTAAACCCAAGAAACCAAAAAACTTGATATCTAGGGAGAAAATGGTCGACATTATTATAGACATGAGTTTGTTAACTTCTACTAGAGGATTTGATAAAAAAAATCTGGATAGTAATGGGATTACTGTACAATCTTATATTTACGATAAATATAATATTGATAGTTTACAGTTTGCAGAAAGTAATGAGTATTATATATTTAATTTAGATGAATATGATGCTCTATACGAAAAAGTAGACGACAGCTTAAAGGTCTTAAAAAAACAGTTTCAGGAAATACAAGACCAAGAAGAGGAGGCTAAACGTAAAAAAGATTCTTTAGATAAATTAAAGGAGCCTGATTTAATTCCTATAAAACATAGGGAAGTTAAAAATCTAAAGCCTGAGAACTTAGATGTGGAGGCGTTAAAAAAGAAAGATTAAAGTTCGTTTTTAAACTGTTTGCAAATAGATTGTATAGTAGTATCAATAGCAGTCCATTTATAGTTTAAAAGCGCTGTTATTTTTTCTGAACTATATTGTGATTGACTTACAATGGTTTTCGCCATTTGCTTACTAAGACTGCGCTTTTTTCCAGTTACTTTATGGCGTAGCCAATCTAATCGCCAGCCCAGTTTCGCTTGCCAAGGTTGTATCTCATTATGAGGTATTTTAACCCCTAAGTGCTTGGCTATAGTTTGTAACAGTTTTTTATAACTCCAATGTTCGGAGACTAAAATGTAATTTTGGTTTTTAATATCCATTGCCATCAAAGTCATCATAATATCTACAACATCTTCTACCGCAACAAATCCCGTAATGCCATTGGTGTAATAATTTAAATGATTGTAAACCTTATAAAATAAATTCCCGCTGCCTTGATTCCAAGCACCACTTCCTAAAATTACTCCTGGATTAACAATAATGGCATCTAAACCTTCTTGTGTACCGCGCCAAACTTCCATTTCTGCGCCATATTTAGTAATGGCATACACATTATTATCTTCTTCAGGATTCCAAAAAGTTTCTTCTGTAATAGGAGTATCTGTAAGCGATTGCCCTAAAGTGGCAACAGAACTTACATAACATAATTTACTAACTTTATAACTTAAGCATAGGTTAACAATATTTGCTGTGCCTAAAGTATTGGTACGTTTTAGTGCAATATAATCGTTAGGGTCAAAAGAAACCAAAGCAGCGCAGTGATAAACCTGTGTAACATTCTTAAAAGCAGCTTCTAAATCAGGTAAATTTAAGAGGTCTGTTTTTACCCATTCAATAGATTCAAATAACGACGTGTCTGATGTATAATAAGAAAAGATTTTTTTAGCAACCTCCAGTTTCGCTTCCGATCTGTAAATTGCTCTTATTTTTTTTGAATTATTCGCTAATTTATAAAGTAAATGCGAACCAACAAGTCCTGTGCCTCCCGTAACTAAAATCATAAAACTAAGGTAAAGAATTATTTAATATAGGGGTAATTATACTACGATTTTTATCTTTGCAGGAGATTATTAAAATTTTAGAAATAATGACTGAAAATTTTGTTGAAGAATTAACCTGGAGAGGTTTAGTGCATGATATAATGCCTGGAACTGAAGATCAATTAAATAAAGAAATGACAACGGCCTATATAGGTTTCGATCCAACTTCAGATTCTTTACATATTGGAAGTTTAGTACCAATTATAATTTTAGTTCATTTAGAAAAAGCAGGGCATAAGCCTATAGCTTTAGTTGGTGGAGCCACAGGTATGATTGGAGATCCTTCTGGAAAAAGTGATGAGCGTAATTTACTGGATGAAGCTACATTAGAAAAAAATGTTGCAGGTATAAAAAGTGTATTATCTCGATTTTTAAATTTCAATTCAAAAGCAGATAATGCTCCTGTATTGGTGAATAATTACGATTGGATGAAAGATTTTTCATTCATTGATTTTGCGCGTGATGTAGGAAAACGTATTACTGTTAATTACATGATGGCTAAAGACTCGGTTAAAAAACGTTTTTCTGGTGAAGAAGGAAGTGTTGGGATGTCGTTTACCGAATTTACGTATCAATTAATTCAAGGTTACGACTTTTACCATTTACATAAACACCATAACTGTTTATTACAAATGGGAGGTAGCGACCAATGGGGAAATATTACTACAGGAACAGAATTGGTAAGACGTATGAATGTTGGAGTAGAAGCTAAGGCATATGCGATGACTTGTCCGTTAATTACTAAAGCAGATGGCTCTAAATTTGGAAAAAGCGAAGGTGGTAATGTGTGGTTAGATGCCGACAAAACATCGGTATACAAGTTTTATCAATTTTGGTTGAACACGACAGATGAAGATGCAGAAAAATATATCAAAATTTTTACATTTTTAGACAAAGCTACTATTGAAGCTTTAATTTCAGAACACAAAGAGACACCGCATTTAAGATTATTACAAAAGAAATTAGCCGAAGAGTTAACCACATTTGTACATTCAAAAGCAGAGTTTGAAAATGCAGAAAAAGCATCTAATATTCTTTTTTCTAAATCGTTTAAAGCAGATATTAAAACCCTAGACGAGAAAACATTTTTAGATGTATTTGAAGGTGTACCAATGGCAGAACTTCCTAAAGCTGATTTAGAAAATATAGACATGATAGGAGTGTTGGCAGCTAAAACCAATTTCTTAGCATCTAATAGCGAAGCCCGAAGAGCTTTAAAAGAAAATGCTATAGCTGTTAATAAGGAAAAAGTTAAAGAAGATTATAAAATTAGCACAGACGATTTAATTAACGATAGCTATATTATAATTAATAAAGGAAAACGTAATACCTATATTATAAAAGTGGTTTAAAAAAATAGTGAAGCCGGATTACAATATATAATCCGGCTTCACAAAAAAACCAACTAACCATTAAAAACCAACCTAACTTTATGAATAAAAAGCTTAGGATGTATAATTATAGTCGGTATTTAATCTCCTTACTTTCAGTACACTTTGTAAATTAAATGTTAAAGTTTATTATGCAAGACTCTTGTGGTTTATAACACCATTAAATTACAGCCACGAATATCAGAATTATCAAAACGCCCAATGATTTCAAAGGCATTATCACCTGTAATTTTACCTAAATCTTGAGTAGCTATAAAGGCGCACGAATTTACATTGGCCAAATCAATAACATTTATACCTCCTGTTTTTCCTTCTGTTTGAATGGTTAATGCGTCTTCAGGATCTCTAGTTAAGATTTTCATCCAAGGTGGACAGTTAAAAATGCCATGCCCTTTAGAATATCCTTGACTTAAAAGTTCAGTCATGCCATATTCACTATGAATTTCTGACACTCCAAATCCCGCTTTTAAAATAGCGTGCAATTCTGTTCTAATAAGTTCTTTCCTGCGGCCTTTCATACCACCAGTTTCCATAACTATAGTGTGTTTTAATTGAAATTGAAAGGTTTCAACTAAATCTAATAAAGCAAAAGATACACCTATTAAAAGTACTTTTTGCCCACGAGTATCTAATTCGATTAACTTTGATTTTAAATCAGATAAATTATTTAAATAAAATCCGCTTTCTGGGTGTTGCGATTGGTTAATCATATCGTTAACCATATATATTAAAGAGGAACCATTACGTTCTAAATATGAAGGTAGCAAAGCCAAAACAGCATAATTTTTAATATCTCCATAAGCTTCCTTAAAGCCATTTCTAAAGCTGTCTTCGTAAATAGAAACATCGGTTACCAAATGTTTACTGGTTGTATTACCTGTTGTACCGCTACTGGAAAATGTACATTGTACAGGGTCTTGACTGCTTAAAATTGTTTTAGATTTAAAAAAATCTATAGGTAAAAAAGGGATGTCTCTGTAGTGTTTAATATCGCTCGGATGAATGTAGAGCAAATCACAAAACGATCTGTAAGTACGATTGTTTTTAAACTGAAATTGAAATACGTCTAATGCATGTTCGTTAAATTGATTTTCCGTTTTAATATTAAATATAGCTTGAGTATTAATCATAGTTTCAAAGTAAAAAACAAATGTAAAAATAGTTAAAATAAAAAAGCATTGCCAAGAGCAACGCTTTTAAAATTTTTATAATATAAACAGAAAAAGTATAGCAATAATAGGTTGTTTTAACCGTTATCTAACTACAAGTTTTCTGGTTGTAGAAATATTGTTTTCTTTAATTTTAATAATATAAATTCCAGGATTTAATTTAGAAATGTTTACCTCTTTACCAAATAAAGTGGTTTGAAAGATAAGCTTACCTAATACATTAAAAATTTCGATGTCTTTAGTTAGATTCTCTTTCGTAACAATATATAACTTACCATTCATCACTGGATTAGGATAAATAGAAAGCTCCTCAATGTTTTGAGATATATTCGCTTCTATCGACTGGGCATGCGTGGTATGCGATACTACAAAAAACAAGAAACACGTTAAAAAAGTAAATAAGTAGTTTTTTCCCATCTAAATTAATTAATATATAAAAGTAATAAAAGTGCAGCAAATTCTAAGCCAAAAAATGTTAAACTGTTTTAAAATCGGCTTAAATTATTAAACTGTAATATTCAGGTTACGTTATTGTTATTAAAAAATTGTTTCTTAAGAATGATTGTTATATATTTTATCTTTGAAGATTAAATAACATTTTAATAAACTAAAAATGAATATAAAAATTTTGTTGGTTGATGATGAGCCGGATATTTTAGAAATAGTAGGTTATAATTTATCTTCTGAAGGCTATGAAGTCATTACCGCAGAAAATGGTGCCGAAGCTGTTAAAAAAGCAAAAAAAGAACGTCCGCAGCTTATTATTATGGATGTAATGATGCCGGAAATGGATGGGATTGAAGCTTGCGAACAGATTAGAAATATTCCAGAATTAAAAGAAACTATTATTACTTTTTTAACAGCAAGAGGTGAAGATTATTCTCAAGTTGCAGGTTTTGATGCTGGAGCAGACGATTATATTACAAAACCAGTAAAACCAAAAGTATTAATAAGTAAAGTAAAAGCTTTATTAAGACGTTTAAAGGAAGAAACTGTAAACGAATCTATAGTTAAAATTGGTTCGTTAACCATAAATAGAGATGAATATAAAATTGTGTTAGACAACGAAGAAATTGTTTTACCAAGAAAAGAATTTGAATTATTATCTTTATTAGCATCTAAACCAGGCAAAGTATTTAAACGTGAAGAAATACTAGATAAAGTTTGGGGTAACGAAGTGGTTGTTGGAGGCAGAACTATTGATGTACATATACGTAAACTTCGTGAAAAAATTGGAGACAAAAGTTTTAAAACTGTAAAAGGTGTAGGGTACAAGTTTGTAGATTAATGCAAAAAAAAACTAAAAAAACATACAAATTTGCAGTTAAAACTGCGGGGTATTCGTCTTTATTATTAGGGTTTTTATTTAGTATTTATACATCTATATTTTTTGTATTTAATATTTTTCATGTCTTACTTTTTGTAGGACTGTTTTTCTTTGGCTGTTTTTCTATTATACAATATCGTGTAGAACTTTTTATTTATAAAAGAGTAAAAAAAATATACGACGATTTAACACTTCTAGAATCTACCACACTTAGAAAAAAACGAATTACTACAGATATGGCTACGCTTACTCAAGAAATTGACAAGTATGCTAAGGATAAAAAAATAGAAATCGAAATGTTGCAAGTTCGTGAGGAATATAGAAAAGAATTTTTAGGAAATATTTCTCACGAATTAAAAACTCCTTTGTTTACCGTGCAAGGGTATATTTTAACTCTGCTTGAAGGCGCTGGTAACGATAAAAATATTAGAGAAAAATACTTAGATCGTGCCAGTAAAGGTGTAGAACGTTTAATTTATATCGTAAACGATCTAGACATGATTACCAAACTCGAGGTAGGTGATTTACGACTAGAATTGGAAGAATTTGATATTGTTGAATTGGTTTCAAATGTATTTGATATGTTTGAAATGAAAGCCGCTAAAAAACGTATTACACTTACTTTCGACAGGGCGTATTCTGAACCAATTTTGGTGTATGCAGATAAAGAACGCATACAACAAGTACTTACAAATTTGGTGGTAAATTCCATTAAATATGGTCACGATAAAGGGACTACAGAAGTGAGTATTGAAAATTTAATTAAAAACAAAGTTATAGTCCGTGTTACCGATAATGGAGAAGGGATTCTTCCAAACCATATCCCAAGACTTTTTGAGCGGTTTTATAGGGTTGATAAAAGTGGTTCTAGAAAAGAAGGTGGTTCTGGTCTTGGGTTAGCTATTGTTAAACATATCATTGAGGCTCACGACGAAAAAATTTATGTAGAAAGTGATTTTGGTGTAGGTAGTGAGTTTTCTTTTACGTTAGAAAAGACTAAATAAATCCTTAAAATTAGCTGATGTATTTTGCCCGTACAAACCTTTGTAATCTGTAATTGTTTCAAGTTTATCTAAAGTAAACTCATTTTGCTTACAATACGGAACGAGTTTTAATTCATCTAAGCGTTCGGCTAAATATTCTTGTTCAAATTGGCCAGGAGTTGGAATAAAAAAGGCTTTTTTTCCTAAAACTGAAAGGTCCATAACAGTCGTGTATCCAGATCTTGACACAATTATTTTACTGCTATTTAATGCCTTTTCTAAGGCTTTTCCAGTCATAAAATTAGTCATGGTTAGGTTGCCTGCAGTAATAGTGGTCTGTTCTTTTTCAATAACCCCACGTACACATAATATGCGTCTAGAGTCCTCCTTAAACGTGTTAGTAAGTTTGTCTTCTAAGAGTGTGCGCTGAGGTTCTGGTCCTGATAGCAATAACATGATATCGTATTCAGGTTTTAATTCTTGTCTTTCAAACCGGCTTAAAGGACCTAAGTATTTAATAGGAATTTCAATATTTTTCATATGGCCAAGTTTTCCACTTAAACTCGGTTCGTTCTCATGGTCAGGAACCCAGCACTGATCAAATTTTTCAATAATGCGTTGGTGCATTTTTGTGCTTAACCACGTTGTGGTTCCGCTTAGCACTTGAAGTTGATGGGTTATAAATACCGAAGGGATTTTTTTACTATATACACCAAGCCTATTGTCTGATATTACACCGTCTATATTATGTGTACTTATTATCGCTTTTGTTGCTTTTTTTTCAGCTTTAATTGCTTTTAATAATTTAGGCGAATCTTTAATAAGTTTTAATTTAAAAAAATGCCCTTTTTTGGCGTACTTAATGTCGTAAGCAGGAAGCTCTACTGTTTCTACATCAGGAAATTCTTTTTTTAAAAGTGCTAGGGCAATACCGTCGCTTGCTATAACAGGTATGTAATTATGTGTAATTAGCATGTTTATAATTGGTATGCAGCGAGTTGCATGGCCTAAGCCCCAGTTTAAAGGAGCAATTAGTATTCTTTTTTTCATAAAAAAGTAGAGATAAACCCTTTGTTGTATTTCAAAATTACCTTAAAAAATGATATATAAAGAGGTTTAAATATCTATAAAAAGATTCAATTTTATATGACTAAATTTTTATAAAAATCTTTATTAATTATTAAATTTTAAAACTAAAGGCAAAAAAATTGTAAATTAATAACTGTCTGCCGTATTTTTACACCTATTTTATAAGTAAATTTTAAAAAGTGGGAAGTAAAAATAAGCTTAAGCGATTTAGAGAAAATGAAACTTTTAATAATGTGTTTCAGCCAACTCGTGAAGAATTAGTAAATAATACGTTTGCTCTTAAAGGAAACTGGAATAAAAAAGTATTTAAAAATAGCAATCCTTTAGTTCTAGAATTGGGTTGTGGCAAAGGAGAATACTCTGTTGGATTGGCTCAAAAATTTCCAAACAAAAATTTTGTAGGTATTGATATAAAAGGTGCTAGATTTTGGAGAGGAGCAAAGACTGCAATAGAAGAAAATATTACTAACGTTGCTTTTTTAAGAACACAAATTGAATTAATTGAATATGCTTTTGCAGAAAATGAAGTTGATGAAATTTGGATTACTTTCCCCGATCCACAAATAAAATATAAGCGTACTAAGCATAGAATGACAAATAGTTCATTTTTAGAAAAATATAAAGCCGTTTTAAAACCAGAAGGTGTTGTTAATTTAAAAACAGACAGCGAGTTTATGCATGGGTATACCTTAGGACTATTACATGGTGCAGGCCATGAGGTATTGTATGCAAATCATGATGTTTATAAACAAGAAGGAAGTCCAGAAGAAGTAACCGAAATCCAAACGTTTTACGAATCTCAGTATCTAGAGAAAGGTAAAGCGATTACTTATATTAGATTTAAAATAAAATAAGGTTTGAATATTACGCTAATCTTTTTTTTAGGCTTTATTGTGTCTTTGGTAGGAGTTATTCCGCCTGGACTTTTAAACATGACTGCTGCAAAAATTAGTTTAAAAGAAGGGTTTACGCGTGGTGTTGTGTTTTCAATTGGCGCTTGTATTATTGTATTATTACAAACCTTTATTGCTGCCATTTTTGCTAGGTATTTAACCAAACACCCCGATGTTGTTAATGTGTTACAACGCGTAGCTTTGGTTATTTTTATTTTAATCTCTTTATACTTTTTTTTTATTGCAAAAGGAGATGGCGATCTTAAAAATGATAAAATCCCTGAAGTACGCAGTAAAAGTAGTCGATTTTTTCAAGGCATATTAATGTCTGCATTAAATATGTTTCCAATTCCTTTCCAAGCCTACATGAGCGTGACTTTAGCATCTTTTGGATGGTTAACGTTTGAGCATACAGATATTTTTGCATATGTATTTGGGGCTGCAATGGGGTCTTTTGTAATGCTCTACATGTATATGGTTTTTTTCGATAAGATAGAAAACACAACATTTAAATCCCAAAAAAACATGAATCGCTTTATTGGAGGTATTACTGCTTTAGTAGCATTAGTAACACTAATACATGTAATAAGAGATGTGATATGAAACCAGAAACACTTCGTTTTTTTGACCGTGTGTATGAGGTAGTAAAGCAAATTCCTTATGGAAAAGTTACAAATTATGGCGCTATAGCTAGATATTTAGGAGCAGCAAAAAGTGCAAGAATTGTGGGGTATGCGATGAATGCTTCCCATAATATGGACGATGTTCCTGCGCATCGCGTTGTTAATAGAAACGGCTTATTAACCGGAAAATTTCATTTTGAAGGCACTAACCTTATGCAGCAATTGTTAGAAAGTGAAGGTGTTCTAATTAAAAATAATCAAGTGCAAAACCTAGATACTTATTTCTGGGATCCTTCCAAAGCTTTAAAGGATTTAGAACCATAGAAAAGCATAACCATTTTTAGTGGTTTTTATTATCTTGTAAGCCAATACTCTTTGCTTATGAAATTTAATATTGCTTTTGTACTCCTATGTTGTTGTTTATGGTCTTGTAAAAAAGACTCTAAAACACATTTTAAAATTGAACCTGGTGTGTCTCTAGAATTAGCACAGCACAGAAAAAAAGTAATTTCTAATACTCATTACCATTTAAGTTTTAAGTTACCAGCGAACCAAACAGCTCCTATCCCAGCAAACTTAGATTTAAGTTTTAATTTGAGTGAGGTTAATGGCCCTTTAGTTTTAGATTTTAGTCCCAATAATACTGTGAAACCCGAAGTGTTTTTGATTACAGGTCCTATTGAAGTGACTTTTAAAGATGAGCATCTTATTATTCCAAAGCGGTATTTGAAAACGGGTAGAAATGAATTTAAAATAAAATTTCAAGCGGGCGATCAGTACTTAAACAGAACTGATAAATATTTATATACTTTATCTGTACCAGATCATGCTCGGGCTTTATTTCCGTGTTTTGATCAGCCAAATTTAAAAGCCACTTTTAAGTTAGATCTTGTAACACCTCATCATTGGCAAGTGTTAAGTGCAACCACACCTGGTTTTAAAAGCAAAACAGAAGAACATACAACTCACGTTTTTGAAACTTCAGATTTAATGAGCACGTATTTATTTTCGTTTGTAGCAGGAGAATTTAATGAGATTACTAAAGATAATCACCGTTTTTTATTTAGAGAACAAGATTCGCTTAAAATAACAGAGAGTTTAGATCCTATTTTTAATTTACACGAAAAGGCTATAGTTTTCTTAGAAGATTATACGAATTACGAATTTCCGTTTAAAAAGTTAGACTTCGCTGCTATTCCATTTTTTCCTTTTGGAGGGATGGAGCATGTTGGGGCAATACAGTATAAAGAATCTTCTTTATTTTTTGAAGATTATATGCCTAAACTTACACATTGGAATCGGGCTAATTTAATAGCTCACGAGGTGTCTCATATGTGGTTTGGAAATTTAGTGACAATGGATTGGTTTGACGATGTGTGGCTAAAAGAAGTTTTTGCAAATTTTATGGCAGCCAAAGTTGTAAATCCTAATTTTCCAGAATTAAATTTTGATCTTTTAACCTTAGTAACTAAAACGCCTAGAGCATATGCTGTAGATCGTACTTTGGGTACAAATGCAATTCGTCAGGATTTAGATAACCTTAACAATGCAGGAAGTTTGTACGGCGGTATTATATATAATAAAGCTCCAATTATGATGAAACAGTTAGAAATGCTTTTGGGAGAAGAGCAATTTCAACAGGGACTACAAGATTATATTAAATCGTATGCCAATAGTAATGCCACTTGGAATGATTTGGTAACAATTTTCGATGAAAAATCTGATGCTGATATAAAAGCTTGGAGTGAAGTTTGGGTAAATAAATCTAGTCGTCCTGTGTTTGCACACGATTTTAAATATACAAATAATAACATATCTTCTCTTGCATTACACCAATACGCAGAAGATGGCAGTGAGAATTTGTGGCCACAACAATTAGAAATTGCCTTAATTTATAAAGATTCAATTGCGAAGCGAACTACTTATGTTAATCAAAGCACTCAGTTTTTAGACGTTTTAGAGGGGTTACCAAAACCAGAAACAATTGTCTATAATAGTGATGGTGCTGGTTATGGTGTTTTTCCTGTAGATGTGAACACTGCCTTAACTAGCTTTAAGATAGAAGACGATGTGGTTAGAGCTTCTAACTATATAAATATTTACGAGAATGCACTGTCGGGAAAGATACCAGTTCAGACTGCATTACAAACATTTTTTAATGGCTTGCAACATGAAACTAACGAATTAATTATTGGCATGATTAGTTCAAATTTTGGAAGCTTATATTGGGACTTTTTAAGCGAATCTGAGCGTGTAAAACTTCAGCCAGAATTTGCAGAGGCGTTATGGGAACGTCTAAACTCAACATTATCAACATCCATAAAAAAGAGTGTGTATTCAGCATTTTCTAATATAGCATATACAGGCGAAAGTTTAGAACAATTATACGCGATATGGCATAAGGATGTGGTTATAGATAGTTTAAAATTAAACGAAAAAGATTTTACAAATTTAGCGATGAATTTAGCTCTCTATAATCATCCAAAACATGACGCTATTTTAAAATCTGCAGTTACACAAATTTCTAGTACAGACGACAAAGAACGATTTCAATATTTATTACCAGCCTTAGCTTTAGATAATGAAGTACGTAAAGCCATGTTTCTATCTTTTAAAGCAGTAGAGAATAGAAAAAACACAAGTTGGGTTGCAACAGCTAACCATTATATTCATCATCCATTACATCAAAAGGATGCTGTAAAATATCTGGCTTTAAGTTTGGATGCTTTAGAGGATGTAAAGGCAACAAGCGATTTATTTTTTCCGTTAAAATGGTTAAACTCTACTATTGGTAAATATCAATCTAAAGAAGCAAAAGCGTTGCTAGATAAATATTTAAAAGCAAATCCAAATTTAAACACCCAGTTAAAAGCTAAAATTTTACAAGCCACAGATAATTTAAGACGTTATCAAGAGATGATTAAGGATTAACTTTTTTGCTTTCATTTAGTAGAGATTGTTGGTTGTAATTAACAAATCTTTGCAAGTCAAGTGTTTCAATAATTAAACAATTCACAGTATATTTGTGACTTAGAATTAATCTAAATTAATAATTTCTGAATTTATTGTAAGACCTTCAGTATTAGCACTACTAAAAGCGTCTCTAGCTTTATAATTTCACAAAGAATAAATTAAAAATGAAGATACAAAAAGAAGATGTTTTAAAAGCATTGCAAACCATTACTGTACCTGGAGAAGGACAAAATATGGTTGAAAGTGGTGCTGTTAAAAATGTAATAGTTTTTGGTGACGAAGTTGTTGTAGATATAACCATTGCAAACCCAAGCTTACAAGCAAAAAAAAGAACCGAAGTAGATATTTTAAAAACCATTCACGATTTAGTATACGAGAAAGCTAAAATTAAAGTGAATTTAAAAGTAGACGCTCCGGCAGCACAACCTAAAAATGAAATTAAAGGGAAAAAAATTCCTGGAATAAAAAATATAGTTGCCGTAGCCTCGGGTAAAGGCGGTGTAGGAAAATCTACAGTAACAGCAAATTTAGCGGTAACCCTATCAAAAATGGGCTTTAATGTAGGTGTTTTAGATGCAGATATCTACGGGCCATCTATGCCAATTATGTTTGATGTAGAAGCAGAACGCCCATTAGCAGTTACAATTGATGGTAAATCAAAAATGAAACCCGTAGAAAATTACGGCGTTAAAGTATTGTCTATCGGATTTTTTACAAAGCCAGACCAAGCCGTAGTTTGGAGAGGGCCAATGGCAGCAAAAGCCTTAAATCAAATGATTTTTGATGCACATTGGGGCGAATTAGATTTCTTATTATTAGACTTACCTCCAGGAACTGGGGACATTCATTTAAGTATTATGCAATCGCTACCAATTACTGGAGCAGTTGTTGTAAGTACACCTCAAAATGTAGCGTTAGCCGATGCTAAAAAAGGAGTCGCTATGTTTCAACAAGAAAGCATTAATGTTCCTGTATTAGGTATCATAGAAAATATGGCCTATTTTGCACCTGAAGAATTACCAGATAATAAATATTATATTTTTGGTGAAGCGGGTGCAAAACATTTGGCAGACGATTTAAAAGTGCCATTTTTAGGAGAATTACCTCTAGTACAAAGTATACGCGAAGCAGGAGACGTTGGACGACCAGCAGCATTGCAAACCGCAACAATTTTAGAACAATCTTTCGAGAAGTTAACTCAAAATGTTGTACAAGAAGTTGTTAGACGTAATAGTGATTTACCTCCAACAGAAGCAATTAAAATTACAACTATGGCTGGTTGTTCAGCAGTTAAAAAATAAGTTATGACTTCAGAAGAAATAAAATTAAACGTTGAAAAAGCGTTAGACGAAATTCGCCCGTTTTTAGAAAGTGATGGTGGAGATATCTCTTTAATTTCTATTGAAGATGATAAATTGGTTCGTGTACAACTGCAAGGCGCATGTGTAGGGTGTAGTGTAAACCAAATGACGCTAAAGTCGGGGGTAGAAATGACTATTAAAAAATACGTGCCGCAGATTGAACAAGTGATAAATGTAGAATAAAAAAGTAGAGATACTTTTTAGAAGATAGTATAGATGATTAAAACAGATATTCTAATTATTGGCGCTGGGCCAACAGGGTTATTTACCGTTTTTGAAGCTGGGTTATTAAAATTAAAGTGTCATTTAATTGATGCTTTACCTCAAGCTGGCGGACAATGTTCTGAATTATATCCAAAAAAACCTATATACGATATTCCAGGATTTCCAGAAGTGTTGGCAGGCGATTTAACTAAAAATTTATTAGAACAGTCTAAACAATTTGAACCGGGGTTTACTTTAGGCGAGCGTGCAGAAACAGTAGAGAAACAAGAAGATGGTACATTTATAGTGACTACCAATAAAGGCACAAAACATCAAGCGCCTGTTGTTGCTATTGCCGGTGGTTTGGGTAGTTTTGAACCTAGAAAACCGTTAATTGCTAATATTGCGTCTTTTGAAGACCATGGGGTAGAATATTTTATTAAAGACCCAGAAGTATATCGCAATAAACGTGTTGTAATTTCTGGCGGTGGAGATTCTGCTTTAGATTGGAGTATCTTTTTAGCCGATGTAGCCTCTGAAGTCACTTTAATTCACAGACGAAACGAGTTCCGTGGGGCACTAGATTCTGTAGAGAAAGTACAAGAATTAAAATCTCAAGGTAAAATTAATTTAATTACACCTGCCGAAGTAATTAATGTTATTGGCCATGGTAAGGTTGAAGGTGTTGTTGTATCTCAATCTCAGCATATCGAAAAAGAATTTATTGTAGAAACAGATCACTTTATTCCGCTATTTGGATTGTCGCCTAAACTAGGGCCAATTGCCAATTGGGGACTAGAAATTGAAAAGAATGCGATAAAGGTGAATAATGCTTTAGATTATCAAACCAATATCCCAGGAATTTATGCTATTGGAGATGTAAATACCTATCCTGGAAAATTAAAGTTAATTTTATGTGGGTTCCACGAAGCGACTTTAATGTGTCAATCGGCTTATCAGCGAATAAATCCGGGTAAAAAATATGTTCTTAAGTATACTACGGTTAGTGGTATAGATGGTTTTGATGGTTCTAGAAAAGAATCGCCAAAAGCTGTAGTTAAGGCTATTAAATAAAAAAATAAAAGTGTAGTTTTGGTTGACGCTTTATTAATCAACCAATCGAGTAGTTCAAACTATGGAAGAGCAAGATATAAATATTAAGATTACAGATAGAGAAGGGGTTACACACGATATTGTGGCGCCTACAGATATGGCAATGAACCTTATGGAAGTTGTGCGTTCTTACGAGCTAGCTCCAGAAGGCACTATTGGTGTGTGTGGCGGTATGGCTATGTGTGCTTCATGTCAGTGTTATGTGGAGTCTGATACCGTATTACCAGAAATGCAAGACGATGAGGAAGCGATGCTTTCTGAAGCATTTAATGTAAAAGAAAACAGTCGTTTAGGGTGTCAGATTCAAATGACACCAGAAATGGAAGGCTTAATTGTTACATTAGCCCCAGAGAGTTAAGCCATTTTTTTACACGTATATAAGTTTTAAATATAATACCCAAAATAACTTGATTTCAAGTTGTTTTGGGTATTGTAGCTTTAAGCGCTTTTTACATGTTCAAGTAAAAATCTTTTGTAAGATTAATATAGTCTTCTGTATATTTATGGCGTTCCGTTTCTATAATAAGTTCGGTGATTTCTGTAGCTGTTTCTGAAAATGAAAATGCAATTAAACTGCGCTTGATTTCTGAGTTTGGATTGCCTTTAACACGTAAAATTTTGTTAGGAAATAAGTTTGCTTTTGAAGCTAAATTAATGATGTTTGCTTCTTCCTTAAACGGTACTATTACACAAAAGATACCCTGCTTAGATAATAATTTTGAAGCACTATCTATTAAATGATCAAAAGGAAGTGCATCTGCAAACCGTGCTAAATCGCGTTGCTCGTTATCTGTTTTATAATCTTCAGCGTAAAACGGAGGGTTAGAAACAATCAGATCATATTGGTCTTCAATTTCATCAACAAATTCTTCTAAGGCGGCATGATAACAAAAGAGACGATCTCCCCAAGGAGCATTTTCAAAATTGTTTACACATTGTTCATAGGCATCATCATCAATTTCCATGGCGTCAATGAGTTCTGCCGAACTTCGTTGTGCTAACATTAGTGCAATTACACCTGTTCCAGCTCCAATATCTAGAATAGAAAAAGGGTTATGCTCTATGTCGGCCCAGGCTCCAAGTAATACGCCATCTGTACCAATTTTCATAGCACAACGGTCTTGGTTAATGGTGAAAGCCTTAAATTTGAATGGTTTACTCATAATTTTATTTGTAGTGTATCATTCTAAATGATGAGGTGCTAAAGCGTTTGTTTATAAAAAACTTGTTTAGTCTTCTAAATATAAATCTATTAAACCTTCAGGCGTTTCAACAAAAATTGTTTTATTGGGTTTGTCTACTTTCGAGATAAACTCGTCGTTCATAGGGATCAAGATTTCAGTACCATCGCGGTCTATTTCAAACAGTGCTTGAGCAGTAGAATCATTAACAGATGTAATGATGCCTACTTTTCCAAAATTAAGATCTTCAACTGTAAAGCCTATGATTTCATGAAAATAGAATTTATTGCCTTCTAACTCTGGTAAAAAATCTAGGGGCAGATATAAATCAGATTTTAATAAGGTTTCAGCATCTGCTTCACTATCTACATCTTCAAATTTAATGCGAAGTAATTCCGATTTATGTAATTGAGACGATTCTATAAAGAACGGCACTAAATTGTTTCTTAAATCAATAAATACCGAATCCATATCTTCAAACAATTCAGGTTCGTCTGTATCTAGTTTTATAAGTAGTTCGCCTTTAAAACTATATTTTTTCACAATCTTTCCTAGAAAGAAACAGTCTTCTTTTTTCATATTATTTCAAATAAAAAAACCTGATAACAATGTATCAGGTTTTAAAAGTATAAAAAATTAATTTTTTATTCTTCTTCGTTAGCAGTTTCTTCTGCAGTTTCAGCATTAGCAGCTTCTTCAGCAGCTTTTGCTTCTGCTTCTGCCTCAGCGACAGCAGCAGTTCTTGCATCATTAACAGCTTTTTCAGCTTCTAATGCTTTTGCTTTAGCATCAGCCTGAGCTTTTGCTAAACCATCTTCTTTAGAAGATACTTTTGCAGTTTTTTCTTCTAACCAAGCGTTGAATTTTTCTTCAGCTTGCTCTTCAGTTAAAGCACCTTTTCTAACTCCACCAGCAAGGTGATTTTTTAGTAATGCACCTTTGTAAGATAAAATTGCTTTTGCAGTATCTGTAGGTTGAGCACCGTTTTGTAACCAAGTTACAGCACCGTTTACATCTAATTCGATAGTTGCAGGGTTTGTGTTTGGATTGTAGATACCTAATTTTTCTAAGTATTTACCATCTCTTTTTGATCTTGCATCAGCAGCAACGATCCAGTAAAAAGGTTTTCCTTTTTTACCATGTCTTTGTAATCTAATTTTTACAGGCATAATAATTAATTATTTGAGGTTCTCGACCTCGGTTATTAATAAGGCCGCAAAGATACTATAAAATTTTAATATCCAGTATTTTAATTTAAAAATGTTTTGTGATTTTTAAATGTAAGTGTGGTGAAGTACTTGTAATTTTTATATGGTTATTTTGCGAATATAATATGTCCATTAAAATTATAAAGTCAATTTTAAAATAACTAGATATTAATTATCTAAAAATTTGATTTGTAATTAGTTTGCGAAAAATAATATTATATTAGCTAAGAGCTTTAATTTAGTTTTTAGCGATTTCTACAGACTTTTTTAATGCTAGAACTTAACCATAAAACCCCGTGTGTTTTTAAAAATCATTTCTAACCAAACAGTTGTTTTTTGAAGCTTAGTATAATAATACCTGTCTATAATGCTGAAAATTTTGTGGGGCAATGTTTAGAAAGTATTTTAAATCAAAATATAGATCCTAGTGAGTTTGAAATAATCGCTGTGGATGATGGGTCTATAGATGGTAGTGTTTCTGTGTTGCAAACTTATGAGAAGAATAATGATAATATTTTAGTTGTTTTACAAAAAAACCAAGGTGTAGGTGCTGCAAGAAATAAAGGTATGGAGCTTGCCAAGGGGAAATATCTATATTTTTTAGATTCAGACGATTATTTAGCTTCTAATGTATTATTACCTATTTTAGAGTATGCACAAACTAATAATTTACAAATAGTAACTTTTCAATCTATAACTACTAAAAAACGTAATCTTTATACCTCTAGCCTTGCAGGTAAACATACTACAAAAGTGCAATCTGGACCAAATTATATAGGTGCAATAGGTTACAGAAATGAGGTATGGTGGTATATTGTAGAACGTAATTTTGTTAAAGAATTAGGGTTAAAGTTTATTCTTGGACGTTGGATGGAAGATGCTATATTCACTACCCAATTATTTCTGGCAGCACAACGTATGTCAAAACTACAAATAGATGCCCATAGATATGTTACTGTAAAGAATTCAGTAATGACAAATAAAAAACCTGAACATTATATTAAAGTAATATGCGATTTAAGTCATGCTGCAGAAGTTTTTAACGATTTTATATATCGTGTAAAAGAAACTGAAACTGGACATAAACATGATTTATGTAAAAAACGTTTAGAAGAGAGACAACAATCATTAGTGTTTTTTATGATGATACGTATGTTAAAGTCAAGAATTTCATTCAAAGAAGTTAAAACCATTATTAATCATTTGAATATTATTGGTGCGTATCCGTTAACTAACTTTGGACGAGTTGAAAATAGAGAATTAAGTTATGGGGTTTTAAAACATCTATTTAACATTAAGTGTTTATATTATAAAATATTTATATGCTGTAATCCAATTTTAAAACATATTTATAAATAATTTAATAGATATTATAAAGCAATATGTTTTATTAAGTTTTCTAAAGACCTATCAATTTTTATATTATTTTACAGTTTTAATAAAAAAGTATTTGATGATTAAAAATTGGTTTGTAGTAGTTTTAATGGGGGTAATAATGACTTCTTGCGGAGACAATTTAGAATTTAATTACCCAGCACTTCAAGCAAAAAGAGATGGAGATTTGTGGAAAACAACATCGCAAAATGTATCTAATAATGCAGGCGTATTAACTATTAATGGGAATGGCAATGGTGCTTATATTACAATGGAGCTTCCAGAATTAAGTATAGGGACGTATTTATTTGGAACAGTAAGTGAAGATCAAGTTGCTACTGCTACTGCAACATTTACAAATAAAGAGGGTGTCGTGTATTCTACATTGTTTAACGCTACAGATAATTTAAGTACTCCTAATATTGATGAAAGCGCGATTTACTATGCAGAAGGTACAATTGAAATAAATGATATTAATACTGCAGAAGGTTATATAAGTGGTGAGTTTTGGTTTACAGCTTATACGGAACTGGGAGGAGATAAAGTAGATTTAAATCAAGGGGTGTTTTACGAGGTGCCTTTTGTGTCAGAATAAATTCAGACTTAACAGGTTATATAAAGCAACACTATGGTGTTGCTTTTTTTTGTTTATAAAACATTTAAAATCCAGGTTGAATACCTCATAATTATTCTTAATTTTAACCTCCTTATTTTTTTAGCAGAACAGATTTTATGTATTTAATATTCGACACCGAAACCACAGGTTTACCAAAGCGTTGGGATGCCCCTATTAGCGATTCAGACAATTGGCCAAGATGTATACAAATTGCTTGGCAATTACACGATGAGCTTGGAAACTGTATAGAGCATCAGGATTATTTGGTTAAACCTGAAGGATTTAATATTCCTTATGATGCAGAAAAAATACATGGCATTTCTACAGAACTTGCAGAGGAGCAAGGGATTTCTTTAGCAGAGGTTTTAGAAAAATTCAATATAGCATTAAGCAAAACAAAATTTATTGTAGGGCAAAATGTTGGGTTCGATGTTAATATTATGGGAGCAGAATTCCATAGAGAAGATGTCACAAATGCTTTGCAGGAGCTTCCTGTATTAGATACATGTACAGAAATCACGGCAAACTTATGTCAGATTCCTGGTGGCCGTGGTGGTCGGTTTAAATTGCCAACTTTAACAGAATTACATCAATTCTTATTTAATGTACCATTTGGTGAAGCGCATAATGCCACAGCCGATGTAGAGGCTACAACACGATGTTTTTTCGAATTAATAAGAAGAAAGCAATATACAGTTGAAGCTTTAGATGTTGCACCCGATTATTTTGAGCGTTTTAATAAAGCGAATCCTCAAGAAATTCAGCTTATAGGCTTAAAACATATTAACCTAAAGAAAGCAAGTGACAAAATTAGAGAGCGTTTACAAAAAACGCAATCTACAGACTTGTCGGCAGCAGAAATTAAACAAAATATTTCTGATTTATCCGAAGTTAATTTTGCGCATTTACACAATCATTCTCAATTTTCAGTCTTACAATCAACCATAAGTATACCTAATTTAGTTGCAGCAGCAGCTAAACAAAACATGATTGGTGTGGCGCTTACCGATCATGCAAATATGATGGGGGCATTTCATTTTGTTCGAGCAGTTATTAATCATAATAAAAATGTTCAAGCTAAAAATGAAGAGGCCGTTGCAGCGGGTAAAGCACCTACTTTAAATGAAATGAAACCCATTTTAGGATGTGAGTTTTTTGTGTGTGAAGATCACCTAGATAAAAGTAGAAAAGATAATGGCTATCAGATTGTTATTATCGCTAAAAATAAAAACGGCTATCATAATTTAGCAAAATTATCGTCTGCAGCATTTACAGATGGGTTTTATTATGTGCCTAGAATTGATAAAAAATTAATACAACAATACAAAGAAGACCTAATTGTTTTAACAGGAAATTTATATGGTGAAGTACCAAGTAAAGTTCTTAATGTTGGAGAAAATCAGGCAGAAGAAGCCTTAATTTGGTGGAAAGAACAGTTTGGTGATGATTTGTATGTGGAACTAATGCGTCATAATCAGGAAGATGAAAATCGTGTTAACCCTGTACTGATCGAGTTAGCAAAGAAGCATAATGTTAAGCTAATTGCAACCAATAATACGTATTATGTAGATAAAAAAGATGCCAATGCACACGATATTTTATTATGTGTACGTGATGGAGAAAAGCAATCTACACCTATAGGTCGTGGTCGAGGCTATCGTTATGGTATGCCAAATCAGGAGTATTATTTTAAAACTTCAGACGAAATGAAGTCGCTGTTTAAAGATATACCCGAGGCTATTATTAATATTCAAGAGGTTGTAAATAAGATTGAAATTTTTGAATTAGCCAGAAATGTATTATTACCAAAATTTGATATCCCTGAAGAGTTTCAGCATCCTGAAGATGAGGTAGATGGAGGAAAACGTGGTGAAAATGCGTTTTTAAGACATATTACTTATAAAGGCGCTAAAATTCGTTATGGTGAAGAACTTTCTCCAGAAGTTATAGAACGTTTAGATTTTGAGCTTTCTGTTATCGAAAAAACTGGGTATCCAGGATACTTCTTAATTGTAGAAGACTTTATTCGAGCTGCACGACAAATGGATGTGTCTGTAGGCCCAGGGCGTGGTTCTGCAGCAGGGTCTGTGGTTGCATACTGTTTATGGATCACAAATATAGATCCTATGTTGTATAACTTACTTTTTGAGCGTTTCTTGAATCCGGATCGTGTAAGTATGCCCGATATTGATATTGATTTTGATGATGAAGGTCGAAGCCGTGTAATGGATTATGTAATCGAGAAATACGGTAGTAATCAGGTAGCACAAATTATTACCTATGGTACCATGGCTGCCAAATCATCTATTCGTGATACGGCGCGTGTATTAGATTTGCCGCTTTTTGAAGCCGATAGAATAGCAAAATTAATTCCTAACATGTCTAAGCTAAATAAAATATTTGGTTTAGATGAGAAAGGGTTAAAAGAAAAATTCAGAGCAGAAGATCTTGAAAAAGTTAATGAACTTATCAGTCTTGCCGATGGGAAAAACCTCGAAGCAGATACTCTAAATTTAGCGCGACGCTTAGAAGGGTCTGTTAGAAATACTGGAATTCATGCTTGTGGTGTTATCATTACACCAGACGATATTACCAAGTTTGTTCCTGTATCCTTAGCCAAAGATTCAGATTTATATGTTACCCAGTTCGATAACTCGGTGGTGGAAGATGCAGGACTTTTAAAGATGGACTTTTTAGGGTTAAAAACATTAACTCTTATTAAAGATACCGTTAAAATTGTAAAGGCCAAACATGATATAGATCTCGACCCTGAAAACTTTCCTTTAGATGATGTAAAAACATACGAGCTATTCCAACGCGGAGAAACAATTGGAGTGTTTCAATACGAATCTCCTGGAATGCAAAAACACATGCAGTCTTTAAAGCCTACAGTGTTTGACGACCTTATTGCTATGAATGCCTTGTATAGACCAGGGCCAATGGAATATATTCCGAGTTTTATTAGAAGGAAACACGGAGAAGAAGAGATTGAATACGATTTACCAGCGATGGAAGAGTATTTAAAGGAAACTTACGGAATTACGGTTTATCAAGAGCAAGTAATGCTCTTATCGCAAAAGTTGGCAGACTTCACAAAAGGTGAAGCAGATGTATTGCGTAAGGCTATGGGTAAAAAGCAAATAGCTGTATTGGATAAAATGAAGCCTAAATTCATTAATCAAGCCAGTGAAAAAGGTCATGACCCTAAAAAGTTAGAGAAAATTTGGAAAGATTGGGAAGCCTTTGCGAGTTATGCTTTCAATAAATCGCACTCAACATGTTATGCGTGGATTGCTTACCAAACAGCATATTTAAAAGCGCATTATCCTGCCGAATATATGGCAGCAGTGTTATCTAATAACATGAACGATATTAAGCAGGTTACATTTTTTATGGAAGAATGTAAACGTATGAAGTTAGACGTTTTAGGTCCAGATGTTAATGAATCGTTTTATAAATTCTCTGTAAATGATGATTATGCTGTTCGTTTTGGAATGGGAGCAGTAAAAGGTGTAGGGCATGGTGCGGTAAAAACAATTGTTGAAAACAGAAAAAAAGACGGCCCATATAAATCAATTTTTGATTTGGCCAAACGCATAGATCTTCGCGCAGCAAATAAGAAAGCTTTTGAGAGTCTTGCATTGGCAGGAGGTTTTGATTGTTTTCAAGATACACATCGGGCTCAATATTTTCAGGATGAAGGAGACGGTGTTACCTTTCTAGAAAAAGCTATAAAATATGGGAGCAAGCACCAAGAGAATGAAAACTCTGCTCAAGTGAGTTTATTTGGTGAAGCTAGTGATGTACAAATAGAAGAACCTTTAGTGCCTCCAGCAGAAGATTGGGGGACTATGGAAAAATTAGCTAGAGAAAAAGAAGTTATCGGAATTTATATCTCAGGACATCCTTTAGATGATTTTAAAATTGAGATGAAAAATTTCTGTAATGCTAATTTAAGTATGCTTCGTAATTTGGAAGCGTGTTTAAATGCAGAACTCACTTTTGGAGGTGTTATCACAGATGTGCAACACCGTGTGAGTAAGATGGGAAAAGGCTGGGCATTGTTTACGATTATTGATTATAATGATAGTTATGAGTTTAGAATCTTTGGTGAAGATTATCTGAAATTTAGACACTTTTTTGTGGTTAATAGTTTTGTGCATGTTAAGGTATTTGTAAGAGAAGGTTGGGTAAATAAAGATACGGGTAAGAAAAGTGAACCACGAATTCAGTTTAACAGCTTTCAGTTATTACACGACGTTATGGATCAGTATGCTAAGAAATTATCAATTCAGCTTAATATTGCAAATTTGACAGAAACGAAAGTGTCTAATTTAAAAACGCTTTTCGATAATCATGTAGGAACTAAATTGTTGAATTTTTTAGTGTACGATCAAGAAGATAAAGTTAAATTACCTATGGTAAGTAGAACTCAAAAAATAACTATATCTCAAGAATTATTGCAAGCTTTAGATCGTGAAGAGGTGTATTATAAGTTAAATTAGGCTAGGTTTTAATAATAGAATCAATTAAGACAATTTAGCAATAAATAAAACAAATAGTCTCTATGTAAGATTTAGCAAAATTTTTGACTAATTTTGTATAATTAAGAAGTAGAACATTAAAAATAAAAAATAATGGCATTAGAAATAACAGACGCAAATTTTGAGGAAACTGTATTAAAAAGTGACAAACCTGTAGTTGTAGATTTTTGGGCTGCTTGGTGTGGTCCTTGTCGTATGGTTGGTCCTATTATTGATGAAATAAGTACAGAATACGATGGTAAAGCCGTTGTAGGTAAAGTAGATGTTGACGCAAATCAAGATTTTGCTTCAAAATATGGTGTACGTAACATTCCAACTGTTTTGGTGTTCCAAAACGGAGAAGTTGTTGGTCGCCAAGTTGGTGTAGCGCCTAAAAAAGCATATACAGATGCTATCGATCAGCTTTTGTAATCGCTTATAAATAATAACACATGTATATAAAGGTTTGGCTTAGTGCTAAACCTTTTTTATTTTTAGAAGGTATTAAAAGTAATTCATGGATATAAAGGAAGAGTTACAACATGTAGGCGGGTTTGTTAATCTGGAATTGTTGGCTAAACAAGTTGTAGAAGGGTTTATAGCAGGCATGCATAAAAGTCCGTTTCATGGGTTTTCTGCAGAATTTGCTGAACATAAAATTTACAATCAAGGAGAAAGTACAAAACACATCGATTGGAAGTTGTATGCTAAGACAGATAAACTCTATACTAAACGTTACGATGAAGAAACCAATTTACGCTGTCATTTAATTATAGACCATAGCAGCTCGATGCATTACCCAGCTTACCCGAGTTTTTCTTTAAATCAGTTAAATAAGAGTGCATTCTCGGCTTTAGCTTCTGCGTCTATAATGTACATCCTAAAAAAACAACGCGATGCTGTTGGTTTAAGTGTATATAGTAATACATATGATTATTATGCTCCTGAAAAAGGGAGTGATAGGCATCATCATATGCTTATTAATCAGTTAGAACATATGGTTAAGTCTCCACCTAAGGCTAAAACAACAGATACTTATACATATTTACATCATATTGCAGAAAAACTTCATAAACGTTCTTTAATTGTTTTGTTTACAGATATGTTTCAAGAATCTGTAAATAATGATCAATTATTTGAAGCTTTAAAGCACTTAAAATATAATAAACATGACGTTATTTTATTTCATGTGTTTGATGGTGAAAAAGAAAAGCTATTTAATTTTGATAATACTCCAAAACGTTTTGTTGATGTGGAAACAGGTGAATATATTAATGTATATGCAGATAATATAAAAGCAAATTACGAGAAGCAAATGGTAGATTATTTTGCTGCTTTAAAGTTAAAATGTGCACAGTATAAAATAAAATATGTTGAAGCAGATATAAATAATAAATTTGATAATGTGTTGACTGCATTTATGTTAGAACGTTCCGGGTTTGTGTGATAAAAAAATAATTTAAAAAAACACATAAAAAATTTGTGTAGTTTAAAAAGCGTTGTATATTTGCACTCGCAATAACGCAACGGTCTGGTAGTTCAGCTGGTTAGAATACCTGCCTGTCACGCAGGGGGTCGCGGGTTCGAGTCCCGTCCAGACCGCAAGATTGCATTAAGCTCCATAACGTGGAGCTTTTTTTTGCAACAAAAAGAAGTTGTGTTGTTTAGATAGACTTAGTGTCTGTCTAAGGTTTACGTTGTTAAACCAATGAAAGGCTTTCCTTTTTTCAAATCTTGAAAATAGGGATGCTTTTTTATTTTAAGCCCTTTTGTGGCTCTAATAAATTGTTTTCTATGTGTTTATGTTTATTCTTTTTTTGAATTAAAATATCAGATAAAAAAATATGAAATATTATAGTTCAGTTATTAAAAAAGAGAGTATATTTGCACTCGCAATAACGCAACGGTCTGGTAGTTCAGCTGGTTAGAATACCTGCCTGTCACGCAGGGGGTCGCGGGTTCGAGTCCCGTCCAGACCGCAAGATTGCTTAAGCTCCATAATTTGGAGCTTTTTTTTGCAACAAAAAGAAGTTGTGTTGTTTAGGTAGATCTAGTGTCTATCTAAGGTTTACGTTGTTAAACCAATGAAATGCTTTCCTTTTTTCAAAAACTTGAAAATGGGGATGCTTTTTTGTTTTATAGGTATGCTAGATTGTTAAATGAAAAAACTGGAAACAAACTATTAGTTGTAGTTCCAGTTTTTAAATATTTGGAATAAGATTATGCAGGTCTAATATCTACAGCAACATTCATTTTATTTTTGCCTGTGCTATATACAACGCCTTTTAATGGTGGAACATCATAATAATCACGGCCCCAAGATACAGTAATGTGTTGGTTTTTTGGAATCTGATTATTAGTAGGGTCAAAATCTACCCAGCCAAAGGTTGGAATATAAACAGAGAACCATGCATGCGAGGCATCTGTACCCACTAATTTTTCTTTTCCAGGTGGTGGTAAGGTTTCTATATATCCACTAACATAACGTGCAGGTAAACCCATAGAACGCACACAAGCAATTGCTATTTGTGCAAAATCTTGGCAGACTCCTTTTTTTGCCTTAATAACTTCCTGTATTGGAGTTGCTATGGTACTAAATTCTGAATCGAATTTAAATTCTGTAAAAATACGTTGCATTAATTCAAAAGCAGCATCAAAAACAGAACGGTTTGGTTTGAATGATTTTTCTGCATAAGCTTTAACTTCAGGAGAAATTTGTGCTATAAATATAGAATCTAGTATAAATTGTTTTATGTCTATAAACTCTTTATTGTTTGTTTCTAAAATAGATAGTGCCTCTTTTAAGGTTATGGTCTTTCCTGTTTCGGATAGGTCTATATTGGGCTCTAGCTCATAATTTCTATCAATAATGCTTCGAGCTGTAACATTTAATTTTTTGTGATGCTGCTGAATTGAAAAGCGTGTGATTGTATTTCCAAAAAAATCTAAACGTTCTGTAATTTCTGAAGGTTTAGGGCTAATTTCCAACGTGTAATCTAAAAGTGTTTGCCCAACCATTGTTTTTGGTTTTAACGTAGCAATATTATGGCAAAAAGTAACGCCACTATCATAATCGTAACTGGTGGTATGTGAGACTTTAAATTCCATAATTATAAATTGAAATTTTGATTAACTAATTGTTTTTGTTGGTAAGAATGATTAAAATAAGTGTCTGAAATGGCTAATGACATTTCGTGAAGTAAATCACTAAGTACAGTTAATGCATCGTCTAAATTTTGCCTTATTACAGTGCCTTCTTTTATACTTAGTAAGGATTGTAAATTTAAATTTTGAATTAAACTATGAGCATCTGCAATGAACTTCTGGCAATCTGTAGTATCTCCTAAACTTTCAGGATGCGGTAATCTGTCTATATCTTTTTGAATACGTCTAAGCTGGTAAGCTAAAGATTTAGGATATTCATCGTCCAGTAAGATAAGTCCGATTACGTTTTCTGTGCTTAAATGCGAACGATAACTGTATCGGTAAATATTTAAACTTTCATGGCTAGAAAGTAAAGCCTCTAAAATTTCGTATTGAGGTTGTTCTTTATAATTTATTACTAATAGAGAACGGCATTTAGCAATACTCATCATAGATTGCTCGGATTGTAAACCAATAAAATATAAAAGTAAACCTTGTTCTACTAAAATACTTTCTTCTATAAGTCCCATAAATGCGATAAGTCTTGTAATAATCTTATCTAGTATTTTGACCATAGATTGTATGGATGTGTTTTCGTTAGCTTCTTCAATAAAAATTCTCCAATTTTTCTGAATTCCATCAAAAACACGCCACATGTCTTTAGACCATAAATTACGTAAAGTGTAATACGAATTGTTAAAGCTTGACAGTGTTTGCGCAAAACTTCCAATTCTATTTTTATCAATTAAAATAGAAAGGATTTCTTTTAAAGGATCTTCTAAAGCAGATTTTCCTTTTTCACCTATAAATCCAGGAAAGGTAGATGTAATGTGTGTTATAGATTTTAATAAACAAACCAAGCTATCAGACTTAACTTTTTGCTTGTTGTATTGTTCATTACTCATTTTATTTAGTACTGTTCTTAAATATCTAGCGGTCACCAATGCGCGACCTAAATACCGTCCAGACCAATAAAGGTTTTCTGCTGTATTACTTGGCAAGTCATTAATGCCTGAAATAGAAATTTTACAACTATTGTCCCAAGAATAATTTTGAATACTTGTTTGAGGTTTATCAGTAACAACCCAAAAATCTTTACTTACCCCTCCACGATGATTAGAAACAAACAGGTCTTCACGCTCGGCAGCGACTCTAACTAATCCGCCAGGCATAATTGAATATCCGTCGTTTTTAGCTATTGAAAATGCTCTGCACATTACCTTGCGAGGTTCTAATTTTCCATTAATAAAATCTGGAGCTGTAGAGAACATAATTTTTTCTTGAGCAACAAACACATAAGGGTTGGTAATAATTTCTTTTTTAAGTTTTTCTAGGTCTTCTTTCTTTAAAAACTCACAAAATACAATGCTTTCTCTGTTAGATCGATCTATACGTTTTAAAACTAAATTTGTTAGGTTTTCTAAAACGTAATCGCGTTCTTTTTTTTGACCACACCACCATGAGCCAATTTGGGGAAGAATTAAATCTTCTTTAAAAAAATATTTACAAACAGCATTCATAAATGGAATAAGGCCAGAGTTTTCTAAAATTCCGCTTCCTATTGGGTTTACAATAGTTACTTGTTGTTCTCTAACCACATCAAGTAAACCGGCAACACCTAAATAAGAATCTTCACGGAGTTCTAAAGGATCCATAAACACATCGTCTACGCGTTTTAAGATAACATCTACCTGTTTAAGTTCTTTTAAAGATTTCATCCATACTTTACCATCTCTAACAACCAAATCGTTTCCTGCAACTAAAGGATAACCTAAAAAAGAAGACATGTATGCATGCTCAAAATAGGTTTCGTTTAAGGGGCCAGGTGTAAGTATAACAATATTTGGATTGTCTCTGTTTTGAGGCGCTGCATCCAAAAGCATTTTGTTAAAATCTGAAAAGAATGTTGTAGGTGGTTTTACATGAATATCCTTAAATATATCTGGTAAAATACGGCTAGTTGCATATCTGTTTTCTAAAGCGTATCCCATGCCAGAAGGCGCTTGCGTTCTATCGTTAACAACCCACATTCTGCCATCTGGCCCACGGGCAAGATCTGCAGAATGGATTAATAAATTTTTAGCTGTTTTATATTGAATTTGATCGCACTGTCTTAAAAATCCACGATGTGCATATATAACCTCTAACGGAATAATTCCATTTTTTATAAGCTCGCGTTTGCCATAAATATCTTTTAACGTAAGGTTTAATAATTCCGAACGTTGTTGCATCCCTTTTTCAATGGTTTCCCATTCTTTTTCATGAATTAGAAAGGGTACAATGTTTAGTTGCCAAGAGCGGTGCATGCCTTTAGGGTCGTTGTAAACATTATACGTTACTCCGTTCTCGTCCATTAACCAATCCATCTCGTTTTGTTTTGAGATCATGGCTTTATTACCCATATGGGTAAGATTGTTTAGTAATTTTTCCCAATTTGGATTTACAGACATATTAGATTTTAAGACTTCGTCGTAATTCTTAAAGTCTGAAAAATAATTATCAAAAAGGGTGTTTTTATCAATGGGCATTAATTATCTATTTTTTTCTTAGATCTAAAGTATATGGAAACTCAAAATTAATTGGTTGTTCTATATATCTAAATTTACGAGAACCTTCATGGGTTTCTATATTTATACTAGAATTATTGTCGTCTTGTTCAATTTTTTCAACTTCAAAAATTTCGCCTTGTGTATGACCTTGATCCCAAAAACGATTAATACGTCTTGATTCTGCCTCATAACTATTTACAGGGTAAGTCTTATATGAACGTCCTCCTGGATGAGAAACAAAATAAGTACAGCCTCCAATAGCGCGTTTGTTCCAAGTGTCAATAATATCAAAAACCAATGGGGTATCTACATCAATTGTTGGGTGTAAAGAGGAGTGTGGATTCCAAGCTTTATATCTAATGCTTGCAACATATTCGCCTTTAACACCAGTGTTATTTAAATTTACTTTAACACCGTTGCAAGTTAATACAAATCTTTCTTCTGTGAAATGAGAAACTTTTACTTGTAAGCGTTCTACAGAAGAATCTACATATCTTGCTGTACCGCCACCTGTCATTTCTTCACCGAGAACATTCCAAGGTTCGATAGCCGCACGTAGCTCTAGGTTTATATTGTTTATTTCTACCATTCCATGTAATGGAAATCTAAATTCGAAAAATGGATCAAACCAATCTTCTTTAAATTTGTAACCTGCTTTATTCAGTTGGTTTACAATATCTTTAATGTCTTCTCTTACATAGTGTTCTGTTAAAAATTTATCGTGTAGTTCTGTGCCCCAACGTACTAAATTATGTTCGTAAGGTTTTTTCCAGAACCAAGCGACTAATGTTCTAACTAATAAATTTTGCATTAAGCTCATTTGTGGGTGTGGTGGCATATCAAAGGCGCGTAGCTCTAAAATACCTAAACGTCCGGAGGATGAGTCTGGTGAGTATAACTTATCTATACAGAATTCTGCACGGTGTGTATTCCCTGTTAAATCGGTTAAAAGGTGTCGGAATAATCTATCGGTTAACCAAAACGGGACTTTACCATTTTTAGGAATCTGGCTAAAAGCAATCTCCAATTCATAGAGGTTTTCCATTCTTGCTTCATCTATACGTGGTGCCTGACTTGTAGCCCCAATAAATGCGCCTGAAAACAAGTACGATAATCCTGGATGGTGTTGCCAAAATGTTAGTAAACTGCGTAACAGGCTTGGTTTGCGTAATAGTGGGCTATCTGCAGGAGTAATACCTCCTAAAGTAACATGGTTACCACCTCCAGTTCCAGTGTGTTTTCCATCTAACATGAATTTTTCAGTACCTAAACGAGATTCTTTAGCTAAACGGTATAATGTTAATGTGTTATGTGTAAGTTCTTCCCAGTTTTTAGCAGGCTGTACATTTACTTCAATCACACCAGGATCTGGCGTAATTTTCATGGATTCTAAACGGTTATCATGAGGTGGATTGTAACCTTCTAGTACAACAGGAATTTTTAATTCTTTTGCAGTAGATTCTATAGAGGCTATTAAATCTAAAAAGATTTCTGCAGAATCTAGAGGTGGTAAAAATAAATGCAATTTTTGATCTCTAACTTCTGCACATATAGCTGTCCTGATAAAGTAATTACAATCGTCTTGCGTTATTCCTTCTTCATTAACTTTTCGAATACGTCTTAAAACTTTGTTTTTATAGCTAGGTAGTTTCTTTTTCTTAGTAAAATTATCAGGCTGGTAGGTTGGGAATTCTCCTGTATTAGGTTCTCTTATAAGGGAGCCTAGCGGTAAGCGTAATCCTATAGGTGAATTTCCTGGTATTAAAAATAGGTGGTTGCGCCTAAATTGCCAGCTGTTGGTGTACCATTTATCTGATGTATTATTTAATGGCAATACATAACCTACGGGTTTAGATTTACCGTCGTTTAAAATTTGTTTTAGTTTGTCTTTAACGAGTAAAATACTATCGTCTTTTGTAGGATCTACATCTATTGGTAGTTTTCCTTCTTCCCAGATAAAATAAAATGCATCCTCGTAAGTAGGAAGTATATATTTATCTGTAATATCTAAATATTTAGTAAGGGTCTTTAAAAATAGTTTATCGGCATTTTCTGGTAAAGTTGTTTGGTCTGCAAATAAGGCTAATAATTTTTTATTCTGCCATATTTTTTTTCCGTCTTTTCTCCAACACATTTCAATCTGCCAACGAGGTAGTGGCTCGCCAGGATACCATTTTCCTTGTGCTTGGTGTAATACGCTACCATTATCGTATTCATCGTAAAGTTTAGCTGCTAAGGTTTTTGCTAGTTCGCGTTTATGTGGTCCATCTGCAGCGGTATTCCATTCGTCAGATTCCATATCGTCTATCGATACAAAGGTGGGTTCTCCTCCCATGGTTAATCTAACATCGCCTTTTTCTAATTCTTTTTCAACTTTAAAACCAAGTTTATATATGGCTTTCCATTGTTCTTCGGTGTAAGGTTTTGTAACACGTGGCGATTCAAAAATACGTTTTACAGAATTTTCAAATTCAAATTCGGTTTCGCAAATATCAGACATACCTGAAACAGGAGCAGCACTTTCAAAAGAAGGCGTACATGCTAGTGGGATGTGACCTTCTCCTGCTAATAGTCCAGAAGTGGCATCAAAACCAATCCAACCAGCACCAGGAAGGTAAACTTCTGCCCAAGCATGGAGGTCTGTAAAATCTTCTTCAGGACCAGAAGGCCCGTCCAGAGATTTTTCGTCGGATTTTAATTGAACTAAATAGCCAGAGACAAAGCGCGCACCAAAACCAAGATGGCGTAAAGTTTGTACAAATAACCAGGCATAATCACGACAAGACCCTGTTTTAATTTCTAGAGTTTCCTCGCAAGATTGTACTCCAGGATCCATGCGGATGTTATAATTTAAATAATCGTATATTTTTTTATTGATATCGATTAAAAAGTAAATTGTTTTCCTAGGTGTGGTGTCTATAGTTTTTAAGAAATTATCTAATAGCGGACCGCTTTCTGTGATTTCTAAATACGGTTGCAATTCTTTTTTCATTCTATCATCGTATGAAAAAGGATATTCTTCCGCACTCTTTTCAACAAAAAAATCAAAAGGGTTAATTGTTTTTAAATCGGCTATAATTTCTACTTCAATAGATAATTCTCTTGTTTTTTCAGGAAAAATAAGTCGTGCCAAATAATTCCCAAATGGATCTTGCTGCCAATTAAAAAAATGATCTTTAGGTTCTATTTTAATAGAATATGCTTCAATAGGTGTTCTGCTATGTGGGGCAGGACGTAACCTGAATATATGAGGAGATAAAGATACTAGCCTGTCGTATTTATACTTTGTTTTGTGAGAAATTACAATTTTTAATGCCATAAAGATTTCAATTAAAGACATTACAATTTAAGAGAATTTTATGCGATTTTTTAAAGAAGTTCTAAAAAAAAACAAAAGATTGTATTTTGTCTATAAATTATTATGCTTAAATGGTGTATTTGTAATTTTAAAGCATTTTTTTATCAAATAATATCGATATGATTTTTTTAATCTAGAATGAGCAATAAAAAATGTTAAGAGGAAGGTTTTATTTTTTTTGAAAGGGTTAGGAGGGTGAAATTTAGAATGTTTTTTCAATTAGTCGTTTGGGGTGTTGGGTTGTATCATTAATAATTTCAAAATCTATAACTCCTAAAAGTAATTCCTCTTCTGTTAAAACTTCTACTTTCCAAAGGCCTGGAATGATATTGTTTTTATAACTGTAACCACGGTAACCATTATTTCTGCCCCCAGTAATGTCAAAACGTATGTTGTCTAATGTTACCCATTGCTCTAAAGTACTGTTATACCAATTCCAGCGGTGAATTATTGATTTTTTTAATGCTGTAGGTGCAAAAATTGAAGAGAAAATATAAACAGGTTTATCTGGATTATGAATAAACTTAGAATTATAATCTCTCCAAAAAATATATTTTTCTTTTTGCTCGTAGGTTACAATATAATTATTGTTCTTTTTTACCACATTATGAGCTATAATTCCTGTTTGTAGAGCCAATGGCACGGGAGGTATAAGTTTAAAATGATAAAATATATTTATTGAAATGTATATAGAGAGAATGAGAGTTACAAGTTTTCCTAAACGTATTTCTTGTCGGGTTGAAGGGCTTTTTACATATATAAATGTGATGAGAATAATCGTACTAAACAAACTAGCTAGGCCAGAGATTAAAAAAATTGTAGGACTCATGGCTTTTATGAAAACAGGAATCATAAAAGTGAAAAATGTAAAGTTAATAAAGAAGTAAATACTAAACTGCAGATATTTGTTTGAAATACGTTTTTTTAAAAACTCATTAGCTAAAAATAAAGCAATTAAAATAATGAAAAATGAAACTGTTTTAGATAACGAAACGCTTCTTGAAAAGTAAATAACATAGGCACTAGAGAGGCCACCAAAAAAAAATTGTATGGCTAATGGGAAATAATCTTCTGCGCGTTTTAAAATGGTGTTTTCCCAAGCACCATCATCTGTTAAATTGTATAAATATAAGGTTAACGTTAATGCAGACATATGTAAACATAGCACAGTTAAATCGTAAACTCTATCTATGCGACCAAGCGTTAAAGAGTCAAAAATAAAACCACCAACAAAGAATATGATAGGCGCATATTTTTGGTGTCTTAAAATAAATTTATGAAAGCGACTTTTCTTATAATTATTCCACCTACTATTCATATTATACGGGTTCCATCTGTTTTTTATAATAGTATAAACTTACTGCTTTTTAAATTGATTTATTAACTATAATAATTGCGTTCTTATTCTTAACACCAAGAAATTATTATTTGTTTAAAATGTATAGTTTTAGAACCTTAAGCTAGTCTTTTATTCTAAAATATTAAATTAAGCGATTTTATTACCTTTAAAAATGAATGTATAGCGTCTTAAATTTTAAAAACTTGAATGATATGAGATATATTTTAAACAGTATTATGGTGTTATTAACGTTGTCTGTTGTAGCCCAAAACCCTAATTTTACATCTCAGTTATACAAAGAATATGCGCAGTATAAAGTTAAAGAATTTGATGCAAGACGGTTAAAACGGTAGGTGCTTCTATAGAAGGACGCGATATTAATTTGATAAGTGTTGGTAATGGGCCTATAAATGTGTTTTTGTGGTCTCAGATGCATGGCGATGAATCTACAGCAACGCAAGCATTATTCGATATATTTAATTTTTTAAATGGAGATCAATTTATAAATGAAAAACAACAGATTTTAAATTCACTGACATTACATTTTTTACCGATGTTAAACCCTGATGGTGCCGATTATTTAGCAGATGGTGCAATTGCAGTTGGAGAATCTGGATTGATGTTGCAACATATTATGAAAGAGAAATACATTCACAACTTCTTAAATCCTGAAACATTTGTAGATTTTAGACGTTATGATTTTTCTGATGAAGTGTTTAAAGGATTGTCAATTAGAGAAGAAGAGGATTCTGATGGTGATTATGCAGGGGAGTGGTTTAGACGCGCAACTTACCCAACGACTGAAGAGTATACTAATCCAGACAATGTAGCGGCTAATAAAGTTACTCCAGTAACACCTGTTTGGTGGGATGAATAATAAAATATAAGTGGTTAACTAAAAAAAGCGTTTTCAATAATTATGAAAGCGCTTTTTTTAATTTATCTAAATCGGCTTTGGTGTGATTAGCAGAGAGTACAATTCTGCTTAAAACATCTTTAGGAGTGGGATAATGAAAATGTGTAATTACTATGTTTTGCTTTAATAACGTCTCATAAAATCCAGGATTAAAATTATAAATATTTGGATAGTTATAATTGTATTTAAAAGTAGTATTAAACTGTAATCCTTTAAAAAAGTATTCTAAATTAGCTTTAAGCTTATCTTGTTGTTGCTTATAAATTGCTTGCGATTGTATATACGCCTCTAAATATGCAGGACTCATTCCTGAGGCTGTAGAAAACATTACCGTTGCTTTTATAGCGTTTATAAAGTTAGCATCTCCAGCAATAATACCTCCTGGTAATGCCATTGCTTTACCTAGAGAACTGACTAGAATTTTTTGATTTATATGTGTGGTAGGGATACTGTTAAAAACGCCCATGCCATTATCTCCTGTTATACCTAAGCTATGCGATTCGTCTACAAGTAGAATGATTTTTTTATGCTCAGGAATAGTTTTAAGAAAATCAAAATTTACAAAGGTTACATTAGTAGTCGGAATAGCGTCGGTACAAATAACAACAGTTTCAGGTGTATTGCTAACAAGGTTTGAATGTAGTCGGTTATCAACATATAAAGGCAAGCTGTTAGCTGCTAGTATTGCAGGATGTGTATTGGGATAATGATAAAATTGGGAGCATATTGTTGCTAAATATTCTAACACTAATTTTCCTGCTAACATGCCTGAGGACACGGTAACACAAGATTCAGTTTGTAACTGAGAAGCTAATAAGGTTTCGGCTTCATTAAAAACTTTTAATTTTACATTTGCATGTCTAGAACTTCCATAGGCTGTTCCCCATGTTCTAATACCTTTTATAATAGCTTCTTGAAAGGCGGGGAGTGTAGCCAGTCCTAAATAAGACGTGCCTCCAAAATAGGACATATTACTGTCGTTTATAGAGATTTTATCCTTGGGCGCCTTATTTACCTCCATACGTAATTACAGTAAAGTGACACCTGTCCCGTTTAAATTGCTATAGTGAGTTACTCCCTGATCTATTGTGATTCCTGTAGCAATATCTTTGGCTAATAACATAGCACCATCCATGTCTACATAATTTAATAACGGAAGTAAATGTGCTATTGCCGAAATTCCAACCGATGATTCCGTCATACAACCTACCATGGTTTTCATTCCCAATTGTCTAGCTTCAATTAGCATGTTGCGAGCTGGGGTCAAGCCGCCACATTTTACAAGTTTTACATTTACACCATGAAAATAAGTGTGACATTTTGCAATATCTTCACTTACCTGGCAACTTTCATCGGCTATAATAGGTAGTACAGAATCTTGATATAGTTTTTTATGGCCATCCCAATGGTCGGCTTTTAAGGGTTGTTCTAAAAACTCAACGCCAAGTGCTTTTAATTTAATGGCATTATCTAATGCTTCATCTACATTCCAACCGCAGTTTGCATCAATTCTAAAAACAGCATCTGTATGTTTTCTTAATTCGGTAACAATCTTAATATCTTCATTGGTTCCTAATTTAATTTTATAAATAGGCCAAGGCAATTCTTTCATTTTTGCGACCATTTTTTCTACAGTATCAATCCCAATAGTATAATCTGTTATTGGGTTGTTAGAAATATTATAACCCCAAAGCTCGTATAACTTCTTGTGTTGTTTTCGTGCATATAAGTCGTTGTAGGCTAAGTCTAAGGCGCATAAAGCAAACATATTATGTTTTAAAAGCGGATACATTTTTGCCCAAAACACTTCAGGAGTTTCATGAGTTGTAGCTTCAATAATAGGTCTTACTTTGGCTAGCTCCGTTTTCATTATGGGTACCGTAATATTGTAGTATGGGTTTGAAGTCGCTTCACCATAACCCGAAAATCCGTTGTCTTCTAACACAACAATTAAACTAGGCTGTACGTCTATAGATTCTCTAGAGATGGTAAAGGTGTGTTTTAATTGAAGAATGTAATCTTTTAAAATAAGTTTCATATACAAATGTCTTGTTACTCAAAAATACAGAATAATACGTTTTTATAGTTTTTAATATTTGTTTATTTTAAACACATGCTGTCTTTTTTTATAATAAAAATGCCTAACATATAGGTATGTTAGGCATTTGAAATAGAAACTTATTTGAGTGCTTAGATTTTTATAAGTTTAGATGTGTTTTCTTGTCCTATAGAGTTAATTATTTTAATAATATATAAACCAGATTTAAGTTCAGAAACATTAAAACTATGAGTAGTAGTAAAATGACCTTTAAATTGTTTTACAAGTTTTCCTGTAATGTCAAAAACACTTAAATGTGTTGAAGCTGTGCTGATTTTAAAACTATTTTGAGACGGATTTGGATAGATTGTAAAAGAATCTGAATGCACTACCTCGTCTACACTTAAACTTTGTGGTATATGATTTCCGTAAATCTTAAAAGTTCCAGGTTCTAAAGGAATGGCATTGGTTGCCGAAATTGAAGTATTTCCTGTTTCATCCATTAAATCGTACCAAGTGCCATTGCTAGGAAAATCTGGGTTTATTGTTTGTATGGTGGTGTCAAAATTTGCAATAATTACAACGTCATTTAAATCTGTTGAGGCTAAATCAGAATTCCAGATACGAATTCTAGGCGTTAAATCTCCAGAAGTGATGGTATACTCACCTTCAAAAACGTCTTCATTAATTTTTAGTTTATTTAATTTAGACCAAGTAGTGTAAACTGCAGTTCTGCTCTCGTCTCCTAACCAATTCTCTGTCCATTGAGGCTGAGGTTTTGTGCTTAACTTACATGAATCGTCTGTAGATACCGAGCCATCTGTACAGGTATAAATAGAATTATCCATTCCTAAATCTCCAAAATGCCATATCATTTTTGGTCCGGGAATAGTTAGCGTTATTGCACCTAAAGCCTCCATACGTTGTAAAGCTGTATTTAAATCTTTTACATTGTATGTTCCTGAAGATGCCCCATATTGTAAGTTTTTATACATTAAACGTTCTTCGTCATGACTTTCTGCATAGCCAACTAAACGATTTGCTACAAACCCGTGAGCATCGCTACCCATTCTTTCAAAATTTGAATCTGAAGCATATCCCATGGTAAGTTGATTGTATGGGTCTGTCATTTTTCCCCACATCATAACACCTTTGCCTTCATCAATTTTGTAGTTTGCCCATTCTTGTTCTTCGCTATCTTGACCTAAATGCTCAAAAATCACATATTGAGTGCTGTCCATATCCCAAGAATAATCGGCATATTGTTTTAAAATATCTACCCGATCTTGTTGGTAACTATTGGTGCAATTCTCATCTGAAGCAGTACAGTTTTGAGTAAAACCTTTGGTTAAATCCCAACGAAATCCATCAATATTAAATTCTGTAATCCAATGTTCTACCACACGTTTTACATAATATTGTGTTCGTGCTTGCTGGTGGTTAAAATCTGATCCTACACTATAACTGTGTGTGGCTTCTTGATTAAAATAAGGGTTTTCGCTACTAGGGTTTCCCCAACCATCACCATCAGCATCTTCCATCCATAAGCGAACCATTGGATTTCTACCATATGCATGATTTAAAGCTACATCTAAGATCACGGCAATGCCATTTTGGTGACATAAATCTATAAATTCTTTGACTTTGTTTTCTGTACCATAAAATTTATCTAGCGCCATATGAAACGATGTGTTATAACCCCAACTTTCGTTACCTTCATATTCCATGATAGGCATTAATTGTATGGCATTAATATTTAGGTTTTTGAAATAGTCTATACGATCTATTAAATCTTGAATGTTTCTATTGGCATCAAAATCACGAATTAAGACTTCATAAATCACCAAGTCTTCTTTTTTTGGTTTTTCAAAATTTGTTACTTGCCAATTGTAATCTGCCTTTCCGGTTTGTAAAACTGTAACTTCACGTTCTTGACCGGATGGATATTCTGGTAAATTTGGATAGGTTTCAGAAGAAATTTCAGGATCATCGAAGGGTGATAATACTAAGGTTGAAAACGGATCAGCTGTTTTTACCATTACAGGTGAGTTTGTAATAGGAGTCTCGTCTATAGCCCAGTATTGGAATGTTTCTATTTTTCCAGCTGTTAAACCTGTAAGTTCTAACCAGAATAAACCTGAAGTTGGATCTTGTTTCATCGCATAGTCTAGAGATGGAGACCAATTGTTAAAACTACCTGCAATATATACAACATCTTTTAATGGCGCATCTAATACTAAAGTTGCTTTAGTAGCATCGTTAGTATTGTAATTAATTCCGTTTTCCAGACCATTAGGCATGTTCTCCGTCAATACTCCAGGATTTATTAACGCAGAAAAGGTTTTAGTTGTTGAATTTGTACCTTGAGTTACCGTTAACGCATAATCCTGATTTGATGTGATGTTAGTGTGTGTATAGGTATAGGATGTAATGTTTGTTTTAGTGTCTAACACTGTACCGTTCGCTACAAGTGAATAATTTGCATTACCAGAAGTGTTAGATGCAGAAATTGTAATTTCACCTCCTGAAGTAATAAGCGTTGTACTATTATTTTCAGGTGAGTTTAAAGTGACTTGAAACGTCCCCACATTAATAAAAATATCTGAACAGCCTGTTGCTTTTAATTCTTGGTCTCCAGCTGCATTTCTAAACACCATACCTATTTTTGTTGCAGAATTTGCTTGAGCATCTGTTAAGTTGTAATATGTTTTCGGGGTAATGGTAATGCTCCATGTACCATTGTTATTATTTGTCATTTCACCAACACCATCATCTGTTCCCCAATTTCCAATGACATTGTAACCCCAAGGGTTAGCATCGTCTCCAATTCCAGAATGCATATATACCTTAGATGGATTACTTAAGGTATTACAATTGGTCTCTGTACTTAAAATATTTACAGTAATAGTTACGGCTTCTGAAGTGTTAAATGTAGTAGGGCTCGTGGTTACTTGAGCATATGTAAAGCTTGTAGTAACTAAAAGTAAAAAAGCGAGTAATGTTTTTTTCATAATGAATGGATTAAAAACAATACGGGCTGTGATATTAATGTCACAGCCCGTATTTAATTGCTATTTAGTTAAAGTATAAGTTGGATTAGAAGTATCTGATAAATCTAAAATAATATCGTAAGTACCCGCGGTAATTGCAATATTGTCTCCGCCATCATCTAAAATGCCATCAGCACCGGTGTCTCCATAATTTACTCCCCAATCGTTATTGGCTCTAAATTTCATTTCACCTGTAGTAAGTGTAACACCATTTAAATACCATATACCTTCAGTAGTGTAATCCATATTTAAGACTGTATCTGGGCCGTCCCAACCATTAGGAGTGGCATCACCAACAATTCCCCAAAGATTTTCAATAGCTTCTAAAGAATATGTTAAGTCGTTTAAATTTAAGGTTACAAGATAGTTTCCTGCGGTTACAGGAATGTTATCACCACCATCGTCTAAACTTCCGTCAGTATCATTATCACCATAATTAAAACTCCAATCATTATTTTTTCTGAATTTCATTTCTCCATCGGTTAGTGTAACGACTACACGCCATTGGTCTGATGTTGGATCGTATGTTAACGCGGTGTCTGGACCATCCCAACCATTAGGTGTGGCATCTCCAACAAGACCCCAAGTGTAAGCTTCAATTTTATAAGTTAAAGTTCCTGCATTAAAAGTTATTTTATAAGTTCCTGCAGTTACAACAATATTATCTCCGCCTTCTTCTAAAGTACCGTCTGCACCGGTATCCCCATAGTTTAAATCCCAACTATTGTTTTGTCTTATTTTAATTTCTCCATCTGTTAAGGTTACATAGGCATTAAAAATATCGGCTTCGCTAGTCGCATAAAATGGCATGTCTGGACCATCCCATCCGTTTTCTGTAGCACTACCAACAAGTCCCCATTCAGAAGATAAATCTAACGTATTTGCATATCCAGTGACGTTAATACTACTAATGTTAGATGTTGCTGCAACAGTTGAAGTTCCAATTATACTTACAACCTTAACATCAATAGTTGTTTCAATTTCAGATTCAATTTCTAAAGTTTGTAAAATAGTGTTTAAACCTTCGGTTAATAAGCTGTATTCTAAATTGTTTCCTGCATCTTTTTTAACTGCATTTTGGAAATTATTTCCAGCAACATCAAAGTAAACCATATAAGTTGGTATGGCTGCGTATCCGTAATCTGGTTCGGTCCAAGTTAAATTTAATGCGGTAAGACCTACATTATCTTTTAGTAATACTATATCTGTATTAGATGGTGTAAGTACGGTTGTAGCTGTATCGTTTAAAACCGTATCGGTATCGTCTGTGGTACAGCTGTATAATGCCAGGGTTACTAACATTATACTTAATATTTTTGAAATTATATTTTTCATATTATAATGTCTTTAGATTAGTATCCTGTGTTTTGTTCTAAATTTGGATTTATAGAAATTACGTTTGTTGGTAAAGGAAAGATTTCTCTATAAGATTCAACTCCATTTCCATCGCTTGAGCCTCCTTTAAATGGCCACACATAAGTGTCTGTAGTAAACTGGTCAAAACGTATTAAATCTGTTCTACGTAATCCTTCCCAATACAATTCTCTTGAGCGTTCATTTAAAATGAAACTTAAAGATAAATCTGAAATAGATATATTTCCAGAGTCATTACCATAGGCACGTGTTCTTAGTTGGTTTACTAAGTTTACAGCTGTACTTAAATCTCCGCCACCGCCACGTAAAGCCGCCTCAGCGTAGTTTAAATAAATTTCGGCTAATCTTATTAGAGGAATATCTGTATCTGCAAATTCTCCAGAGGTATCGTTGGCTTGGCTACCATCACTATTCACATTTGAGAATTTAGTTACAGCATACCCATCTGTAAAGGTGTTTGAAATGGTTGTAATCTCGTAGGCTTGTCCGTCTGTGTAAAACATTGCACGATGGTCCGACCAAGCTGTTGGGTAACCGTCACTATCTCTAGCAGTAATTGAACTTGAAAATTTATTAACCAATGCTTTTGTTGTTCTCAGACCAGCCCAACCTCCGTTAACACCATAAGCAAGCGGATCCATACTGCCACCTATTGCAGAGTGAATTAGAAATGTTGTACCACCGTAAGTAGTAGATTGTACTCCATCAAAATTCGCAGTAAAAATAAACTCATTTTGAGCCCCATTAGTATTGTTGTCTGCTAAGAACAATTCATCGTAAGCAGAGCCATTGCCGTTAACATCGTTAGTGTTTATTGAATAAGACGAGTTAATTACGGCATTAGAATAGGTTATACAATCTGCATATTTATCTTCGCCAATCCAAGTTTCAGCATTTAAATATAAGCGTGATAATAGTGCCCAAGCCGCAACTTGATCTACACGACCATATTCATTACTTTCTGCTAATAAATCTTGTATTTCTAACAATTCAGTTTCAACAAAACTAAACAGTTCTGTACGATCACTTTGCAGAGGTAATTCTGTAGACACTTCTGTTGTTAAAGGTACGTTTGCATATAAATCTATTAAATTATAGTAGGCATAGGCTCTTAAAAAACGTGCCTCGGCAATAAAAGTTTCTGCTTCTGCATCTGTTAAGGCAGAAGCATTGCTAATAAATGAGTTACAAAAAGAGACTTCCTGACCTAATCTGTAATACATTGCTTCTGAAAAATCGTTTCCTGAAGACCAGCTTAAGTTATGTAAGTCTGGTAAACCTGGGTCTCCCCATCCTACAACAGAGTGATCTGTAGTTAATTCGTTAAGATTAAAAAGCATACGTGTGTATTGCGAAAATCCTTCGTCTATACCTGAAATATCTGCATCGCCTGCAGGACCTTCTTGGCCGGTTAATGCTAAACTGGCATATAATTTTGCTAATGCACCTTTAGCTTCATCTATGTTAGCAAATACATCTTCTTCTGTAAAGCTATCTGGATCTATAGGTGTTTGGTCTAAATCGTCATGACAAGACACTATAGAGAGCGCTAAAGCGATACCAACTGTGAATTTATTTATTATATTTTTCATGAATTCTTTAATTTAAAAGTCAATATTTACACCTAATACGTATGTTCTTGGTCTTGGGTAGAAATTGTTGTCAATTCCGCCATATACTTCTGGGTCTAAACCATCGTAATCTGTTACTGTTAAAACATTTTGAACAGATCCGTAAAAACGGAAGGTTGTATTTTTAATGGCTTCTGTTAGAGTGTAACCTAATGTAATGTTGTCTACTTTAAAGAAGGAAGCATCTTTAACATAGTGGTCGCTTAATAAACCGTTATCTGTTAATGATTGGAATCCTGTATCGTAATAATCTGTATGTAGGTTTGTTAATATGCCATTTTCTGTAGCTCTATTTAATGTACCTGCTCTAGAGGCTACGTTATCGTAAATGTAGTTACCTATATTTGCTCTAGTAACAATAGCTAAATCCCATTTTTTATAACTTAAATTGGTGTTTAACCCCATAATTACATCTGCATACGGATCGTGATTAATATATTTATCGTCCTCGTTAATTACGTTATCTCCGTTTCGGTCTACATAAGCACCTTCAATAGGAGTTCCAGAACTATCATACACTTGTTGGTAAACTAAAAAGCTGTATGGAGCTTCGCCTTCTACATGTGTTTGCACTGTATTTCCTGTACCACCACTAATACCTCCAACAAATTGTTGGTCTGGAAGATTTGTAATTTCGTTGTCGTTAAATGAAATGTTATAGCCTAAGCTCCATTCAAAATTATCATTTCTTACAGGAATAACATTTAAATTAAATTCAATCCCTTTGTTTTCCATATCTCCAATATTAGCTTCAATTTGGTTTCCAAAATTGGTAAAAGGATCTACAAAAGAATTGCTAATTAAATCTTTTGTTTTCTTTGAGTAAACGTTTAAAGAACCTGAAATTCGTCTAGAAAAGAAGGCATAATCTATACCAATATTTAGGGTTTGAGCAACTTCCCAACGTAAATCTTCATTTAGCGCAGAAGGTCTATATGTTTGGTAAAATGAGTCTCCAAACTGGTAGTTTGCTGTAGATTGGCTACCTGTATAACTTGTGATAAATTTATAGTCGCCTAGACCATTTACGTTACCAACTTCACCATAACCTAATCTTAGTTTTAACTCGTTTATTGAAGATACATTTTCTAAGAAAGATTCTTTATTAATGTTCCATGCTAAAGCTGCAGAAGGGAAATACCCCCAACGATCGTCTGGATTTAGTTTAGAAGAAGCATCTGCTCTTAAACTCGCAGTAATAAGATACTTGTCGTTTATAGAATAGTTTAAACGTCCAAAATACGATAGTAATACATTTTTGGATTTGTCGATAAATTCATAATCTACACCATCTTCTTCATCTTCACTGTCGTAGCTATAATTATTATACTCAAAAGATTGGTATGAGTAACCTGCAACAGCAGTTAGATTATTTTCATTGATTTCTTTATCGTAGGTCACATATGCATCAAACAATTTGTTTGTAGCTTCTTGCGTATAACTTGTGCGAGATCCATTCCAAGTTTCATCTGGTGTAGGAATTAATTCAGACGTTACGGTTCTTCCATGGCTATTTTGTTTATCTATACCAATGTTTACTGTAGCTGTTAAATCTTCAAAGAAATGTAAGTTATAATCTACTTTAGCATTAGCAACTAAACGGCGTACTTCAGATGTGTCGTCAACCAAATCTAATAAGGCAACAGGATTTGTTGGCGCTAAGCTAGGTTTGTTACCTGTGTTTGGGTCTATCCATGAAAAATATCCGCCATATTTAGAGTTCTCATCGTAGACAGATTGTGTAGGGTCGAAATCGATTGCGGCCCCAATAGCGTCTTGATTAGCAAACGTGTTTTCTGTGTACATACCACGAGCATTTAAGTCTAATTTTAAATGATTATCTAAAAAACTAGGCTTTAAGTTTAAAGCTCCAGTAGTTCTTGTAAGATTGTCATTTTTAAGTATACCATCTTGGTCTGAGTATCCAATTGAAGCTCTAATAGGTACACCAAAAGCATTTCCTATTGCGCTGAATGCATGGTCAGATCCATAAGCATTGCTGTAAATTTCGTCTTGCCAATCGGTGTTTGAAGATCCTAGTAAAGCAATATTTTCTGCAGTTCCAGTTTCTTGAATAAGTGAGGTAAACTGCTCTGCAGACATTACATCTACTTTGTTAATAGGTGTAGAGACTGTTGCAGAACTGGTTAAACTAAATTTAAACCCACTATCTTTTCCTTTTTTAGTTGTAATTAAAATAACACCATTAGCAGCACGCGATCCGTAAATTGCAGTTGCAGAGGCATCTTTTAATACTACCATGCTTTCAATATCGCCTGGATTTATAAAGTTAAGAGGATTTCTAGATCCGCCAACACTACCGTTATCAATAGGAAAACCATCAATAACATAAAGCGGAGTACCCTCTAAAGATAAAGATCCTTGACCTCTAATAACAATATTCTGTCCTTCACCAGGTGCTCCACCACCAGACGTTACAGATACCCCAGCTACTTTACCGCTAATTAGTTGTTGTGCAGAAAGTACAGGACCATCGTTAAAATCGTCTGAATTTACCATGTCTACGGCTCCCGTTAAATCTTCTTTTTTAACGCTACCATATCCAATCACTACAACTTCATCTAAAACAGCAGTGTCTTCAGTAAGTTTTACATTTAATGTGGTTTGTCCTGTATAAGTGATGTTTTGAGATTTATAACCAATAAAGGAAAACTCTAAAATGTCGCCTTCATTTACTTTGAGTGAGTAATTTCCGTCGAAATCTGTTGCTGTACCAGTACGTGTTCCTTGCACAATTATATTTACTCCAGGAATGGGTAAATTTGATGTGTCTTCGGAAACATTTCCTGTTACGGTTGTTTGCGCCAAAACTAGTGCTGGTGCAAAAAACAATGCCAGTAATAAACTGTTTAAAAATGTTTTCATAGAATATGAATTAAATTAAATCTGAATTAGTTTGGTTTGTTTTTACTTTTACTTCTCGAGATTAAAATTATGTAAATTTTATGTTAACACGAATTTTGTTTTTGCGATATCCTTAACGTAAACGTTTTCGTGTTAGTAACTTTTTTGTATTTAACAGTTTTTAGGTGTTTTAGGTGTTAATTATTAAAAATTGACAAGATTGTAATATCTTTACAAGACATAAAAACTAGCTATGAAAAAGAAAGTGACCCTAAAACAAATTGCTAAAGAATTAGACGTATCTATTGCAACCGTGTCTAAAGCGTTGCGTAATAGTAAGGAAATCAGTGAAGATACCAGAGATAAAGTGAAAGCGTTTGCTAAACTGTATCATTACAGGCCTAATAATATTGCTTTAAGCCTAAAAAACAGAAAAACTAAAACCATAGGGATTTTAATTCCAGAAATTGTACATCATTTTTTTTCGAAAGTGATTCAAGGGATAGAGGAGGTCGCTAATAAAAAAGGGTATAATGTTATTATTGGTTTGTCTAATGAATCTTTTGATAAAGAGGTGATTAATATGGAGATGTTAGCCAATGGTAGTATAGATGGTTTTATTTTGTCCATTTCAAAAGAAACATTACAACAACAAGATTACCATCATTTTAATGAAACGATAAGTCAAGGTATGCCTATTGTAATGTTTGACCGAATTGTTAATGAAATAGCCTGTGATAAAGTGATTGTAGATGATATAAAAGGAGCTAAGAAAGCAGTGGTTAAGCTTATTGAGAACCAATGTAAACACATTGCAATAATCACTACTAAAGATTATGTAAGTGTAGGGCGTTTACGAACCCAAGGGTATATTGAAGCTTTAAATGAGTATGATATTGAAAGTCAATCTGATTTAATTTTAAAAGTAGATGATAAGTTAGTTTCTGAAGATTATATTGATGTTTTAGAAAAAGAAATTTTGGATTTGTTTCATAACAATCCAAATATTGATGGTGTGTTTGCCGTTAATGAATTGTATGCAATTACCGCCATGAAAGTGGCTAGAAAATTAGGGAAGCAAATTCCTGAAGACTTACAAGTTATAGGTTTTACAGATGGTGTTTTGTCTCGTCATGCTATGCCTAGTCTTACAACAGTGAGTCAGCATGGAAAAAAAATAGGAGCTGTAGCGGCCGAGTTATTAATAGAAAAATTAGAGAATGAAGTTGAAGAAGAGCGTGTTAAAACCGTGGTGATTGAAACCGAATTGATAGAAAGAGAATCTACTAAATAAAATTTAACATCGCTTATTTAAAATCTTTTGTATCTTAGCACCGTAATCAAAACTTTTACTTCTCACTAATAAGTTTTGATAAGTATATCGCTTATCAATGGTATTCATTTAAATATACTATTAATGAAAAAGCGTGCCCTCAGTTTCTGGGAAATTTGGAACATGAGTTTCGGATTTCTAGGCATACAATTCGGATTTGCATTACAAGGAGGCTTTATGTCTCGAATATTTCAAACTTTAGGAGCCGATAAGGAGGCTATTCCATTATTATGGATTGCAGCGCCTTTAACCGGTTTATTAATTCAGCCCATAATTGGATATTTAAGCGATCGGACCTGGAGTCCGCGTTGGGGAAGACGGAAGCCCTTTTTTCTTATAGGAGCTGTATTAAGTTCCTTGGCTTTACTACTTGTACCACACTCTCCTGTATTATGGGTTGCAGCTGGTTTTTTATGGATTTTAGATGCTTCTATTAATGTGTCCATGGAACCATTTAGAGCGCTTGTAGCCGATAAATTACCTGACTCTCAAAGGTCCTATGGTTTTGTGGTTCAAACTTTAATTATTGGTATAGGAACTTGGGTTGCAAGTAATTTACCTTGGATGGTTTCAAAAATTGGTGTTAGCGATGCCGCACCAATGGGGATTGTACCCATGTCCGTTAAAGTAGCTTTTGCAATAGGCGCTGTAGTGTTTATGGTAAGTATCTTATATACTGTAATTACTACGTCAGAATATCCTCCAGAAGATATGGAAGCTTTTGAAAAAGAAAAGGCTAAAAAAAATCAGTTTGTATCCGATATTACAAATAATATTGGAAACATGCCATCTACAATGAAAAAATTAGGCGTAATTCAGTTTTTTAGTTGGTTTGCCTTTTTTACAATGTGGAGTTTGGCTAATCCTGCTCTAACAGAACATGTGTATCATACGCCTGCTCCTGTAGAATCTGCTTACGATTTTTCAATTCCGGAACAAGCAGCAGCCTTTGATGTAGAAAATACAGCATTCCAAAAATCATCAAATTTAGTAGGCTCATCAATGGGTGTCTATGGTTTATCGTCTATGGTCTTTGCTTTAGTTCTGGCTTTTTATACTTCAAAAAAACGTATAAATCGTAAATACGTACATATGTTCTCGTTATGTTTGGGTGGTATCGGATTTTTATCCATGTATTTTTTACCGTCTCCAGAATTTTTAAAATATTCATTTATACTTGTCGGAATTGCTTGGGGAAGTATACTATCTATGCCTTATGCCATGTTATCCAGTGCAGTAGATCCAAATAAAATGGGTGTTATTATGGGAATTTTTAATATGTTTATAGTAATTCCGCAAATTATTGCCGCCATTGGAGGAATCAATTTTGTATCCAACTTATTAGGAAGCGAAACTATTAATGCCATGTTGGTTGCTGGGTTCAGTTTAATTATTGCTGGACTTTGTAACTTATTAATTACCGATAAAAATGCCATATCATATCAACCAGAATTAGAAAACTCATGAAAACAAAAGGATTTATCTTCGACTTAGACGGTGTTATTGTAGATACTGCAAAATATCATTTCTTGGCTTGGAAAAATTTAGCCAATAGTTTGGGATTCGATTTTACAGAAACTCAAAACGAACAACTTAAAGGTGTTAGCCGTGTAGAGTCACTAAAAAAAATATTAGCTTGGGGAGAAACTACGGTTTCTGATGAAAAATTTCAAGACTTAATGGCTCTTAAAAATACAGAGTATTTAGAGTATATCAATAAAATGAACAATTCTGAAATTCTTCCAGATGTGCCTCGTGTTCTAGACTATTTAATAGCTAAAAATCAAGGTGTATCATTAGGATCTGCAAGTAAAAATGCTAGAGTAATACTAGAGAAAGTTAACCTGCTAAATAAATTTAAAACAATAGTAGATGGTAACGATGTAACTAAAGCAAAACCAGATCCAGAAGTATTTTTAAATGCCGCTAAATCATTAAATATAAATCCGGAAGATTGTGTGGTTTTCGAAGATTCTGTAGCAGGTGTACAAGCTGCAAATACTGCCAATATGATTTCTATAGGTATTGGAAGTAAAGATGTATTACATGAAGCCGATTATGTTTTTAACGACTTCACAGAAATTTCAGATGCTTTTGTTGAAGCACTTATTACTAAATAGAAAATTAAGAAAAAATGAATCAAGATTATATTAAACCAGACAATTGGTCGATTATTGAGGAGGGATTTGATGTAGAACGCGTTAAATCGTCAGAGAGTTTATTTAGTATCGGTAATGGTGCTATGGGGCAAAGAGCTAATTTTGAAGAGCATTACTCAGGACCAACCTTTCAAGGGAGTTATATTGCCGGAGTATATTATCCAGATAAAACACGTGTAGGCTGGTGGAAAAATGGCTACCCTGAATATTTTGCAAAAGTCTTAAATGCACCAAGTTGGATTGGGATTAATGTATTTGTAAATGGCATTCCGTTAGATCTATTTACATGTAAAGACGTGTCTGAGTTTAAGCGTGAATTAAACATGAAAGCGGGTTGGTTATCCCGATCATTTAAAGCAACTTTACCAAACGATGTAGAAGTACGCGTAGAAGCAAAACGTTTTTTAAGTCTAGAATTAGATGAAATAGGAGCCATTTCGTATGCTATAACTCCTTTAAATGCCGATGGAAATATTACATTCGAGCCGTTTTTAGATTCAGGTATTACTAATGAAGATACCAATTGGGACGATAAATTTTGGGAAACTACAGCAGTATCCCAAGATGGAAATATGGCTTATGTTGAAGCGTATACCATGAAAACAGAGTTTAAAACGTGTACGTTCATGGCATCAGAATATTTCTTAGATGGTAAAAAAATAGATGCTACAGAAACTGTATCTCATACAGATAAAAGTATTACGTTTAAACAAACCTCTGCTGTTAAAGCTAATCAAACATTTACGATTCATAAATTTGGTGGTTACACTGTAGATCGTAACCATGATGCCACACAATTAGTAACAGCTGCTAAAACTGTTTTAAATAAAGCTTTAAAATTAGGCTTCTCACAATTATTAGAGCAACAAAAAGTAGCTTGGGCTAAAATTTGGGACATGGCAGATATTACCATCGATGGCGATGTTAAAGCGCAACAAGGTATCCGATTTAATATCATGCAATTAAATCATACCTATTTAGGTAAAGATGCGCGATTAAATATTGGGCCTAAAGGATTTACAGGTGAAAAATATGGAGGGAGTACATATTGGGATACCGAAGCGTATTGTATTCCATTTTATATGGCAACTAAAGATCAAAAAGTAGCGCGTAATTTATTAGAGTATCGTTACAACCATTTAGATCGCGCTATTGAAAATGCAGGAAAACTAGGGTTTACTAATGGTGCAGCGCTATACCCAATGGTAACCATGAATGGTGAAGAATGCCATAACGAATGGGAAATAACTTTTGAAGAAATTCATAGAAATGGTGCTATAGCTTTTGCTATTTTTAATTACTACCGTTATACCAACGATTATAGCTATATTCCAGAAAAAGGATTAGAAGTGTTAATCGGGATTGCTCGTTTTTGGCAACAACGTGCCACATTTTCTACAGCAAAAGATAAATATGTTATTCTAGGTGTAACTGGACCTAATGAGTACGAAAACAACGTCAATAATAATTTCTACACCAATTATATAGCAAAATGGTGTATTGATTATGCTATTGAAAATATTAAAAAAGTAGCTAAAGAATACGAATCAGACTTCGATCGCATTCAAGAAAAAGTCAATTTATCTCCAGAGGAATTAGAACAATGGAAAGCTGTTGCTGGAAACATGTATTTGCCATTTTCTGAAGCACATAATGTTTATTTACAACAAGATGGCTTTTTAGATAAAGAATTAATTACTGTAGCAGATTTAGATAAGTCATCGCGACCAATAAACCAGAAATGGTCTTGGGATCGTATTTTGCGTTCGCCTTATATTAAACAAGCCGATACATTACAAGGTTTTTACTTTTTTGAAGACCATTTTACAACCCAAGAGTTAGAGCGTCATTTCGATTTTTATGAACCATTTACCGTTCACGAAAGTTCATTATCTCCTTGCGTACACAGCATACAAGCGGCTAAATTAAATCGTATGGATCAGGCGTACGAGTTTTATTTACGTACATCGCGTTTAGATTTAGACGATTATAATAAAGAAGTAGAAGAAGGTCTGCACATTACATCTATGGCAGGAACTTGGATGAGTATTGTTGAAGGATTTGGAGGGATGCGAATTAAAGATAATATGTTGTCTTTCGAGCCAAAAATACCAGAACAATGGGAAGGTTATTCATTCAAAGTAAACTTTAGAAATCACGTTATAAAAGTTAAAGTGACTCAAAAAGGAACAGAATTTAAACTTGAAAAAGGAGACACCCTAGATATTATGGCAAACAACGTAAAAGTAACATTACGTTCTGAAGATTAGTATATAACAGCGTATAACAATTTATAATTTAAAGCTACAGTGCTCTTATAAGTAATATAAAAACTTATAAGAGTACTAGCCGTTGTATAGTTTGCCAAGTATAATAACTCAAAGAAAAACAAGACTCATGACTGTATTTAAAAACAAAAAAACACCTCATAAACCAGGCTTTTTTTTCTTGGGTTTGTTAGTGTTTAATATTACCATGCAAGCTCAAATTTTACGTGTAGAGCCGCCTAATTGGTGGGTTGGTTTTAAGAATACAGAGTTGCAGTTATTGGTTTACGGAGAAAATATTGGTGCAACCATTCCGGAGATTAATTACTCTGGAGTTAACATTATAAAAGTACATCAGGCCAAGAGTCCAAATTATTTATTTATAGATTTAAAAATCGATAATACTGCACAAGCAGGCACATTCAATATAAAGTTTCAAGGCAAACACAACACAAGTTTAGAATATACTTACGAATTAAAAACGCGTGTAAAAAAGGCTGAAGATTATGTAGGGTTTAATAGTTCTGATGCCATGTATTTAATTACGCCAGATCGTTTTGCTAACGGAGATGTGAAGAATGATATTCAAGAAAATCTTAACGAAACAACCTTAAACAGAACAGATGATTATGGCAGACATGGTGGAGATATTCGGGGTATTATTAATCATTTAGATTACATTCAAAATTTAGGGTTTACAAGTATTTGGCCAACGCCATTGTTAATAAACGACATGAATTCTTCGTCTTATCATGGGTATGCAATTACAGATTTTTATCAAGTCGATCCCCGTTTTGGAACCTTGCAGGATTATAAAGAATTGTCTCAAGACATGCAAAATCGTGGTTTAAAACTTATTATGGATATGGTGGCAAACCATTGTGGAAGCGAACATTGGTGGATGAAAGATTTACCGTTTAGTGATTGGGTAAATCAGCAAGCAGAATATATTGCCAAAGCAGATCTTAAAAATTCTAATCACAGACGTACCACAAACCAAGATAGTTATGCATCTGAAATTGATAAAAAAGAAATGACCGAAGGTTGGTTTGTACCTTCTATGCCAGATTTAAACCAGAAAAATCCCTTTATGGCATCGTATATTATTCAGAATAATATATGGTGGATAGAAACCTTAGGGCTAAGTGGGATTCGTCAAGATACGTATCCATATTCAGATAAGTATTTTATGAGTCGCTGGGCTAAAACCATCATGGATGAATATCCTAATTTTAGTATTGTAGGCGAAGAGTGGAGTACAAATCCATTGTTAGTAAGATATTGGCAAACAGGAACTCCAAATAAAGAGGGATATGAATCTTATTTATCATCAACCATGGATTTTCCAATGCAGGAAAATATTATAAATGCTTTAAATGAAGACGAAAACTGGGCTACAGGTTTTGTGAAAATGTACGAGGGTTTAGCTATGGATTTTGCTTATACTAAACCCGAAAATCTATTAATATTTCCAGATAATCATGATATGGATCGTGTGTTTACACAGTTAAATGAAGATGTAGTGAATACAAAAATGGCATTAAGTTATATGTTTTTAATGCCGCGCATTGTACAAGTGTATTATGGCACAGAGATTTTAATGCAAAATACAAAGAAGCCTGACGATCATGGATTAATCCGGTCCGATTTTCCTGGAGGTTGGACTGCAGATCCTGTAAATGCATTTGAAGGATCGGGACTTACAGCAGCTCAAAAAAATATGCAACAGTTTGTTGGAAGTTTACTCAGATACCGAAAAAAAAGTTTAGCAATACATAAAGGAAAAACGATTCATTTTGCTCCAAAAGATAATATTTATGTGTTAAGTAGGAGTGCTACAGAAGAAACAGTGGTGCTAATTTTAAATAAAAATGAAACGTCTTTTACTCTACACTTAAATCGATTTAAAGAGTTAAAATTAGAAGGTAAAACCCTGAAAAATATCATTACCGGAAAATATTTAGAATGGAATTCAACTTTAGAACTTCAAGAAAAAGGGCCGCTACTATTAACTACTAAATTGTAAATTATGATGCGTTTTTTTATATTTTTTTTCTGGTTTACGTTTAGCATGAATTCTCAGATAAAAATTTCAGAAATACCCGAGGCTAAAATCGTATCAGGAACATTATTTCGAGTATCAGAATTTCCCTCAAAATATATTACACCAAGAACGGTCGATATTTGGTTGCCTAAAGGGTATTCTAAAACAAAAAAATATGCGGTGTTATATATGCACGACGGACAAATGCTGTTTGATGCTTCTACAACATGGAATAAACAAGAATGGATGGCCGATGAGGTAGCGTCAGAGTTAATGATGAGCCATAAAACAAAGGATTTTATTATTGTAGGAATTCATAACATTTCAGAAACACGTTATGCCGATTTGTTTCCGAAAAAGACCATTAATTACTTGAATGATGAGGAAAAAACGGCATTTCTAGCTTATGCTAAAACAGACAAACCTCATTTAGAATTTAAAGGAGACGATTATTTAAAATATCTTGTAAAAGAGATTAAACCCTATGTAGATTCGCACTTTTCTACCTTAAAAAACCAGGAGAATACTTTCGTGGCGGGCTCAAGCATGGGTGGTTTAATGTCTTGGTATGCCATTTGCGAATATCCAGATGTCTTTGCTGGAGCTGCATGTATATCTACACATTGGCCAGGAGCTAATCCTGAATTAGACGGACCATTTCCAAAAGCGTTTTTTAGCTACATAAAAGCAAATATGCCAGATCCAGAAACGCATAAATTGTATTTTGATTTCGGAACAAAAACGTTAGACCAATATTATCCGCAATACGAAGAATATGTAAATACGCTATTCTTAAATGCAGGTTATACTACAACAAATTTTAAAAATGAAAAGTTTGAAGGTGCCGACCATTCGGAAGCGTCTTGGCAAAAACGATTAGATATTCCGTTCATCTTTTTAATGACAAAATAAAATGAAAAACATACTATATATTTTTATTGCACTACACATGTTTAATGTGGGTATTGCACAAAATCCAACGAGAACCTTTGTAAAGTCTGAATCTGTAACAGACGGATATAAAGTAGCCGTAAATGATGGGTATTATGTGTTTAGTTTATACAACACAGATGTTATAGAAACGACGTTTGTACCCAAGGGAGAAACGTTAAAAACACAATCTCATGCAGTAGTTTTAGAGACTCATACAAAGTTTAATGGAGTTAAGGATACTCCAACTTCACTTCGTTTAGAATCTAATGGTATTTCGGTACACATTATTAAATCACCTTTTCAAATTCAATATTTATATCAAGGCCAACCACTGGTTTCAGAAAAAAAGGGATACTCTAAAATCGAAACAGGTGAAACCATTCAGTTTAATTTAGACGAGACTGAAGTGTTGTATGGTGGAGGCGCAAGAGCGTTAGGCATGAATCGTCGTGGAAATCGTTTACAATTGTACAATCGTGCACATTACGGTTACGAAACCCATAGCGAGTTAATGAATTATACCTTACCTATTGTAATGTCTTCTAAAAAATACATGATTCATTTTGATAATGCGCCTATTGGATATTTAGATTTAGATAGTAAGCACGATAATAGTTTAACGTATGAAACTATTTCCGGACGAAAAACGTATCAGGTTATTGCATCAGATTCGTGGGAAGATATTATAAATAATTACACCCAATTAACAGGAAAACAACCTATGCCACCACGTTGGGCTTTAGGAAATTTTTCTAGCCGATTTGGATATCATTCCGAAGCAGAAACTCGTGCAACAGTTTCAAAATTTAAAGCGGAAGAAATTCCTGTAGATGCCGTAATTTTAGATTTATATTGGTTTGGTAAAACCGTTGAAGGCACCATGGGGAATTTAGCTTTTGATACAGATTCATTTCCTACGCCTCAAAAAATGATTAAAGATTTTGAAAAACAGGGTGTAAATACCGTGTTAATTACAGAACCTTTTATATTAACAACATCTCACCGTTGGGAGGATGCTGTTGCAAATAATGTGTTGGCAAAAGATAGTTTAGGTAATCCGTTTACTTACGATTTCTTTTTTGGAAATACGGGGCTTATAGATATTTACAGTACGTCTGGTTTCGACTGGTTTTCTAATATCTATAAAGAGTTATTTAAAATGGGAGTATCCGGAATTTGGGGTGATTTAGGTGAGCCAGAGGTGCACCCTAAAGAATTGTTACATGCTACAGGAACAGCAGACGAAGTGCATAATATTTATGGGTATGATTGGGCAAGGTTAGTGTATGAAAGTAGTATAAATACAAATCCCAATACACGTCCTTTTGTATTAATGCGTGCCGGCTATTCTGGCTCGCAGCGCTACGGACTTATTCCATGGTCTGGCGATGTAAACCGTACTTGGGGCGGGTTACAAAGTCAGCCAGAAATTGCATTGCAAATGGGTATGCAAGGTTTAGGCTATATGCATAGTGATTTAGGTGGTTTTGCTGGAGACAATTTAGACGATGAACTTTATGTGCGATGGTTACAGTATGGCGTTTTTCAGCCTATTTATAGACCGCATGCACAAGAAGAAGTACCTAGTGAGCCTGTATTTAGAAGTGAACACGCTAAAAATTTAGCACGAAAAGCCATCAAATTACGATATGCTTTATTACCTTATAATTACAATTTAGCATTTCAAAACAATCAAAAAGGCACACCATTAATGCGTCCGTTATTTTTTGAAGATACCAAGGATACCACATTGCAAACTATAGCGAGTACCTATTATTGGGGCGATCAATTTTTGGTGTCTCCCATACTAAAATCAGGTGTAATTACACACGAGGTTGTCTTTCCTAAAAATCATATTTGGTTTGATTTTTATACAGATGAAAAGATTGAGGGTGGGCAAACCAAAGCAGTATCTGTGGTTAAAAATTCCATTCCAACTTATGTGAAAGCTGGTGCGTTTATACCCATGGCAAAACCCATGCAAAATACAAAAGCCTATACAGGGAACGATTTAATTCTTCATTATTATAATGATGTATCTGTGTCACAAAGCAACTACCAATGGTATAATGATGATGGTAAAACGGTAAAAGCTTTCGAAAAAGGTAAATATGAAAAACTTAATGTTTCATATCTAAACGATAAAAAAGGGGTAAAGTTTAAGTTTAAAGCAGAAATAGGGATGTCTTATCCTTCTAAAACAAAATTAATTCAGCTTACTATTCACAACTTATTAACAGCACCGAAGAGTATAAAAAATGGAAAAAAAGACATGTCGTTTACTTATAATAAACTTACGCATGTATTAGAAATTCCTGTAGTATGGGAAACAGAAAATGAGTTAGAACTTAAAATAATATTATAATGTTTAAACATCAAATAGTGTCAATTGCAATGATTTTATTAGTTTTAATCAGCTGTGATTCTAAAAACAAAGATATTTTGAAAGAAAGTAATATAACAGAAACGACCACTGCTCCAAAAAAGGAAGTCGTATATCAGGTATTTACCCGTTTGTTTGGAAATACAAATCCTACAAATAAGCCTTGGGGAACTATTGAAGAAAACGGTGTGGGAAAATTTAACGACTTCACAGATAAAGCTTTACAAGAAATTAAAGATTTAGGTGTAACGCATATTTGGTATACAGGTGTGCCGCATCATGATGTTATTAGAGATTATACCCATATTGGTATTTCTCACGACGATCCCGATGTGGTTAAAGGTCGTGCAGGATCGCCTTATGCAGTAAAGGATTATTATAACGTAAATCCCGATTTAGCCGAAAATCCAGCAGAGCGTTTACAAGAATTCGAAGCTTTAATTGAGCGTTCGCACAAAGCCGGGCTTAAAGTAATTATCGATATTGTACCTAATCATGTTGCTAGAAATTATCAGAGCATAACTAAACCATTAGGAGTTACAGATTTTGGTGAAATGGATGATAAAACCGTGGTTTACGATGTGAATAATAATTTTTACTATAATCCAGGTCAACCTTTTGTAGTGCCAGAACGTCCTAATGGTTATGTGCCTTTAGGTGGTGATTATAACCCGCTATCCGACGGAAAGTTTACTGAAAACCCATCTAAATGGACAGGGAATGGCTCGCGTTTACCACAACCAAATCCTAACGATTGGTACGAAACGGTTAAAATTAATTATGGTGTAACGCCAGATGGGCAGCATGATTTTGATAGTTTACCAAAAGGTTATGATACTAAAGATTATAAAGCACACTTCGAGTTTTGGAAAGATAAAACAGTACCAAATTCTTGGGTAAAATTTAAAGATATTGCCTTGTATTGGACCGCTAAAGGTGTAGATGGATTTAGATATGATATGGCCGAAATGGTGCCTGTAGAATTCTGGAGTTATATGAATTCTAACATAAAAATGAAAAATCCAGACGCATTTTTATTAGCAGAAGTATATAATCCAAGTTTGTATAGAGATTATATACGTAAAGGAAAAATGGATTATTTATACGATAAAGTTCAGTTGTACGATACGTTAAAACATGTCATTCAAGGTTGGGGTAAGACTGATTATATTTGGCCAATTCAAGAAGAGTTAAAAGATATAGAACACCATATGTTACACTTTCTTGAAAACCACGACGAACAACGTATTGCAAGTCCTGAGTTTGCAGGAAATGCACAAAAAGCAAAACCAGCAATGGTGGTTTCTGCAACCATTAGCACATCGCCAACGTTAATTTATTTTGGTCAAGAATTGGGAGAGCCTGCAGCAGAAGATCTAGGTTTTGGCGACCCATCTAGAACGTCTATTTTCGATTATGGTAGTGTACCAACATTAAGACGTTGGGTGAATAATAAACAATTTGATGGCGGACAATCTACTCCAGAGGAATTAGAATTAAGAGATTTTTACAAGCGGTTATTAAATTTTACTATTAATAGCGATGCTTTAATGGGCGAATATTACAACCTACATCAATTCAATACAGATCATACCGAACATTACGGGTTAAAACAATTTTCTTACGTGCGTTGGAGCGATCAGGAAAAACTAATAGTGGTTAATAATTTTGATGCAGATTATGGTACAGAATTCTATTTAAAATTACCAAAAGAAGTAGTTGTGGCATGGAATTTAAAACCAGGAGAATATATGTTAGAAGATCAGTTGTATCATTCCTATCAAACACAGCTAAAAGTGTCTGATGATGGTGCCGAAGCTAAAATTGCCGTACAACCTTTACAGTCTTTCATCTTTAAATTACAATAGATTATGCGTAACTTTATAGTAGTTTTAATGTTAGGGATTATGATTACAGGTTGTCAAAATAAAACAGAACAAGCGGTTGAAAAAAACGTAAAGATTCCGTTTGAATGGGATGCGGCTACAATTTACTTTATGTTAGTAGACCGTTTTAATAATGCAGATACCTCCAATGATGAAAATTTTAATAGAAATAAAGAAACAGGTGTTTTAAGAGGTTTTGAAGGTGGAGATATTAAAGGAATAACACAAAAAGTAGAATCTGGTTATTTTACAGATTTAGGTGTTAATGCGATATGGATGACACCAATTGTTGAGCAAATACATGGCGGAACAGACGAAGGCACAGGGTTGTCTTATGGTTTTCATGGGTATTGGACTAAAGATTGGACTAATTTAGATCCCGATTTTGGGACAAAAGAAGATTTAAAGCAATTGGTGGCAGCGGCACACAAAAAAGGAATTCGTATTGTTTTAGATGCCGTAATTAATCATAGAGGTCCAGTTACAGATCAAGATCCTGTTTGGCCTCAAAGTTGGGTTAGAACGGGTCCTGCTTGCGATTACCATGATTTCGATAGTACTGTGAGTTGCACTTTGGTTGAAAATTTACCAGATATAAGAACAGAAAGTGACGAAGCAGTAGATTTACCACCTCAGTTAGTAGAAAAGTGGAGAGCAGAAGGACGCTACGAAAAAGAAGTAGCAGAATTAGATGCCTTTTTTGAAAAGACAGGCTACCCAAGAGCACCACGATTTTACATCATGAAATGGTTAGCCGATTATATTACAGAATTTGGAATAGACGGTTATCGCGTAGATACTGTAAAGCACACAGAACCTTATGTTTGGCGTGAATTTAGAAAAGTTGTAGATGCTGCATTTGAGCAATTTAAAGCAGAAAACCCAGATAAAGTTTTAGACGATAATGGATTTTATCTTGTAGGGGAAGTATACAATTATGCTATTAGTAATGAAAAAGCATTTGATTTTGGAGATCGTAAAGTTAATTATTTTGATCAGGCATTTAATCAGTTAATTAATTTTGAATTCAAATGGAATGCCGAGCAAATGGATTACGAATCTATGTTTGTAAAGTACGATACCATCATTCATAACGATTTAAAAGAGTATAGTGTTCTAAATTATTTAAGTTCTCATGACGACGGACAACCGTTCGATCCCATGCGTGAAAAGCCTTTTGAAACCGCTACAAAATTACTGTTAACACAAGGTGCTGCTCAAATTTATTATGGCGATGAGTCTGCTCGTGTTTTACATGCCGAAGGTGCTATAGGCGATGCAAACTTACGTACTTTTATGAATTGGGACGATATTAAATCAAACCCAGCTACCCAAGCCATATTAGCACATTGGCAAATTTTAGGACGGTTTAGATCTCATCATCCTGCTGTTGGAGCAGGACGACATAATATGTTATCGTCATCTCCATATGTGTTTTCCAGAACCTATGTAAAGGACGATTTTAAAGATGCTGTAGTTATAGGTTTAGAACTTGATAAAGGTTCAAAAACCATACCTGTCGAGGGTGTTTTTGCAGAAGGCGTATCTGTTCATGATGCATATTCTAATACTACTGTTACTGTTAAAAGTGGTCAAGTGGTTTTAAATACTGAATATAATATGGTGTTATTAGAGCTAACGAAATCTGCTGAATAAATTTTATACTATTTAAATAGGTTTACAAGTAAGTGAACACATTTTTAACCTCTTTAAGTCTGATGTAAGGATTTAAGGAGGTTTGTTATGTCTTAAAAACATGATAAAGTTAGAACTATTTGTAAGGATGTAAGCGATTGTGTGTCTGATTATTTAGAGTGATATTACAAGGAAAAATTGTAAGATTATTAACAGCCTAGATTTTTATGGGTAATAGTTATTAGTCATCTTTGTAATAGAGATTTTAATTAAAAGATTAAGACATATATGCTTACATGGAAACATATTATTGATTTTGCTGTTAATGGCAATCCTAAACCAGATCGTCGTGTAGAGAAGTCTGCCGAAGATTGGCAAAAGTTATTAACGCCAGCCCAATATAGAATTGCAAGATTAAAAGGTACAGAACCAGCACATACTGGAGCACTTTGTAGCGCCCACGAAGCTGGAAAATACAGCTGTATATGTTGTGGTAGTTTATTATTTGATTCTACAATAAAATTCGATTCCAGTTCTGGATGGCCAAGTTTTACGCAGCCTATTGAAGTAAATGCGATTAAATACGAAAAAGATACTGCCTTTGGTATGGTTCGGGTAGAAATTATGTGTAATACCTGCGATGCACATTTAGGACATGTATTTCCAGATGGTCCAGAGCCTAGCGGATTACGATATTGTGTAAATTCAGAATCAATACATTTAGAGAAAGGAGACACTAATGACTAATGTAAATCAAACTATAACTCTTGGAGGTGGATGTTTCTGGTGTGTAGAAGCCGTTTTTCAGCAAATTAAAGGGGTAGAAAATGTGGTTTCAGGATATACTGGTGGGACAGTACCTGGTAAGCCAACATATCGAGAAATATGCTCCGGTTTAACTGGGCATGCCGAAGTTGTTCAAATTACATACAATACGAATGTAATTTCGTTACAAGAGCTTTTAATCATCTTTTTTACCACACACGATCCAACGACTTTAAATCGTCAAGGAGCCGATCGCGGTACCCAATACCGTTCTGTAATTTATTATCAGAATGAAGAAGAAAAAGCAATTGCAGAGGCTGTTATTGAAAATATTCAGCCATATTTCGATGATAAGATTGTTACTGAAGTCAGTCTGCTAGGACCGTTTTTTGAAGCAGAAGATTATCATCAAGATTATTACGAAAACAACAAAACACAAGGTTATTGCACTGCCGTGATTAATCCGAAATTGGCTAAGTTAAGACAAATGCATGCCGACAAATTAAAATAAGAATTCCATATTGAAAACTTTTAAATCACATATAAACGAGATCTTTACAAGCGAACTTCCTGCCGATCCTATAATAGAAAATAATAGACGTCAAGTGGAAGAGGCTTGTTTTTCTTTTGTTACGCCTCAGCAAACTAAAAAGCCAGAACTTATTCATGTTTCTCCAGAGATGTTGAAACAATTAGGGATTACAGAAGCTGAAAGTCAGTCGGAAGAATTTTTAAAAGTGTTTACAGGAAATCAAGTGTTACAAGGGACTAAGCCATATGCCATGTGCTATGGTGGACATCAATTTGGGAATTGGGCAGGACAATTAGGCGATGGTCGTGCTATAAATTTAACCGAAATTGAATATAAAAAACAGCATTGGGCCTTACAACTTAAAGGCGCAGGACCTACGCCATATTCTAGGACTGCCGATGGATTGGCAGTGCTGCGTTCGTCTGTTCGCGAGTATTTATGTAGCGAAGCCATGTTTCATTTGGGTGTGCCAACAACGCGAGCTTTGTCGTTAGCGGTAACTGGAGATCAAGTGCTACGCGATGTCATGTATAACGGAAATCCGGAGTACGAAAAAGGAGCTGTAGTATGTCGTGTAGCACCAAGTTTTCTGCGTTTTGGGAGTTTTGAAATTTTTGCGGCAAGAGAAGATGTTAAAACGCTTAGAACACTTACAGATTATACTATTAAGCATTTTTATCCAGAATTGGGACCGCCCTCTAAAAATACACATTTAGCATTTTTTAAAGCAGTTTCAGAGCGTACACTAAAACTAATTATCGATTGGCAACGTGTGGGATTTGTGCATGGCGTGATGAATACCGATAATTTATCAATCTTAGGACTAACTATAGATTATGGACCTTATGGGTGGTTAGAAGGTTTTGATTTTGGTTGGACGCCAAATACAACCGATAGACAACACAAAAGATACCGCTACGGTAATCAACCCAATATTGGATTGTGGAATTTATATCAATTAGCAAATGCACTATTTCCTTTAATTGAAGATGTAGAGTCATTACAGGCCGTTTTAGACGATTATAAAACCAATTTTGAATCCCAGTCTTTACAGATGATGCGTTCAAAATTAGGACTTTTTGAAGCAGATGAATCCGATTTACAACTGATTCAAGATTTAGAAGATGCGTTACATTCCGCAGAAATCGATATGACTCTATTCTTTAGAAACCTTTCGAAATTTGAAAAGGGAAAACCATCAAATGGCTTACAACTCATTAATGAGGCCTTTTATAATTCAGCAGCTATAACTTCAGAACTTGAAGCGGTTTGGAAAAGGTGGTTTAAAAGGTATGCAGAGCGATTACAAAAAGAATCAGAATCTGATGTAGAGCGTGCTTTAAAAATGAATCGCGTTAATCCAAAATATGTGCTTAGAAATTATATGGCACAATTGGCTATAGATGACGCTGAACAAGGAGATTATGCATTGGTGGATGAATTATTCAACCTATTAAAAAATCCATACGACGAGCAACCGGAATATCAAAAATGGTTTGCTAAACGTCCAGAATGGGCAAGAAATAAAGTAGGATGTTCTATGCTTTCCTGTAGTTCTTAAAATGTAGAGTGTATATTCTAATCAAAGAAAAAGAAATTAAATATGAAAAGTCAGAAACTGGAAATAGAGAATAAAAAAGGTGTAAAATTACAGGCATATTTAGAATTACCAGCAAATCAGAAACCAAATTATTTCGCGGTTTTTGCACATTGTTTTACATGTACAAGTACACTGTCTGCGGTTAAAAATATTAGTCGGTCTTTAACAAACCATGACTTTGGTGTTGTGCGTTTTGATTTTACGGGTTTAGGTCGGAGTGAAGGGGAATTTTCTGATAGTCATTTCTCTTCTAACGTGTCAGATTTACTAGCGGTAAGTGCATATTTAGAAACACATTATCAGGCACCATCTTTATTGGTTGGGCATTCGCTTGGTGGTGCAGCAGTAATTGTGGCTGCATCTCAGTTAGATTCGGTTAAAGCCGTGGCAACTGTGGGCGCACCAGCTACTGTAGAGCATGTTACTCATTTATTTTCACATGGCTTTGATGCTGTAGAAGAACGCGGACAAGTAGAGGTTAATATTGGTGGACGACCATTTAATATTAATAAAGAATTTATAGACGATTTCAGTAAAACAGATTTACCAGAGATTACTAAAAACTTAAGAAAACCGTTGTTAATTATGCATGCCCCTTTTGATGCAGTTGTACCAATTGAAAATGCAGAACGATTATATAAAACGGCCCATCATCCTAAAAGTTTTGTAAGTTTAGATCAGGCCGATCATTTATTATCCAACAGTAAAGATAGTGTTTATGTGGGAAATGTAATCGGGACTTGGGTTCAGCCTTATTTTGAATCTATCGATAGTGAAATTTTAGATACAGAAGGCGAACAACTGGTAGCACATTTAAATCTTTTAGAAGATAATTTTACAACAAATATTCAAACAAAGACACACACTTTTGTTTCCGATGAGCCTGAGCGAGTTGGAGGAGATGATTTTGGACCGTCGCCTTACGAATATTTAAATGCAGCATTAGCGTCGTGCACGGCTATGACTCTTAAATTGTATGCCCAGCGCAAAAAGTGGGACTTACAAGAGGTATTTGTATATATCACCTATTCTAAAAAACATAGTGACGCTTTAAAACTAGAAAATTCAAAAGCATCTCAAATTGATTATTTAAAAAAGACATTAAAGTTTGTTGGGAATTTGTCTACAGCACAAAAAGATAAACTCAAAGAAATTGCCTCTAAATGTCCTGTTCATAAAACGTTAGTTACAGACACTATTATTGAAACAGTCGTAGAATAGGTACTATTTAAAAGCAATTTTGAATAGAAAGTGAAGTGAGATTTTTATAAATATAATCTAGTTTAGTAACTTCGGTTAAAATTAAAATCATGCCAAAACAAACACAACTCGGGTTAGGTCTTGCAGCTATTGGTCGTCCAGAATATATAAATATTAAAACAGATAATGTTGTACAAACAGAAGCTGCTTTTAAAGCTAATGCGATGCAAGTTTTAGATACAGCGTATGCAGATGGAATCCGATATTTTGATGTGGCTCCTTCTTATGGCAAAGGTGAACAATTTTTAATAGATTGGCATAATTTAAGAGGATATCCAGATGTTATTTTGAGTACCAAATGGGGCTATACATATATGGCTAACTGGGAATTAGGATATTCGGGAAAGCACGAAATTAAAGAACATTCCTTATCTAAATTATTAGAACAATGGCAGGTTTCTAAAGTATTGCTGCCAGAACTAAAAATATATCAAGTACATTCTGCAACTCTAGATAGTGGGATTTTTACAAATACAGCAGTGCTTCATGAATTACATCGCATAAAAAAAGAAACCAATTTACAAATAGGAATATCTACCAGTGGAGCTCATCAAGTAGATATTATAAAAAAAGCACTAGAAATTCAGATTAATAATGAACCCCTATTTACTAGTTTTCAGGTTACTTATAATGTTTTCGAGCAATCTGCATTTAAGATTTTAAAGCAACTGTTAAGCGAAAACAAAACTGTTATTATAAAAGAGGCTTTAGCTAATGGGCGTGTATTTGCAAATTCAGATTTTACAGAATATGCCAAAGCGTATAATTATCTTAATAAGTTGTCTAATCAGTATAATGTGGGTGTAGATGCAATTGCAATCCGATTTGTAATAGATACTTTAGAACCTAATGTGGTATTAAGCGGAGCGTTAACATGTGCTCAACTTCAAGACAATTTAAAGGCTTTATCTTTTCAACTTACATCAGAAGAAATACTTCAATTTCAAATATTTGCTTCATCATCCTCATCATATTGGGAAGAGCGTAGTGCATTAGTATGGCGTTAATTAACAGTATATTGGTTACCGTTAATTTTTAAATCAATAGAGTTAATTGAGGGCAGACTACTATCCTAACTTTGTAGTATTAAGTTTAACCATTAAAATTAATATCATGAAAAATTTAGGAAATACAATTATAGGAGTCGTAGCCGGAACAGCTTTAGGAGCAGCAATGGGAATTTTATTTGCGCCAGACAAAGGGAGTAAAACAAGAAAAATGATTTCTAAAGAGGCAGAAACTACAAAAAATAAAATTTCTGACCACGCTACAGAATTGGCAGACACAATTGCTAAAAAAGTAAATGTAAAGAAAGCGACATTAGAAGAAAAATTAGAAGATATCGCTACAGATGCAAGTCTTAAATCTAACGATGTTATTGACGCTTTAGAAAAAAAGTTAGAAGTGCTAAAAGCAAAACACAGACATTTTGAAAAAGAGGTTAATACAAACGGATCTAAAAAAACGACTGCAACAGTATAGTATTTTAGATCTGTTAAATTTTTAAGATGACAATTTTTGAAGCCATACGTCACGATCATGATATTCAGCGCGATTTATTAGATAAATTAGTGCTATCATCAGGTGATTCGAAAAATAGAGATGAACTTTTTAAGGCAGTGAGAAACGAATTGGAAGTACATGCTAATGCAGAAGAACGCCACTTTTATAAGCCTTTAATATCTACAGATATGATGCAAGATCATGCACGACATGGTATTGCAGAACATCATGAGATAGATGAATTGATAGAGCAGTTGGAAGAGACTGAATACGATTCATCTGCATGGTTAAAAATTGCAAAAAATTTAAAAGAAAAAGTAGAACATCATTTAGAAGACGAAGAACATACGTTTTTTCAATTAGCGGGTAAGACCTTATCCGAAAAACAAAAAACAGAATTGGCTTCTAAATATGAAACATATATGAAAAAGAATAGATAAAATAGGTTGGTTAGTTAGTTAATTTGGGCGCCAAATTTGTGTGATTATTTACATGAATTTGGTGCCTTTTTTGTGAAAATAGTTATAAGACTAATAAAATCTATTTTAAATGATGCTATCATAAATCATTTTAATAGTTTTGAAACTAAACAAATTTAACATATGAAGTCTGCAAATGAACTATTAGAGTTATTGGATTTAAAAACTATAGATGCCGATAATTTTCAAGGTGAAAGTAAAACCATTGGGAGTCCGCATGTGTTTGGAGGACAAGTGTTAGCTCAAGCTGTAAATGCTGCCTATAGAACCATTCAAAACGAACGTATATTACACTCACTTCATGCATATTTTCTAGAGGCAGGAGATTTAAATGTGACAATCGATTTTAATGTCAATGAAGTGCGAGATGGCGGTAGCTTCTCTACACGTCGTGTTTTGGCCAGTCAGAACGGGAAAGCCATTTTTATTTTAGCAGCATCATTTCATAAAGATGAAGATGGTTACGACCATCAAATACAAATGAATACCAATTTAAAACAACCTGAAGACTTATTAAGTTGGACAGAAATGTTGGCCCGTTATGGTAGTGTGTTGCCAAAATTAACAAAGCATTTTTTAAAGATTGAGCGCCCTATAGAGTTTAAACCTGTAGAAGTAATAAATCCGTTAAAGCAAGAAGACTTACCTCCATATTCTAACATATGGTTTAAACTTAAAACTCCGCTTTTAAATGCAGATTTAGCGACTAAGCAACAAATTTTAACGTATATATCAGATTATAATATCTTGGCAGCTGCCTTATTGCCTCATGCCAGTAAAGCGCATTTTGGAAACACACAAATGGCGAGTTTAGACCATTCGATGTGGTTTTTTAGAGATTTCGATTTCGACGATTGGATGTTGTATTCTATAGAAACACCAAATGCTTCTAATGCACGTGGCTTTGCAAAGGGTAATATTTTTTCTAGAGATGGGAAATTGGTGGCTTGTGTAGCTCAAGAAGGTTTAATGCGTCCGATGAAAAAAGAATCAAAATAAAATAATGTCTAAATGTTTAGTCATAGGGCATCGCGGCGCTAAAGCGTATGTTCCCGAAAATACTTTAGAGTCTATACAACATGCCCTAGATTTTAAAGTTGATGGTATAGAAATCGATGTGCATTGTTGTGCTTCTGGAGAACTAGTGGTGTTTCATGACTTTACTCTTGATAGAATGACTAATGGCGAAGGTGAACTCGCCAAACACACGCTTTCAGAATTAAAAACATTAAAAGTAGCTCAGCAGTTTGCTATTCCTACATTAAATGAGGTTTTAAATTTAATTGATAAAACCTGTCTTTTAAATATTGAATTAAAAGGAAAGGGTACAGCTATAGCAACCTGCAAAACCATTCAGCATTATATTGAAACGCATGGTTGGCAGTATTCAGATTTTTTAGTGTCTAGTTTTCAACATCAAGAGTTAGAAACTGTTTTTAAAGTAAATAAAGATATTCCGTTAGGAGTGTTAACTAAAGCCAATATGGTTGAGGCTATAGTGTTTGCCAAAACTATAAATGCTAAAGCCATTCATCCAGGTGCAGCCATTGTAACACGAGATAATGTGAAATTGGCGCAAAGTAAAGGTTATGATGTGAACGTGTGGACGGTTAACGATGAAGAGACTATAAACAGAATGAAAGATTATGGCGTAAATGCCATTATTTCTGATAATCCAGATCGCTTATGATTGAAAAAGATGTGATAATAGTAGGCGGTGGAGCTGCAGGTTTTTTTGCAGCCATTAATATTGCTGAGCAAAATCCGCATTTAAAAGTTACTATTTTAGAACGCGGAAAAGAGGTGCTTGGTAAAGTAAAAATATCTGGTGGCGGACGCTGCAATGTAACGCATGCCGAATTTATTCCGCAGGAATTAGTAAAATATTATCCGCGAGGTGAAAAAGAATTGTTAGGACCGTTTCATCAGTTTATGACAGGCGACACTATGGGCTGGTTTGAAGAACGTGGTGTAACTTTAAAAATTGAAGATGATGGGCGTATGTTTCCAGAATCAGATTCTTCGCAAACCATAATAGATTGCTTTCTGTTTGAAGCGAACAAACATGGGGTAGAAATCTTAAAAGGTCATGGCGTAAATGCCATTGCAAAAAAAGATGATGCTTGGGAAGTGCAAACCAATCAGGAGTGTTTTGTATCTAATAATTTAATTATAGCAACAGGCAGCAGTCTTAAAATTTGGAAATTGTTAGAAGGTTTAGGCCATACCATTGCGCAGCCGGTTCCATCTTTATTTACGTTTAATATAAACGATAAACGCTTAAAAGCTATTCCTGGTGTTGTGGCTCAGAATGTTGAGGTTAGAGTTCTAGGAACAGATTTATATTCCGAAGGTCCTTTATTAGTAACACATTGGGGGTTAAGTGCACCAGCAATTTTAAAACTATCTGCTTTTGGTGCGTTAGAATTGGCTAAGCGTGATTATAAGTTTGATGTTGCAATTAATTTTGTAAAACAATCTACAGCAGATGTTTTAGAACATCTTAAACAGGTAAAGTTAGATTCTGCAAAGAAAACAGTCTTTAAATCTCCACAATTCGATTTACCTAAACGCCTATGGCAACAATTCGTTTTGGCTTCAGAAATGACTGACGATAGCCGTTGGGGCGATATCAATAAACTTCAATTAGAGACTCTTGTAGCACAACTTACGGATACAGTATTTAAAGTAGATGGCAAAAGCACTTTTAAAGAGGAATTTGTTACCGCTGGGGGTGTAGATTTAAAAGAGATTAATTTTAAAACTTTTGAAAGCAAACGTCATAAAAACCTCTATTTGGCGGGAGAGGTTATTAATGTAGATGCCGTAACTGGAGGTTTTAATTTCCAAAATGCATGGACGGGTGCCTATATCGTGTCTAAAGCAATTTCTAATAAGACATGACAACATACATTGCATTATTACGGGGTATAAATGTGTCGGGGAAGAATAAAATACCAATGGCCAATTTGCGTGCTTTATGCTCAGATTTAGGTTTTAAAAATGTTAAAACGTATATACAAAGTGGGAATGTGGTGATTCAAACTACAGAAGAACGAGCATCTGACTTGGAAGCTAAAATTTCGGAAGCTATTTTAAAAGTTTTTGGGTTTGAAGTGTTTGTGTTAGTTAAAACAGAATCAGAATTTCAAGATATATTTGAATCTTGTCCGTTTTCAGAATCACAAAAAGAAGTCAGTTATTTTACGTTGTTAAAAGAGTTGCCTGAATTTAATTTAGTGGATGCTACTTCTAAAATATCTTATACAGACGAAACGTTTATCATTTCAGAATCTTGTGTATACTTCTATTCAAAACACGGCTATGGAAAAGCCAAAGGCAATAACAATTTCTTCGAACGAAAATTAAAAGTCCCAGCAACCACAAGAAATTTTAAAACGATGCAGAAGTTGTTATCTTTGTGCTCAGATTTATAAATTCATGACCGAACAACAATTTATTCCGCAGGCGTATGCTAATCATGTAAGCTCAGGAACTGTATCTTGGGAATCGCCAAGTAATATTGCACTTATAAAATATTGGGGTAAAAAAAAGGACCAAATTCCAGAAAATCCATCGATTAGTTTCACACTAAATGCTTGTAAAACGACTACTGTATTATCGTATTCTAAAAAGGAAACGATTTCAGATTTCGATTTTGAAGTGTATTTAGATGGAGAGCGTAAGCCTGATTTTCAACCAAAAATAAAAACGTTTTTCGAGCGTGTTTTTGTGTACTTACCATTTTTAAAACAATACAAGTTTAAAATAGAGACTTCAAATACCTTTCCTCACAGTTCAGGAATTGCGTCTTCTGCTTCAGGAATGAGTGCCTTAGCACTGTGTTTAATGAGTTTAGAGCAACAACTCCAACCAGAAATGACCACGGCGTTTTTTAACAAAAAAGCCTCCTTTTTATCACGATTAGGTTCGGGTTCTGCTTGTAGAAGTATTGAAGGCGATATTATAGTTTGGGGAGATAATGAAACGGTTAAAGGAAGTTCAGATTTATTTGGTGTGAAATATCCGTATGCTGTTCACGATAATTTTAAAGGTTATCAAGATACCATTTTGTTAGTGGATAAAGGCGAAAAGCAAGTTAGTAGTACCGTGGGGCATAATCTCATGCACGGGCACCCATTTGCACAACAGCGTTTTGCACAAGCGCATGAAAATTTATCTGATTTAAAACCGATTTTAGAATCGGGAGATTTAGATTCGTTTATTGCACTTATAGAGCGCGAAGCCTTAACGTTGCATGCGATGATGATGACAAGTATGCCGTATTTTATTTTAATGAAACCGAACACTTTAGAAGTAATTAATAAAATTTGGGCATTTAGAAAAGCAACCAGCTTACATGTTGGATTTACCCTAGACGCAGGAGCAAACGTACATGTGTTATATCCTAAAACGGAAGCAAAATCTATTTTAGAATTTATAAAAACAGAACTAGCTATACACTGCCAAAACGGACAATTTATTTGTGACGAGATTGGATTTGGTGCAAAACAACTTCAATAAAAGTGTTAATGAACCTTAAAAATTAGTTTTAAGCTAGAATTGCTTTTAACATTTAAAAAGTTCTTTAAATAATTATATAATATTGAAAACAGTTGTTTGTATTGTGTAAATGAATTAATATTCAGATGGATAGGGTTAAAAGTAGTTCGCCGATTTATTGTTTATATTAGTATATATGAAAATTTAAATTGTTAACTTTGCCCTGTTAATTTTTAATTAAAATTAAGTGAAAGGACCTTTATTTTATTCTAAGATTTTACTTTTCGGAGAGTATGGTATCATAAAAGATAGCAAGGGATTATCTATTCCTTATAACTTTTATAACGGTGCATTAAAAATGACGACTACGCCTACTGAGAAAACACTAGCGTCTAATGCCAGTTTAAAGGCATATGCGTCGTATTTAGGTACTATAAGTTCTGATTTAGTAGTGTTCGATTTAGAGGCTTTACATGCCGATATCGATGCTGGAATGTATTTTGATTCTTCTATACCACAAGGTTATGGTGTAGGAAGTAGTGGTGCTTTAGTAGCTGCACTTTACGATAAGTATGCACAGCATAAAATTACCGTTCTTGAAAATTTAACACGTGAAAAACTATTTACGTTAAAAACTATTTTTTCTGAAATGGAATCGTTTTTTCACGGTAAATCTTCAGGATTAGATCCTTTAAATAGTTATTTAAGTCTTCCAATTTTAATTAATTCTAAAGATAATATAGAAGCCACAGGCATACCATCTCAAAAAAGTGATGGTAAAGGTGCCGTGTTTTTAATAGATAGTGGTATTGTTGGAGAAACAGCTCCGATGGTTCATATTTTTATGGAAAACATGAAGCAAGAAGGTTTTAGAAACATGATTAAAAATCAGTTTGTAAAACATACAGATGCTTGTGTAGATGATTTTTTAAAAGGCGATATAAAATCGTTGTTTAAAAATACTAAGCAATTATCAAAAGTGGTTTTAAATCATTTTAAACCTATGATTCCTTCGCAATTTCATGACTTATGGAAAAAAGGTTTAGAGTCTAATGATTATTATTTAAAACTTTGTGGCTCTGGCGGAGGCGGTTATATCCTTGGATTTGCAGAAGATTTTGAAAAAGCAAAACAAGCACTTCAAGGCCATAAACTTGAAGTCGTTTACAATTTCTAGCAGAGGGTATTTTCTTTTATAATTTCCATTTTATAATTTATAACTATGTTCAGAAGAAGACATAAACATCTTTTATTGAAGTTTTTCAGTATGTTTTCTGTTGTGCGAGGTTATAATATACTTATGGTTGTGGTAGCGCAATATGTTACGGCAGTGTATATTTTGGCACATGAAAAACCAGTTAGAGAAGTGGTTTTTGATCTTAATTTATTCATGCTAGTTTTAGCATCTTCTGCAACTATTGCTGGTGGTTACATAATTAATAATTTTTACGATTCGGAAAAGGATTTAATAAATAGGCCGCAAAAATCCATGCTGGATCGGCTAATAAGTCAGAATGTAAAACTCTCATTTTATTTTGTACTTAATTTACTTGCTGTTATAATGGCAAGTTATGTGTCCTTTAAAGCGGTTATATTTTTCGCACTATATATTTTTGCGATTTGGTTTTACTCACATAAATTAAAGAAGCTTCCATTTGTTGGGAATTTAACTTCTGCTGTACTTACAATTACACCGTTTTTCGCTATTTTTATGTATTATCAGAATTTTGAGCATGTAATATTTGTACATGCTACTTATCTGTTTTTGATTATATCTATGCGGGAGTTAACTAAAGATTTAGAAAATATCCCTGGCGATTTGGTTCAGAATTATAAGACAATTCCTGTGGTATATGGCGAGCGATATTCTAAAATAATGTTAACCGTATTGGCAATGTTAACGTTTGTGCCTGCCTATTTTTTGCTTACCCGTTATAAAATTGGTGAGATGTATTTTTTCTTTTATTTTACCATGTTTTTGTTATCTGTTTTTTTGGTGTTATTATGGAATTCAGAATCAACTAAACATTATTTAATTCTTCATAATATTTTAAAATTTATTATTTTTTCTGGCGTGTTTAGTGTATTGTTAATCGATGTTGATTTAGTTTTAAATCGTCTTTTTTAAAAGGATTTATATAAAAATAAAAAATCGTAAATTATAGTTTATCTTTGCACAAAAATTAAATCTCTTATGAGTAGACAACAAGGCAGCAATAAAAAAGGAAAAGCTTCAGGACGTGGAGCAAACAATACACGTAGTAAAAGTTATGCAAGAGGAAATGCGCCTATAAAAAAACAGGGACCAACAACACCTGTAAAATCTCAGTCTAAGCCATCGACTAATGCTGGCGAGATCCGTTTAAATAAATACATCGCAAATTCGGGTATCTGTTCACGTCGTGATGCAGATATGCATATAGCCACTGGTTTGGTTTCTGTAAATGGTAAAATAGTTACCGAAATGGGTTACAAAGTGAAGCTTGAAGATGAAGTACGTTTTGATGGTGGTCGTGTAAATCCAGAGAAAAAAGCTTACGTATTATTAAATAAACCAAAAGGTTTCGCTACAACGACTAGCGAAGGTAAAGGGCGTACAGTTATGGATTTAGTAGCAAATGCTACCTCTTCTAAAATTAAACCTATTGGACGTTTAGGAAGAAATTCTTTAGGATTAATACTGTTTACAAATGACGAAGATGTTGTGAAGAAATTTACAAATTCTAAAAATGGTGTGCCTAGATTATTTCATATCGAATTAAATAAGAATTTAAAACACGAAGATTTTATTAAAATTAAAGAAGGTTTTAAAATTGAAGGTAAACTTATTGCTGTAGAAGAAATAAGTTACATTGATAAAGGTTCAAAAAAAGAAATTGGTTTAAAGGTTAAAAATACCGGTAGCACCATTATTCGTAGCATTTTCGATTACTTAAAATACGATATCGAAAAGATAGATTGTGTTAGTATTGGGCAGCTTACTAAAAAAGATATTCCTCGTGGCCACTGGAAACACTTAACAGAACAAGAAGTAATAGGTCTTAAAATGCTGTAAATCAGCTTTTAAAAGTTTTTCAAAAAAATCGAAAAAAAAGTTTTTTTTTCGATTTTTTATAGCACATTTGTACAAGCATTTAGCTGAACATCATGAAAAGTGTTTCTGTGTTCGGGCTTTTGAAAATTAGGAAGTCATATTCAAAAGCTGCTTATAAGATGAGCAACCGAATTTTAGAGCTAACTTCCGCATACTCCATCGTAAAAAGCCAACATGTGTATGGCTTTATTCCTACAACCCAAAGTCAGATTCAGATTTGATAAATAGTTAACATTTTTTATTTTAATATGCAGAATTCTCTGCGTAAATTATATTTTTTTTAATTATTATATCAAAATAACATGAATACTAAATACATTGATTTAATCAATCAATCCTTTTATTTTCCTCAAGACGAATTTAAATTACGTAATAAAACACTAGAATTTCACGATATCAATTTAATGAAATTGATTGAAGAGTATGGTGCACCTTTAAAATTCACCTATCTGCCACAAATATCAAATAATATTTCTCGTGCAAAAGGTTGGTTTGCAAAAGCTATAGAAAAAAACGATTATAAAGGAAAATATAATTACTGTTATTGCACTAAAAGTTCACATTTTAAGCATGTTTTAAACGAAGCTTTAAAAAATGATATTCATATTGAAACCTCATCGGCTTTTGATATTGATATTGTTGAAAATTTAAAAAAAGAAGGTAAAATTTCAAATGATACCTTTGTAATTAGTAATGGCTTTAAACGTGCACAATATGTAACCAACATTGCTAGACTAATTAATGGTGGGCATAAAAACTGTGTACCTATAATAGATAATTACGAGGAAATAGATTTATTGTCTGAAGAAATAGAAGGTAAATATAGTATTGGTATTAGAATTGCTTCTGAAGAAGAACCAAAATTTGAGTTTTATACCTCTCGTTTAGGGATAGGTTATAAGAATATAGTGCCATTTTATAACAGACAAATAAAAGATAATGATCGTGTAGAGCTTAAAATGCTTCACTTTTTTATAAATACAGGAATTCGTGATAATGCTTACTATTGGAACGAATTATTAAAATGTTTAAAGGTTTATACATCATTAAAAAAAGTATGCCCAACATTAGATAGTTTAAATATAGGAGGTGGTTTTCCAATTAAAAATTCATTGGCTTTTGAGTTTGATTACGAATATATGGTTGATGAAATTTTAAATCAGATTAAAACCATTTGTGAAGAAGAAGAGGTTGATGTACCTAATATTTTTACAGAATTTGGTAGCTTTACCGTAGGTGAAAGCGGAGGTGCTATTTATGAAGTTTTGTATCAAAAACAACAAAATGATCGTGAAAAATGGAATATGATAAATTCGTCTTTCATTACTACCCTGCCAGATACTTGGGCTATAAATAAGCGTTTTGTGATGTTACCAATAAACCGTTGGCACGAAAGCTATGAGCGTGTGTTATTAGGAGGATTAACTTGCGATAGCGACGATTATTACAATAGTGAGCAACATATGAATGCGATTTACTTGCCAAAGTATAATAAAGATAAACCTTTGTATATTGGTTTCTTTAATACAGGCGCATACCAAGAAACAATAGGAGGTTTTGGAGGGTTACAACACTGTTTAATCCCTACGCCAAAACATATTTTAATAGATAGAGACGAAGATGGCAACATCGTAACAAAATTATTTAGCGAACAACAAAAAAGTGAAGACTTACTTAAAATATTAGGTTACAATGAGTAATAAAACATATGCTGGTATTCCTGAAGAATTTGCAAAATTAGAAACTGCTAAGATTGTATTAATTCCAGTGCCTTATGATGGTACAAGTACCTGGCAAAAAGGTGCAGATAAAGGACCGGAAGCTTTTTTAAATGCTTCTGAAAATATGGAAACATATGATATTGAAACGCAAACAGAAGTTTACCAACAAGGTGTGTATCTGGCAGATGCTGTTACCGAAAATAGTTCGCCTGAAGCTATGGTAGTTGCGGTTCATAAAATCACTAAAAGCTATATAAAAAAGAATAAGTTTGTAACCCTTTTTGGCGGTGAGCATTCCATTTCAATAGGGAGTATAAGAGCTTTTAATGAATGTTTTAATAACTTAACCGTATTACATATTGATGCACATGCAGATTTACGTAAAACGTATCAAGGGTCTGCTTGTAATCATGCTTGCGCAGTTTATGAAGCCAGTCAGACAACCAATCTTATTCAAGTAGGAATACGTTCTATGGATGTTATAGAAACTACGGTAATGGATCATGAAAAAACGTATTTTGCACACGAGTTGGCAACAGACGAATTTTGGATGGATAGTGCTATAGACCAAATGACTGAAAATGTATTTATAACTTTTGATTTAGATGCGCTAGACCCGTCTATCATGCCAAGTACAGGAACCCCAGAACCTGGTGGTTTATTTTGGTATGAAACTCTAGACTTTTTAAAGAAAGTTTTTGAAGAAAAAAACGTAGTAGGGTTTGATATTGTAGAACTTTGTCCAAATAAAATAGATAAATCTTCAGATTTTCTTGCTGCAAAATTGTATTATAAAATGTTGAGTTATAAATTTATGGGTGAAAACGTAGAAGACGATTACGATAACACTTACGAAAGTAAAGCTCAAAAAAATAACGTTACTAAATTTAATGATGATGAGTACTAAAGGAGCCATTTCAAATTTTATAGAAAAATATTATCTTCACTTTAATGCAGCAGCTTTGGTTGATGCCGCTAAAGGTTATGAAGACCAATTAAATAAAGGTGCTAAAATGTTAGTGTCTCTTGCAGGAGCAATGAGTACGGCAGAATTAGGGAAGATTTTTGCAGAAATGATTCGCCAAGATAAAGTACAAATTATTTCTTGTACAGGAGCAAATCTAGAAGAAGACATCATGAATTTGGTGGCACATTCGCATTATAAACGTGTTCCTAATTACCGCGATTTAACACCTCAGGAAGAATGGGATTTGTTAGAAAAAGGGTTAAACCGTGTAACCGATACTTGTATTCCAGAAGAAGAAGCTTTTAGACGTTTACAACAGCATATTTATAAAATTTGGAAAGAAGCAGATGAAAAAGGTGAGCGTTATTTACCGCATGAATATATGTACAAAATGTTGTTGTCTGGTGTCTTAGAAGAGTATTACGAGATCGATTTGAAAGATTCTTGGATGTACGCTGCAGCCGAGAAAAATCTGCCAATTATCTGTCCAGGATGGGAAGATAGTACCATGGGTAACATTTTTGCAAGCTATGTGCTTAAAGGCGAATTAAAAGCAAGCACCATGAAATCAGGAATTGAATACATGACATTCTTAGCAGATTGGTACACAGCTAATTCAGAAAATGGAATTGGTTTTTTCCAAATAGGAGGAGGTATTGCAGGTGATTTTCCAATTTGTGTAGTACCTATGTTATACCAAGATATGGAGCGCACAGATACACCATTTTGGAGCTATTTCTGTCAGATTTCAGATTCTACAACCAGTTATGGTTCGTACTCTGGAGCGGTACCAAATGAAAAAATTACTTGGGGAAAACTAGATATAAATACCCCTAAATTTATAATAGAGAGTGATGCAACCATAGTTGCACCATTAATTTTCGCTTATTTGTTAGATATGTAATCCCTATTTTTTTAATGAAACGCATAATTGTTGATTACCAAAAATTAAATGAAGATATTTTAGATCTTCTAGTTGAAAAATTTCCTGATGGATATGATGATTCCGATATCATTTCTTTCAGAAATGCTAAAAATGAAATTGTTGAAGCTGTAGAGGTTAGAACAGACGACACCATTTATTTAGTTAAAGTGGGGGTGCGTTTGGCTCAAGCCATGGAAAACTATATTGAGGATGATGATGATATAGCAACAGACGATGACTCTAGTGTAGATTTTGATGAAGTTAAAGCTGACGATACAGACGACGACGATAACGATTAAAAACCTTTAATATTAAATGAAAGTTGCTACTTTTCAATCTTACAAAAACGGACTATATACGTTTATGTTTGAGAATGGTGAGGATATGATTTTTGATGAGATTCACCCTCGTGCCCTAAAACAATTCGATTTAAAGAACGATAAAAGCTATATCGATCAAACTTTTAAAATTACTTTTGTTGAAGTTTCTGGAAACGACGACGATGTAATTTACAGAATAGATAGTTTAAAACTCGTGTCGTAAACAGTTTTAAAATACTATTATCATTTTAGGTGAGCTTTCCTATTTTTAAGCGACACTAAGGGCAACTTATCTGTAAATTTAAGTTATTGAAATTCTAAATGGGATAAATAAACAATGGTTATTTATCCCATTTTTAGTTTTGTAAATATTTTAAAATCAAGTATTTGCTTAAGGGTTTATTTCACCTTAAAAATACAAACCTAAAATTTCTCATTGTTTGTATAATTGCACAAGCAAAGCATACTTTAAATGAGATTTGACTCGTTTATATTAGTTTTCGATTTCAAAACATGTGGTTTTAAAAGTACCTCATAAATAAAAGCGCTATAAACAATTAAGTATTCTAAACCAATAACCCAGAGATTTTCTTGGTTTTCACTATTGGCATATGCTAAGTAACTAAGTATTATAGCAACACTCCATACTAATGGATACCTATAATGGGTAAATAGAGATAGGATTACTAATACACTTATATACCAAGGATGTACCGTTGTAGCAAGAAAATAATATACAGTTAAAACTAAAAGCATAGCAGTTGCTAAATCGCTTAAGGATTTTAACGGTTTTTTTATAAGTATATATATAATATATATAATAACTAAACCTGCTAAAATAGGACCTATAAGTTTGATTTGATTATATCCGGTCAAACCATAACCTATACCTTTAGCGAGATTAAAGATACTTGCATTAAACTCGAAGTTTCTAAACCAAAGTCCTACTGTATTAGAATAATTGGTAATAAATTCAGTATTTATAAATGGCAGAAATAATAAAATGTTTATCATTCCAACAACAAGGCAAAATAAGATTCCTTTTTTTAGTTTAAGGTGTTTTAGTATAAGAGGAAGAAAAATTAGAGGGATCAATTTGGTGGCTACCGCTAGAGAAAACCAAATGGCTGAACGTTGCCAGCGTTGAATATAGTATAAACTCATCACTAAAAAGCAAATCATTACACCTTCAAAATGCAAATTTCCCGTAAGTTCTATAATTATAAAGGGATTAAGAATATACCAAAATATACGTTCTTTAGGTAGGTTTAGGCGTTTTAATATTTTACTACCATAATAAAGAATACCAAAATCTGCTAAAATTATAACTATGCGCATCACTATTATAGATCCTATAATAGAACTGTTGGCAAATACTGAAGCTAAAAAATAACAAAACTGACTCACCGGTGGGTAATTTGTAAAATGAGAAGCACTTAACCAGCCCATGCCATCATAAAGCGTTTGTGAGTCTGAAACCGGTAACTCTCCCTTCGAAAAGAAAAAATCAGGCGTGTATAAATACGGATTAAAACCTTCAAAAATCATACGGCCATCCCATATAAAACGATAAAAATCCTGTGATAAATTAGGTATAGCTACAATATAAATAAGTCGTGAGATAAGTGCTATACCAACTAATTGTGTGGTGCTAAATTGGGATGTTTTTACAAGTTTAAAATAGAAGAAAGCTAATAATAAATATAGAATTACAAGTTTATAGTGCTCCGTTCTGATTAAATGGTAAGCAAAAACATAGTTAATTAAGAAAATGGGAATTACAAGAAAAAAGACGCTTGTTAACTTCGTTTTAACATTTAAAGTAGCTTTCATATTGTAAATGTCAGGTTTTTAATTTGTTGTTTATCAGTTAAATATGTAATTTATAACGTTTGAAATTACACGATGATTTTGTCTGATTTACATGATAACTATCATAAATTAACTTATAATCAAGACGTAATTTTGTAAAGAACATTATAAATAATGGTAATTAATAATTTTTCAAATGAATATTTCACATATAGAACACATCGGTATTGCTGTAGAGAATTTAGAAGAATCAATTACATACTATGAAAATGTATTAGGTTTAAAATGTTACGCTATTGAAGAAGTAGCCGACCAAAAAGTTAAAACAGCTTTTTTTTTAGTTGGAGAAACTAAAATCGAATTATTAGAAAGTACAGCACCAGATGGACCAATTGGTAAATTTGTAGCTAAAAAAGGGCAAGGTATCCATCATATAGCTTTTGCTGTAAACAATGCAAGTGAAGCTTTAAAACAAGCAGAAGAATGCGGTGTCACTCTTATAGATCATACCTCTAGAAAAGGTGCAGAGGGATTAAATATAGGTTTTCTTCATCCAAAATCTACCCAAGGTGTACTTACCGAACTATGTTCAAAAGAAAAATAAAATTAATAAAAGGACAAACAAATACAGTTACTAATGGCAAACCAAGATAAAATTAATGACCTCATTGAAAAACGAGCTAAAGCAAGATTAGGAGGTGGTGAAAAACGTATAGAATCACAACATGCTAAAGGAAAATTGACTGCGCGTGAACGTATTGATATTCTTTTAGACGATGATAGTTTTGAAGAATTTGACATGTTTGTAACGCATAGAACGAAATCTTTTGGCTTAGATAAGCAAATATACTTGTCGGATGGTGTTATTACAGGACACGGGACTATCGATGGACGAATTGTGTATGTGTTTTCTCAAGATTTTACCGTTTTTGGGGGATCGCTTTCTGAAACCTATGCATTAAAGATTTGTAAAATTATGGATATGGCTATGAAAATAGGTGTACCAGTAATCGGCCTAAATGATAGTGGAGGGGCTCGTATTCAAGAAGGTGTAAGATCGCTTGCAGGGTATGCAGAGATTTTTCAGCGTAATATAATGGCTTCGGGAGTTATCCCTCAAATATCTTCAATTTTAGGTCCTTGTGCCGGTGGTGCTGTATATTCTCCTGCATTAACAGATTTTACTATCATGACAGATCAAACCAGTTATATGTTTGTTACCGGTCCTAAAGTGGTACAATCTGTAACAGGAGAGCAAGTTACTACAGAGCAACTTGGTGGGGCAAAAATTCATTCTACAAAATCTGGTGTTTCACATTTTTTAGCAGAAAGCGACGAAGAGAATTTACTGCTTATTAGAAAATTACTAAGCTATTTACCATCAAATAATCTAGAAGAAGCGCCTACCGTTCCTTGTAATGATCCTATTGATAGATTAGATGATGCCCTAAATAATATTATTCCAGAAAATGCAAATCAGCCTTACGATATTGTAGATGTAATCTCAATCCTTACAGATAACGGAGAGTTTACAGAAGTTCATAGAGATTATGCAAGAAATATAGTTGTCGGTTTTGCCCGTTTTAATGGTCGTTCTGTAGGTATAGTTGCTAATCAGCCTAAATATTATGCAGGTGTTTTAGATTGCGAAGCATCAAGAAAAGCAGCTCGGTTTGTAAGGTTCTGCGATGCATTTAATATTCCAATAGTCACCTTAGTGGATGTGCCAGGATTCTTACCAGGAACAGGACAGGAATATGCAGGTATTATTTTACACGGTGCTAAATTGTTGTTTGCTTATGGTGAAGCTACAGTTCCTAAAATCACCATTACTTTACGTAAGTCTTATGGAGGAGCACATGATGTAATGAGTTGTAAACAATTACGTGGCGATTTAAATTACGCTTGGCCAACGGCAGAGATTGCAGTTATGGGTGCTAAAGGAGCTGTTGAAGTTTTAGAAGGCTCTAACATTAGAAAAATTGAAGATGCTAATGAAAAGCTAAATTATATCGAAGAAAAAGAACACGAGTATAATACCAAATTTGCTAATCCTTATGTAGCAGCAAAATATGGATTTATAGATGATGTTATTGAGCCTAGAAACACACGGTTTAGAATTGTAAGAGCCTTAGAGTTGTTAGCAAATAAAAAAGAAGTGAATCCTCCTAAAAAACATTCAAATCTTCCATTATAATGACACATTTATTAACTGTATTACAAGCTAAAGAATCTATTCTAGTAGATCCTATAGAAGAAGGATATATCGTACTGGTAACTGGATTATTAATCGTGTTTACAGGGCTAATTATTTTAACCTTATTTTTTAAATATGCTCTGCCTTTAATGCTTTACATCTATAAAATAATTTCTAAAGGTCCAGATCGAAAAGTCTCAGATATCTCCCCTGTTGCAGATGAAGATTTCACAGGCGAAATAGCAGCTGCCATTTCCGCAGCGGTCCATTTGCATTTAAAAGAACAACACGATCATGAAAATGCGATACTTACCATAAAACAAGCTCGAAAAATGTACTCGCCTTGGAGTTCAAAAATATATGGCGTGTATAATAATAAGCGGTAGTTAGAAATTAATTTAGACAAATTAAAGATATCAAAACATGAAAAATTTCACATTCAATATAAATGAAAATAGTTACAGTGTTAGAATTGTTTCTGAAGAAGATAATACCATAAATCTTGAAGTTAACGGTACATCTTATGCTGTTAAAATGAAGGAAGAGTTAAAAACAGTTAAAACACCTACACTAGTGCGTAGACCTTCTAAAGCTGCTCCAGAACCTGTTAAAATCAAAAATCCAAGTTCAAGTTCAGGGAGTATTAAAATTACTGCTCCGATTCCTGGTATTATTTTGAGCCTTAATGTAAAAGTAGGAGACACGGTTAATTCTGGCGATTTATTACTGGTATTAGAGGCAATGAAAATGGAGAATAATATTACGTCAGATAAATCAGGTGTAGTGTCTGCAATAAACGTTAGTGTTGGACAGCAAGTGTTACAAAGTGAAGTGATGATAGAATTAGAATAGGCAATAATAGCTGTGTATAATTTTTAAGATTGACATTACGGCCTATTAAAAATATAATAAAATGAAAAAAATAATATTAATATTTGGAGTCTTGTCCTTGCTTGTTTTTATTAGACCTGCATTAGGGTTAAGCCTTAATACTGTACCGCAAACAACAACAATAGTAGCTACCCAAGAGAATGCACCGGAACGCAGTTTTGTGTCTGAAGCAGTTGGGGGAATCAAACAATTTTATCAATATACGGGTTTCGCAAATGCCGCAGGCGGTAACATAATCATGATTATTGTTGGAATTGTATTTATATACCTTGGTATAAAATTCGATTACGAGCCTTTACTTTTAATTCCTATAGGTGCGGGAGTTATTATAGGAAATATTCCTTTTGTAGCGGGAAATCAAACCGGGATTTATGAAACTGGATCGGTACTTAACTATTTATATTTTGGAGTTGTAAAAGGAATATATCCGCCATTAATTTTTTTAGGAATTGGAGCAATGACAGATTTTTCATCTCTTATAGCCAATCCTAAATTAATGTTGTTGGGTGGAGCTGCACAAATTGGAGTTTTTGCAACATTTTTAGGTGCACTGTATTTAGGTTTTAATTTGCCAGAAGCTGGTGCTATTGGAATTATTGGTGGAGCAGATGGCCCAACAGCAATTTTCCTGTCATCTAAATTAGCAAACGGGATAAATGTTCTTGCAGATGGTACAACAGTTAAAAATTTAATTGGACCCATTGCTATTGCAGCCTATTCTTATATGGCTTTGGTACCAGTAATTCAGCCTCCAATTATGAAATTGCTAACTACCAAAAAGGAGCGTTTAATTAGAATGAAACCTCCAAGAGCAGTTTCTCAAAAAGAAAAAATGATTTTCCCTGTAGTTGCATTGTTATTAACCACGTTTATCTCGCCAAGTGCATTACCATTATTAGGGATGTTATTCTTCGGTAATTTATTAAAAGAATCTGGACGGACTGAGCGTTTGGCTGATACAGCCCGAACTAAATTAATAGATATTGTTACCATTTTATTAGGTGTTACAGTTGGAGCTTCTACACAGGCAGACATCTTTATCACTTCAGACTCATTATTAATTTTTGGATTAGGAGCAATATCCTTTGTTATTGCAACAATGGGCGGGTTGTTATTTGCTAAGTTCATGAATTTATTCTTAAAAAATGACGATAAGATTAACCCTTTAATTGGTGCGGCAGGTGTATCTGCAGTTCCAGATAGTGCTAGAGTAGTACATGCAGAGGGTTTAAAAGCAGATCCTCAAAATTATTTACTTATGCATGCTATGGCACCTAATGTGGCAGGTGTTATTGGTTCGGCAATTGCGGCAGGTATTATTTTAAGTTTCTTCGGCTAAAAAAATATAAGACATGTAAACTAAAACGCTAAGATTATGAATATACCTAATACAATGTCTGCTACAGATGCAGTAAAATTAATTAAATCGGGAGATCGGGTATTAATTCAAGGTGGTTCAGCTACACCTCAAGCACTAATTCATGCCATGGTGGCTAGAGCTCCAGAATTAAGAGGTGTAAACATTGTGCATTTACATACAGAAGGTGCATGTGGTTATGTAGCGCCAGAGTTAAAAGATAGTTTTACTACAAGTGCTTTTTTTATAGGCGGTAATATTAGAAAGATGATTGGTGTTACAGCCGATTATATTCCTGTGTTTTTAAGCGATATTCCAAGCCTATTTCGTGAAGGTTATATGAATTTAGATGTGGTTTTAGTAAATGTGTCACCTCCAGACAAACATGGGTTTTGCTCTTTAGGCGTGTCTGTAGATATTGTGATTTCAGGAATAGAAATGGGTAAAACAATTATTGCTCAAATTAATCCTAAAATGCCAAGAACTTTTGGAGATGCTATTGTGCATATTAGTCGATTTGCAGCCTGTGTTGAGGTCGATGAAGATTTGTATGAGATGAAATTTGTAGCGCCTTCAGAAGAAGAAAAGGCAATTGGTAAAAATGTAGCAGGAATCATAGAAGATGGTGCAACATTACAAATGGGAATTGGCGGTATTCCTAATGCGGTTTTAACCTATTTAACCAATCATAAAAATTTAGGAGTACATACAGAAATGTTCTCTGAGGGGATTATTGATTTAGTCGAAAAAGGTATTGTAAATGGAGCTCAAAAAAAAGTGAATCCTTATAAAATTGTTTCTGGATTTGCTATGGGTACACGTCGTTTGTACGATTTTATGGACGATAATCCCGATATAGAAATGCTAGATATTGGGTATGTTAATGATACCGCTGTAATACGTAAGAACCCAAAAGTTACGGCCATAAATTCAGCCGTAGAAATAGATATTACAGGACAAGTATGTGCAGATTCTATAGGAACAAGAATGATATCTGGAGTAGGTGGACAAATGGATTTTATGCGTGGTGCAGCTTTGTCGGAAGGCGGAAAGCCAATAATAGCTTTAAACTCTAGAACCTTAAAAGGAGTTTCTAAAATAGTGCCAACCTTGCGCACAGGTGCCGGAGTGGTCACTACAAGAGCACATGCTAGATATGTTGTTACAGAATATGGTGTAGCCGAATTTTTTGGTAAAACCTTAAAAGCGCGTGCTATGGCTTTAAGAGATATAGCTCATCCCGAGTATAGAGAAATATTAGATAAAGCTATTTTTGAACGTTTTGGAAGTAGTATTATGGTTTAATCACACTAAAATATAAATAGTATGACTACTAAAAATAACACACTTTTTTCTGAATTTGGTCCCGTAACAAAAGAGGCTTGGTTAGAAAAAGTAAATATAGATTTAAAAGGTGCAGACTTTAATAAAAAACTAGTTTGGAGACATTTAACAGGTATAGATATTCAGCCTTTATATACACCAGAAGATTCTATAAAGTTTTTAAAAAACACAGGCAATAACTCCAAAACCTTAGTCAATTTTAGAACTGTTAAGGGAACTAATGCTATTGAAAGTAATGCTTTAGCATTAAAAGCTATTACAGAAGGCATAAATGGATTAGTATTTCACATACAAGATAAAACAGACGTGTCAACCTTATTGCAAGGTATAGATTTAAACGACATAACAGTAGCTTTTGTGTTTGCTGATAACGAGTTAGAATTTGTTATAGATTTCTTTGACTATGCCGAACAACATGTTTCAGATTGCAAGCAGTTAAAAGGGTATTTAGATCTTGGAATGATTTCTAATTATGTAACCACAGGAGTTATAGACGTTACGGTATTTAAAACTTTAGCTAAAATACTCGATTTAGGATCTGATTTTGATAATTTTAAAACAGTAAGTATTTCTGGAACACCATTCTTAGATGCAGGCGCTAATCAGGCTCAAGAACTTGCCTATACATTAAATGCTATTGTATATATTACAGAACAATTAGAAGACTATGGTATTATAGCTGAAACTGTATTTAATGCATTACACATTCAGTTAGCTACTGGATCTGAGTATTTTGTAGAAATGGCTAAATTCAGAGCCTTAAATAGTTTGGTTTATAGTATAGCCAATACTTATGGGGTTTCTGAATTTAATTTTTTACTTACTGCAAAAACATCAATTTGGACCAAATCTGTTACCGATGCACATACCAATATGCTTCGAGCAACCACAGAAGCCATGTCGGCTATTTTAGGAAATGTAGATGGTGTTTTAGTCGATGCATTTGATAAAGAATTTAATACGCCTTCAGAGTTTTCAAATCGAATTTCAGGAAATATTACTACCATTTTAAAAGAAGAATCTTACTTCGGGAAAGTAGCAAATCCAGTAGATGGATCTTATTATGTAGAAGATTTAACGACACAAGTAGCCACTAAAGCTTTAGAGTTATTTAAAGCTATTGAAGTAAATGGCGGGTTCTTTATAGCTTTTGAGAAAGGCATCATTCAAGCAGCTATTGCAGAAGTCCGTCAGGAAAAAATAAAATTAATCAGTCAAAGACGTTTGTTAATGGTTGGGGTAAATAAGTATCCTAATCTTATGGAGCATTTAAATGCAGAGGTTTTATTTGAAGGGGCAGAATTTAATTCAAAAGTGTTAACACCAAGACGTGCCTCTTTAGAAATTGAGGCGTTGCGTAAAGTGTCTGAAGATATTGCTGTAAAGGCTGGAAAGCGCCCTATCGTAGAGCTTACTAGTTTTGGAAATTTAACGATGCGAAAAGCAAGAGCCTCATTTGCATATGATTTTATTGGTGTAAGCGGATTTGAAGTGTGGCAGGAGAAAAGTTATGACAGTGTAGAGCAAGCTGCAGAAGCAAGTGCAAAATCAGACTCAAATGTGGTTGTAATATGTAGTTCAGATCCGGATTACGAGCAGCATGCTTTGGCATTTGTTACAGCTTTTAGAGCCATAAACAAAAACAAAGTATTACTACTTGCAGGACACCCTGTTTCAATTTTAGAAAATTTAATGCAAGCAGGTTTAGATGATTGTATTCATATAAAATCGGATATTATTAGTACAATTTCAGGCATTCAGCATAAAATTCAGAAACAAATTAAAGAAACGGTGTAGCATTTATAACTATCAGGTTACCATTGTTTAACAAAAAAAGAAACATATGAAACCAAATTTTTCAAATATAACATTAGACACTGTATCTAAACAGGATACCGTATCTTCAGATCATAAAACCCTTTGGAATACTCCAGAAGGTATTCCGGTGAAAACACATTTCTCTAAAGCAGATATTGCAGATGCAGAACACTTAAATTTTGTTTCTGGATTACCACCATTTACAAGAGGTCCGTATAGTGCGATGTATGCGTTGCGCCCTTGGACCATTCGTCAGTACGCCGGATTTTCTACTGCCGAAGAATCAAATGCTTTTTATAGACGAAATTTAGCAGCAGGGCAAAAAGGATTGTCTGTGGCTTTCGATTTAGCCACGCACCGCGGATACGATTCAGACCACCCAAGAGTAACGGGCGATGTGGGTAAAGCTGGTGTAGCAATCGATTCTATTTTAGATATGGAAATTTTATTTGACCAAATTCCATTAGATAAAATGTCGGTGTCTATGACGATGAACGGCGCTGTATTACCAATTATGGCATTTTACATCGCTGCGGCTAAAAAGCAAGGTGTGGCTTTAGAGCAGTTAAGCGGAACCATACAAAACGACATCTTAAAAGAGTTTATGGTGCGTAATACTTATATCTATCCGCCTTTACCTTCTATGCGTATTATTGGAGATATTTTTGAATACACCACAAAGTATATGCCTAAATTTAATTCCATTTCTATAAGTGGTTATCATATGCAGGAAGCTGGCGCAACTGCCGATATTGAATTGGCTTATACGCTAGCCGATGGTATGGAATACATACGAACAGGTTTGAAATCAGGTTTAAAAATAGATGAATTTGCACCGCGATTATCTTTTTTCTGGGCTGTTGGAATGAATCATTTTATGGAAATTGCTAAAATGCGTGCGGCACGTATGCTTTGGGCAAAAATTATAAAGCAATTTAATCCTCAGAACCCAAAATCTATGGCGTTACGTACCCATAGCCAGACATCGGGTTGGAGTTTAAGTGAACAAGATCCTTTTAATAATGTGGCAAGAACCTGTATAGAAGCTATGGCGGCAGGTTTAGGCGGTACGCAATCTTTACATACTAATGCCTTAGACGAGGCCATTGCATTACCAACAGATTTTTCAGCCAGAATAGCACGTAATACTCAGATTTATATTCAAGATGAAACCCAAATGACTAAGGCAGTCGATCCTTGGGCAGGGTCTTATTATGTCGAATATCTTACAAAAGAGATTGCTAAGAAAGCTTGGAAGTTAATCGAAGAAGTTGAGGAATTAGGAGGTATGGCAAAAGCGATAGAAACCGGAGTGCCTAAAATGCGTATTGAAGAAGCTTCGGCACGAAAACAGGCGCGTTTAGATTCTGGTCAAGATATTTTAGTGGGTGTCAATAAATTTCAAACCGATGAAAAATCGACTATCGATATTTTAGAAGTAGATAATACAGTAGTAAGAGATTCTCAAATTGCACGTTTAAAGAAACTCAAAGAAAATAGAGATCAAGCTGTTGTTGATGCTAAAATAAAAGCTTTAACAGATTGTGCAGCTTCTGGCAAAGGGAATTTATTAGAATTGGCTGTAGAAGCTGCAGAAAATTTTGCAACTCTTGGTGAAATTTCTGATGCTTTAGAAGTGCATTTTGGAAGACATAAAGCCGATACAAAACTTATTAGTGGCGTGTATAGTAAAGAAGTGAGTGACGATAGTACCTTTGCAAAAGCTTTAAAATTAGCCGATGTGTTTGCTGAGGTTGAAGGCCGTCGTCCGCGTGTTATGATTGCTAAAATGGGGCAAGACGGACATGATAGAGGGGCAAAGGTTGTCGCTTCTAGTTTTGCCGATTTAGGGTTTGATGTCGATATGGGACCACTGTTTCAAACGCCGGAAGAAGTGGCAAAACAAGCCATAGAAAACGATGTGCATTTTGTAGGAGCATCTAGTTTGGCTGCAGGACATAAAACGTTAATTCCGCAGTTAATAGATGAACTTGCTAAATTAGGCCGTCCAGATATTATGGTGTTTGCGGGTGGTGTAATTCCGGAGCAAGATTATGACTTTTTATTAGAGCATAAGGTGGCTGCTATTTTTGGCCCTGGTACTGTGATTTCAAAATCGGCAATCACAATTTTAGAAAAATATTTAGAACACGAAGAAGTTTAGTAGTAGTATTTTATTTTTTTTGCACAAAACCCCAATGCTGATGTGCGTCAGTGGTGGGGTTTTTTTAATTAGATTGGATGGTATTTAAATGTTTTATTATTTCATTTTGTCAAACAGAAATTTTAGCTCCTTTTCGTTATCAACGACTTCTCCAATTAAATTTAATATATCAGCCATTTTTTCTTTGATATTTAACTCAAGTGTCACTTCTGGGAATGCATCTCTTATGTTTAAGCAAATAAAATAAATTATACCTGAAAGTAAGTTTTTTTCAGATAATGTATTTGGTATTTTATACTCATGCATTGCAGTTTCGTTAGAGAAAAAGGATTTTTTTTTAATTCTATAATTATGGGCAATGAGTTGATTTCTAAAATTATATAAATCTTTCCATTTGTTAATTCTTTTTATGCCTGCTTTGTTTTTTTGTCGTACTATTGAAATGGTTTCACAATTACTGTTTTTTAAGTATGATATATTGAAAAAATCATTGTATTCTTCTAAAAAGGAACAGAAAAGAAGTATTGAATAATTAGCTAATATTCCACTTGTTGATAATTTTAGATTCAAATTTTTATCGAAATAATTCTCTATTTTAATTCCTTCAAGAATTTGTTGATTATTATTTATTTCATTTAAGCTTTCTACTGTAAGATTTATTTGTGATTGAAGTTGAAAAAGTGTTTTAATAACTTCCTTAAGTTTTTCATCTTTCATAACATTATTATCTGCCTATACCTCTTTCGAATCAACTAATATTGATTACTTAAAAATTTATATATTTTTCTTGAAAGAATCTATAATCTGTTGTGCCGCTTTTACGGGAGAGACTTTTGATGTTATAACCTCACTTTCTAGCGTAGAAAGTTTACTTTTTATATGAGGCGCACCATAAAATAGATGCTTTAATTCTTCGTTGATATTGTTATACATCCATTTTATTTTTTGATGATTTCTATTCTCGTCAAAATAGCCATTTGTTTCTACAAGGGTTTTGTATTTTAAGATGTGTTCCCAAACAGTATCTATTCCAGTGTTTTTTATTGAAGACGCTTTAGTAACGACTGGCGTCCATCCAGAATCTGCTTGTGGGAATATATGTAACGCATTTTGATATTGTAAGCGTGCCATTTCACTTTTCTTAATATTGTCACCATCGGCTTTATTAATAACTACCATATCTGCCATTTCCATGATTCCTTTTTTTATCCCTTGTAGTTCGTCTCCAGCGCCAGCAAGCATTAAAAGCAGAAAGAAATCTGTCATGCCATGAACAGCAGTTTCCGATTGTCCGACCCCTACGGTTTCTACTAAAATAATATTGTAACCAGAGGCTTCACAAAGTAACATGCTTTCTCCGGTTTTATTTGCTACACCACCGAGGGTGTCTCCAGAGGCAGAGGGGCGAATGTAGGCATTCTCGTTATGGATTAATTCTTCCATCCTTGTTTTGTCTCCTAGGATACTGCCTTTAGAACGTTGACTACTGGGGTCTATAGATAATATAGCAACTTTGTAATTTAAAGATGTGAGGTATTTGCCAAAGGCTTCTATAAATGTACTTTTTCCCACGCCAGGGACACCGGTTATACCAATACGAATGGATTTTCCTGAATGTGGTAAAATGGCCTGAATAATTTCTTTAGCGAGTATTTTATCGCTTTCTAAGTTGCTTTCTATTAAGGTGATTGCACGAGATAAAATTACTCTGCTGCCTTGTAAAATACCGTCAATATATTCTTGAGCTGTTAAACGGTTTTTGGGTTTATAGACCTTCATGTTGTCGCTGTAAATTAATAACTATTATAATAGTTATTGTGTTTTACAAAGATACTTATAACCATAAAATTCTCCATAAATACGACCTTGTTTTTTGCTGTGAACAAAGTTGTATTTATGAAGAATTTGCGTTAGTGATTGTAGTGAAAATCCTTTTGCTTTTGTGCAAAAGATTGCAACGGAAAGCGCGACCCTTGGGTAACGCCAAAATAAAATTTAAGCTTTAGAGGTTAATGATTTAAAAAACACGTAACCGAAACCTAAGAAGAGCATGAGGTGAAATGGAAATAATCCAAAATCGCCACCTTGGTCTCCTACTATAAATGCACTGTACATTCCGAAAGCGAAATAAAGTGTAAGTAAGCCTTCGAAAATAACATTTACAGAGATGTTTTTCTTGATGTATTTGTTGCCTTTCCAGCTATCTTTAAGACTGCTAATATTAAATTTAGGTGTACGCACAAATTCGCTACGTTTTCCGATATGGCCTTCTAATACAGCAATAGAATTGTGTAGAGAAAAGCCCATGGCTACCGTAAAAAATGTAAAGAACATACCAATGTATTTTATGAAATTCTTGATTCCGCCGCCATATATATTCCGATACATAAACCAGTAACAAATAAAGAAAATAACACTACTTACCACAAAGAAACTCATGACGTAGAAGTATGGTTTTAGGTGTGCATATTCATTTTTAATATAAAGCATAGGAATACTTAATACAGCAACAATAAATACGTTTAAAAACATGGTGCTGTTTAATAAATGAAGTACACCGTGAAGTTTTGTTTTACCAGAAATATTATCGGATTTTAAAACTTTCCATAACATTTTTCTGAAGTTTTCTGCACCACCTTTATTCCATCTGAATTGTTGCGAACGTGCGGCACTAATTACCACAGGAAGCTCTGCTGGTGTTTCTACATCTTCTAAATATTTAAATTTCCAGTTTTTAAGTTGTGCACGATAGCTTAAATCTAGGTCTTCGGTAAGTGTGTCTCCTTCCCAGTTTCCTGCATCTATAATACAATCCTTACGCCAAACCCCAGCTGTACCGTTAAAGTTAATAAAGTGACCTTTACTATTTCGTCCCACTTGTTCTAATGTAAAATGGGCATCTAGAGCAAAAGCTTGGATGCGAGTTAATAGTGAATACTCTCGATTAATATGTCCCCAGCGTGTTTGTACTACCCCGATGTTTCTATCTTTAAAATAGGGTAATGTACGTAGTAGCCAGTCTGATTCTGGTAAGAAATCGGCATCGAAAATGGCAATAAATTCACCTTTTGCAATTTTTAAACCTTCTTTTAAGGCTCCAGCTTTAAATCCGCTACGGTCTGTTCTAGTAATATGTACGATGTCTAATCCTGTAGCTTTTAACTTTTGGATATGATTGTACGTAGATTTTACGGTTTCGTCTGTAGAATCGTCTAATACCTGAACCTCTAATTTGTGTTTAGGATAATCTATGGTAGCAATATTTTCCAGTAAGCGATCCATAACGTACATTTCGTTATATACAGGTAGCTGTATGGTAACATAGGGTATCTCGTTTTCTTTAGAGAGATCTAAAGGCGGTAAATGTGTGTCTTTCTTTTGGGCGGAAAGATAGTTTAATAATAAGTTTAATTGTGCTAAAGCATACATGAATATTAATGCTAAAGACGTTGAGTATACTGCTATTATTATTGTTTCTAAAATCATTTTTTTATACTATATTTAAAAATCCAGTACAAGATTTTTATGCCTGCAAATATAGCACCTTTTATTGTACCTGAAACTTTTGAAACCCCAATTCTATTACGATATTTTACAGGAATTTCGCGATAAGAAAAATTATGCTTTAAAACTTTTAGTTGCATTTCTACGGTCCAACCATATGTTTTGTCTAACATGTTTAATTTTAGTAATTTAGAGTATTTTATAGCACGAAAAGGGCCTAAATCTGTAAAGGTAGAATTAAAAAATAAACGCATTAAACTGGTTGCTAACCAGTTTCCAAATTCTTGAGGAACAGTCATAGAACCAGATTCTCGAAGATTTTTTGTACGTGCGCCTACTACAAAATCAATATTTTCTTCTAGAATGGGTGAAACAAGGGTTGTTAGTTGTTCTGGATAATCACTATAATCGCCATCTATAAAAACAACGATGTCTGGTTTAATGTTTTGTTTAGAAATATATTCCATACCTTTTAAACACGCATACCCATAACCTTTATTTGTTTCTGTTAAAACGGTTGCTCCGGCTTGAACTGCATTTCTTTCTGTATGGTCAGTAGAATTGTTGCTAACAACAATAACTTCGTCTACAAGTTTTGGTATGTCATGAATAACGTGTGCAATAGAATCTGCTTCGTTATAAGCAGGTATAATCACTTTAATTAGAGCCATATTGGGATATAAAAAGGGATTGCAAATATACTTAGTTATTTGGATTTGTTGTATGTTTTTATAAATCTTCTTGTTTGTCGTTATAATTTGGAGTTTAAATTCAAAAAAAACCGCTTAATAAGAACATGTAGCTGTAATCTTAAAAAGCGATTTTAAACAAAAATTATTTTTTAATAACTATACTATTGCTTAGTCTGTAAAAAGAGTGAATACTTTCAAGAAAATTAATTTTTTTCTGTAATTATACTTTTAAATTCTTTTATTGCTTTGTTGGGTTCTATTATATTATATCCTTTCCAGAATTCTGGATCGTAGGCTGGTAAATAAATAGGTTTTACGTCGGCTTTTTCTTTATAAGCATTAAACTCGGCTGCAGTGATGGTTTCATTTTCAAAGGCGACTAACTCTCGTTTGGAATAATTTTTGGCTATAAAGTTAATGTCTCCAGACAGTTCGTTTTGCTTTCTACGGCCTTTTACATGTTTGTTTTTTTCAATAATCTTAAAAGGTCTATCTATACCTGTTTTATTAGCAGTTTCTATTTCTGCATATTTTAAACTGTAGTTCCCAGTTTTGTTTTTTGCATATATAAAACTGCCTTCGCGTTGATACACATCTAGCGAAACTCCTAGAAGTTTGAATGTTTTAAGCGATTTTACGTTTTTAAAATCTACTCTAATCACAGCAAAATCTTCTGTATTAATGTATAAAATACCTTTATAATCTTCACTACGTTTGGGTTTAAATGCAATTTTATATACATACTGATCATTAAGAAAAGAATAATCTAAAAGTTCAAACTCGTAACGGTTTGATTTATGTATACAATTTAAACTGGCTTCTTCACTAACAAAACTGCTACGTTCCATACTATTAATTACGTATTTTCTGTATTTAAGAAAGTTTTTTTTCTTGTCTTCTTCTTTTTTCTTTTCAGCTTCTAAAAAGGCTTCAGATTTTTTATTGGACTCGTCTTGAAAGAATGAAGAATCTACATCTTCTTTTGTACCAAACCATCCGGATTTTATTTTAAAATAAGAATCGCGTTTTACATGTTTTTTTACAATTGCATTTAGTTTTTTTTCATAGGCTTCAAAAGTCATTTCATTATTTTTATCGTAAAGTTCTGAGGCTTTAAGAATATTTAATTTAATAACTGTGTCTTTTTTAGCTTCTGATTTGTTTTTATAAAATTCGCCTAAAATCTCTGTGTAATGGTATGAGTTTAGAGGGATGTCGCTTAATATGCTATCTGTGAGCTCTTGATTAAATTCTGGTATAGTAGACGTTTTAATTTTAACCGATTTTCTAAGAATAGTAGATCCATAAGTTTCTCTGAAAAAAAGTTTGCTTTTTTGGAAGGTGCCACCATAATTTTTATCTAAGTTGTCTTCTACCTTCTCGATAATTTCATCGACAGTATAATTTTTATTGAAGAGCATAACTTCATTAAGCTCTATAGATTTAGGTTTTAAAACCACTATACTGTCTTGAAATGTTTTGGCAGCTATATGTTTAGACTCGTAACCTAAACAACTAAATATTAACGAGTCTTGTTCAGAAATTGGTGTGTTTATTTGTAATTGAAATTGTCCAATATCATTACTTATTACTCCGGAGGTGTTGTTAAAAGAGATGGTTGCAAACGAGATGGGTTCTAAATTTGTAGAATCTAAAACTTTGGCATGAATTTGAGTTTGCGCTCGTGTAGAGAATACACTAAAAGTTAAACAAATAAAAAGTAAAATGTAAAATTGTTTCATGTTGGTAGTTTTATGTGAAAGTAAATGATTACACGAAACGCAGAATACATTTTACATTTTTATTAAGTAAATTTTATTAGTTTTTAACAAAATAAGCTTTTGTAATGGGTTTTATTGTAGGGTGTTAGCTTGTGGTTTCTTCCTTTTTTTTAGTTAGAGGATAAAAAGTTTGCGTTATAAATTGATCTGGGAACTCTTCATCTTTCTCAAATCCTAATTCAATATCTCGTCCGTTATGCGGGACATAATCTGTTTTAAATATATAATCCCAAAGGCTTAATGTAATGCCATAATTTGAACCATAAATTGAGTTTGGTGGTAATTCTTTAGCATGATGCCAAATGTGCATTTTAGGGTTATTTAGTATGTATTTAAAAGGGCCATAATCCCAACCTAGATTTGCATGATTTAAATGTCCTATGGCAATAGTGAAAAAATGAACTAAGACCACATCTTGCACGTCGAATCCGCCAATAATAGCAATAGGAATGTATAACAACGATTTGTAAATAACAGGTTCCATCCAATGGTAGCGTAAGTGTCCAGCAAATCCCATTTCTTTAATAGAATGGTGTACTTTGTGAAAATCCCATAATAACGGGAACCGGTGTAATAGTCTGTGCGTGTTCCATTGAACAAAATCACTAACAATAAAAAAGATAAATAAACTTGCTGCTTTTGGAAGTTGATTAACTTTAAACAATTGGAGGTCATTTAAAGTTAAACCTACTACTGAAAGGATATCGTTAAACACTGTAGCAGCTGTATTTGATAGTGCAATTAGAACAATTAAATTTAAGAGAAAAAAATTAAAAAACATATAAAAGGTGTCTAGCCAAAAATCTTTTCTAAATATAGATTGATTTTTACGCCAAGGAAATACAATTTCTAAACCCCAAACAATCAATGAAATAATAATTAAGCCATAGAAATAATTATCCCAATGGTTAATAGAGATTAGTTCATATTTTAAGTATCTCCAATATCCAGAATATGAATCTTGAATAATATTAATGTATTTTTCCATAAAATAATAAAGCATCTTGTTTTATTATATGGTATAAAACAAGATGCAGTTTTGTTACTTGCAAATTAGAGCGTTTTTATAAGCTCTCTAAATAATGTAATCATATTTGGTTCAGCCTTTTCTGCCATAGCGATAATATCTTCAATATTTACAGGTTGTAAATGATCTGGATCTCCTTTATCTGTAATTACAGACACTGCAGCTGCTTTTAAATTTAAGTGATTGGCAACTATAATTTCTGGTACTGTGCTCATACCAACGGCATCTGCTCCTAATGTTTTTAGCATTCTATATTCTGCACGTGTTTCTAATTGCGGCCCCAACATACTGGCATACACGCCTTCATGTAAAGTAAAGTTGTGTGCTTTAGCAATTTCTTTAAACTTTGTGTTAATAGCCTTATCGTAAGGCGCACTCATATCTGCAAAACGTTCGCCTAATTTAGATACGCCTTTAAAGGCTAGTGGCGAACCGCCTAGTAAATTTATATGGTCGTCTATTAACATTAAATCGCCTTTTGCATAATCTAAATTTACAGCTCCAGAGGCATTAGATACTAAGAGAGTGTGAATTCCTAATTGATTCATGATTCTTACTGGATATGTTATATCCTGTAGTGTGTAGCCTTCATATAAATGAAAACGGCCTTGCATAACCACAACTTTTTTACCTTCTAGTTCTCCATAAATTAATTTTCCTTTATGAAACTCTACCGTTGCAGTTGGGAAATAGGGAATCTGATTGTAGCTTACTTCGTGAATAATAGTAATGTCATTTAATAATTTACCTAATCCAGTACCTAAAATAATCCCGATTTCAGGTTTGTCGAAGCCTTTGTTTTGTAAATATTCTGTGGTTTCGTTAATGTACTTAATCATAATGTATGCTATATTTTTTAAGTTGAGGATAATCTTTTATATCTTCAAATGTATCGATATCATTTAATTCTTCAAGCAAATAAACAGATTTGTTAGATAAATTTTCTAATGTATTTTCTAACACTGTTGCGGTTCCCCAGTCTTTATTTTGAAACACTTCTTGATGTAATGTTTTCATGCCTAGTAAGTAATAACCGCCATCTTTTGCAGGTCCAATAACGGTGTCGTTTTCATCTAGACTATTAAAAGCATGGTTTATAATCTGAGAAGAAAGATCTAAAATATCACTTCCAATTATAACAACTTTCTGATAATTATTTTGAAATAATTCTTTGAAGGCATTACTCATACGTTCGCCAAGATTTTCTCCCTGTTGGAGCTTTTTTCTAAAAATATTATCGTCCCAAGTGTCGTTTTTATGAATATGCTCAGAATAAAACACAAACTTATCTGCGTTTACATTTGAAGAAATTTGAGCAGTATGCTCGAGTAGTGTTTTGTAAATGTCTAACGCATATTCGTCGCCAATGGTTTGTGCTAAACGGGTTTTGCACTTTCCTAGTTCAGGGTTTCTAGCAAAAATAATTAATGCTTTTTTAGATGTTGGAAAATGAAACGTAGCCAGAGCATCGTCGTTAGTTTCATTATCATTAGAGGTTAAAAATCCCATGTTTTGGTATTTAAGTTTATATTAAGCAACGCTGCCTTGGCAACTACTACCGGCACCAGCAGTACATCCATAGCAATGTTGTGAGGTTACAATAGTTCTGCCGTTTAGCAAATCTTCGTTGTAATTAGAGATGTGCTTTACTTTGCTGTTTACGGGCAATTCAAGCATCTGATTGAAATCGCAATCATATAAGTATCCGTCCCAGCTTATAGAGAGAGTATTGGTGCACATTACACTTTTTGCTGCTTGTGGATTATAAGCCTCAACCAGTGCGTACATATAGTCTTCGTAATTATCGGAAGCAATCAAATAATCTAAAAACCGACTTATAGGTAAATTGGTAATAGCAAAAAGTTGATGAAAATGTATACCAAAATCTTCTAATAAAGCCGATTTAAAATCTTTTTCCATTGCAGATTGGTTTGCGGGTAAAAATGCACCCGACGGATTGTAAACTAAATCTAGCTTTAATTTGCTATCGGGCATGCCATAGCCAATAGCGTTTAAGTCTTTTAAGGCTTGGATAGATTGATTAAAAACGCCTTTACCACGTTGTTTGTCTGTTTTACCTTGTGTCCAATGCGGCATAGAGCTAACAACATGAATATTATAGTTTTTAAAAAATTCAGGCAAATCGTGATATTTTTTATTCGCTCTTATTATGGTTAGGTTAGAGCGAACTATAAAATCTTTAATCCCTGCTTTGGAAGCTTCTTCTACAAACCACCTAAAATTAGGATTCATTTCTGGTGCGCCACCTGTAAGATCTAATGTATGAGCGTGTGTATTTTTAATTACATCAAGACACTGTAACATGGTCTCTTTTGTCATGATTTCTTTTCGGTCTGGACCGGCATCTACGTGGCAATGTTCGCAAACTTGATTACACATATAGCCCACATTAATTTGAAGAATTTCTAATGTATTTGCTGTTAAAGGAGCAATACCAGTGTCTTTAAGTTTGTTTTTAAATGTTGGAAGTTCTCCTGTTTTAAAAATGCCATTGGCTAAAAACTCGAGTTGCTTTTGGCTTTGTGCTAATTGATTGTTACGCTTATGTAATGATTTTTGAGTCATGTTAATTTTAATAACTTCAGAAGAAATTACATCTCTAATTTATTTACTTTATTCATCATTTGTACGCCGTGAACTAAAGCTGCGCCGCCACGAATAGCTGCGGAGACATGTAAAGCTTCCATCATTTCTTCTTTAGTAATACCGCGTTGTAAAGCATCTCCTGTATAAGCATCAATACAATAAGGACATTGTACGGTGTGAGAAACGGCTAATGCAATTAAAGATTTTTCGCGTTCAGTAAGTGCGCCTTCTTCAAAAACTTTTCCATAATAATCAAAGAACTTTTCTCCAAGAGTCTCGTTCCATTCAGATATTTTACTAAATTTTTTTAAATCGGCAGGATCGTAATAGGTTTTTTGCATGTTTAAGAATAGTTTAGTCTATTTCTTTAGAAATAGAACCGTTTATTAAGTCGTTATAGTTTCAGTTTGTTTACAGCTAATTTACTGTTTTTATAAAAATTGAATTGACTAAGTTTTTGTAAATCTGCATAATTTAGAGTTAATTTAAAAATCATAACGATATACTATGGATTATTTTATTATCATCACGACGCTAGTTTTTCTTTCTGCAGCTTTTGGATACATTAATGTGCGGTTTTTAAAACTCCCCAATACTATAGGGCTAATGCTAATAACTTTGGTATTTACATTAGTTGTTCTTGCGGTAGCTACAATAGATAAAACTTTATTGTTGGCAGAGCGACAATTAATTACAGAAATAGATTTTGAAACGGTATTGTTAGATATCATGCTAAGTTTTATGCTTTTTGCAGGTGCGTTACATACTAATTTCGAACAATTAAAAATACAGCGTTGGCCCGTTTTTGTTTTTGCCACTGTTGGTACGCTGCTATCTACGTTTTTAATTGGTACACTCGTGTATGGTGTTTTAATGCTTTTAGGTATGGAAGTTGGTTATGTGTATTGTTTGCTTTTTGGAGCTCTAATCTCGCCTACAGATCCCATTGCGGTACTTGGAATCTTAAAAAAAGTAGGTGTACCTAAAGATTTAGAGTCTAAAATTGTTGGAGAATCTTTGTTTAACGATGGTGTAGGAGTTGTGGTTTTTTTAACCATATTTGAAATTGCCAACGTTACTAATGGTGGAGGTGTAGCAGTGCTTGATGTTATTGAGTTATTTGCGCGAGAGGTGATTGGAGGTGTGGTTTTAGGTTTGCTTTTAGGATATGTAACCTATCGTTTAATGAAATCTATAGACGATTATGATGTTGAGGTGATAATAACTTTAGCTACAGTTATGGTAGGGACTGTGATTGCACAAAAATTACATTTATCTGCCCCTTTAGCCATGGTTACAGCGGGATTGGTTGTGGGTAACGATACGGTTAGAGGATCTGCAATGTCTGAAATTACAGAAAATTATGTAGATAAGTTTTGGGAACTAGTAGATATTCTTTTAAACACAATCTTATTTGTGTTAATTGGTATGGAGATGTTGGTTTTGGAGTTTAAGTGGACCTATATTTTTGCTGGTTTAGTAACTATTCCCATCGCATTATTATGCAGGTATATCTCATTATATGGTCCGATAATTATGTTTGAAAAACGATTAGATATCGTCCCTAAAACAAATAAAATAATGACTTGGGGTGGGTTAAGAGGCGGAATTTCAATAGCTTTAGCTTTAAGTTTAACTACAGAAATGCACAGAGAATTGTTTTTAGTTATTACGTATATCCTAGTTGTATTTTCAATTTTAGTACAAGGATTAACATTAAGTACATTAGTAAAGCGTTTAAACTATTAGTAAATTATTCTTTATCTTATAGAACTATTAACGTGGGTTTTTTATTTAAAAATGGAGTAAACTAAGCTTTTTTTTAAAGTTTAAAATAACATATGTAGTATTAGTAAACTTAAAAGAGTTCATGGAGTTATGTATTATTTAGTAGCTTTCAAGAAAATTAAAAAGGAGATTTTAATCTGGAAATATGGAAAATAAATTAAAAGAGGCTTGGTCTAACATGTTAGGAAAGTTAGATGCTTGGTTAAATGATATTGTTGGAGCGATTCCTAATTTTATACTAGCTATCGTTGTATTTACGGTGGTACTATATATTTCCAAGTATATTGATAAATTGGTCTCTAAAATATTAATTAGAAGTAAGTTGCAAGCTTCTATGCGACATCTTATATCTAAATTGGTGTCTGCTGTTATTGTTTTATTTGGGTTATTTCTTGTGCTTGGTATTCTTAATTTAGGTACTGTTTTAAAAACAGCATTAGCAGGAGCTGGAGTTGTAGGTTTAGCAATTGGTTTGGCATTACAAGGCGCCTTGGCTAATTTTTATTCTGGAGTTGTGTTATCTTACGTTCATTTTGTGAAATTTGGAGACTGGGTAGAAAGTAATGGTTATGAAGGAGAGATTGTCGATATAGATTTACGTTCTGTGACCTTAAAACAAGTCGATAATAATTTGGTGTATTTACCCAATAAAATGGTAGTAGAAGCCCCAATAAAAAACTATTCTACAACCTCACAATCCCGTGTTATTTTAAATTGTGGAGTGCACTACGACTCAGATTTAAAATTTGTTAAAGATTTAGTGATTACAACAATTTATAATGAATTTGAAGCTGTAACATCTAAACAAGATGTATTGTTTATGTATAAAGAATTTGCAGATAGTTCTATTAATTTTGAAACACGATTCTGGATAGAATCTACGTCGGCATTAGAAGTTGCTAAAGCAAAATCTGAAGCTATAATAGCTATAAAAGCCGTGTTTGATGCTAACGATATTAATATTCCATTCCCAATTAGAACTTTGGATTTTCCTGATGGTTTTTTAAATGCTTCACCTCAAGAACAATCGTCTGAACCTAATACCTAAAATTAATTTTATTGAAAGGATTGCTTTCTAAAATATTATTAATTCTAAGTGTAATCTTGTTACAATCTCAAGCTATGTCTACTGTTTTAATATCTAACTATCATTCTGCACCAAAATCTATTCAAGAAGAAGCCAAAAAGGCTTTGTCCTTTTATCCGGAATTAGATAGTGTTGAAATTGATATTCGTTTTAAAAAAGAAATTAAGAAATCTACTATGCAGGCTCAGCCTCAATTTTGGAGTTTATTAAAGGGAAAAAAAGGTAGACGTTATGTAATATTTATAAGCAAAAAAATAAAAATTACCGATTCAGAATTTTCGACTAAACTTATTCCGTCTCATGTTATTGTGGGATGGTTGGGACATGAGTTAGGTCATATTTGTGATTATCAAAATAGGTCTACATTTAATTTAATTCGTTTTGGATTTAAGTATTTGTTTTCAGAAAAATTTATAAAAGAAGCAGAGCGCAATGCAGATTCTTTCGCAATTATCCATGGAATGGAAGACTACATTATTGCAACTAAAAATTTTATTTTAGATAATGCTAATATACCAGACAGTTATAAAAACCGGATTAAACGTTTCTATTTGTCTCCAGAGGAAATTATGTTATTAATAGAGGAGCGCGATCAAAAACTAAAAACAGAGTAGTTTAGCTTTTAACAAAAGCTTCCCAGGTTTTAAATTTTTCTTCATTCATAACGCGTTCCATTTTTACTTGTCCGCCTTTCTTTTTATTTCTAGCATTCCAATTGGCAAAAGTATCGGGAGAGGTTAGTTTTACTTTAAGTCCTTTTAAGGCTTTAGATCGTGCAACTGCATAATTTTTATTGGCATCTTTTAAAAAGGTGTCTATGGCTTCAGCTATTTTGGTGGTGTCTTGGGTTGTGTTTTCTGTGCCCAAATACCAGCAATGATAGAATCCATCTTCAAATTCTTTCGCACAAATTGTAAATTCAGGAATTTTCATTCCAAATGTATTTTCTAAATGCATCATGGCATCATTCATTTTATTCACAGAAAGTTGAGATCCAACTGTATTTAAAAAGAATTTTGTGCGTCCTGTAATTTTAATTTCAGCACGTTCAATATCGGTAAACATAATAGTGTCTCCGATAATATAACGCCAAGCACCAGAAACAGTGCTAATAATAAGTACGTAGTCGGTATCAAGTTGTACATCTTCTAAAGTAATTGAGGGTGCGTTTTCAGTAAGCGAACCATCTTCTAAAATATATTCGGGTTTAAAAGGTACAAATTCAAAATATATTCCGTTATCAGTAACCAATTGCATAGATGTGGTTTCGGGTCTAGCCTGAAAGGCAATAAATCCTTCAGAGGCTAAATATGTATCTATAATGGTTATTGGGTGATCTAAAAGTGCATTAAAACTTTTTTCGTAAGGTTGAAATGCAACACCTCCTGTGGTGTAAACTTGAAGGTTTGGCCAAATTTCATGAATGTTATTTAAATTGTGATGTGCTATCACTTTTTTTAGCATAAGTTCTAGCCATGAGGGTATACCACTTAAAGCTCCAATATCCCAGTTTTTTGCATTTTCTGCTATTTTTCGAACACGTTCATCCCAATCGTCTATTTTAGAAATGTCTTCTCCTGGTTTATAGTACCCGCGAAACCAAAACGGAATATTGCTTGCGCTTATACCGCTAATTTCTCCTTCAAAATGATCTTCTTTCTCAATTAAATCTGTAGAGCTACCTAACATCATGATTTCTTTTTCAAAGAAATCTGCAGGTAGATCAAATGCATTTAATGCAAAAACCTGTTGTATTCCTGCATTTCTAATGGCATCTATCATAGCTTTGGTTACAGGAATACGTTTACTTGTTTTTCCTGTAGTTCCAGAACTTAAAGCAAAATAATCTGGATTTCCTGGCCATGTAATATCTTCCTCATTATTATGTAAGCGGTGCCACCATACTTTGTTGATTTTATTGTAGTCAAAATAAGGTATGGTATTAGAAAATGCTTCCTGAATATTATCTTGTTTTAAAAGTGTTTCAAAATTATAATGCTTTCCAAAAGCAGTATGCTTGGCAGTGTCTAATAACGATTTTAAAACTTCTTTTTGATTTTCAACAGGGTTAGATTCTGGGGTTAACGAGTCTTTAATTTGTATAACACCTTTAATTATATTACCGATAATAGCCATAACATTACTTATTAAGTTCTTGAGTAAAAATAGTAAAGCGTAAAGTTATTCTTGAGCTCTAAACAGTAAAAAAATAGCCTAAATGAAAGTTGTTAGTGGTATGAAAAACAATAGGTTTAAGAAAGTTTTAAAAAGCAAAAACCCCGAAAGCGTAATGTTTTCAGGGTTTTCTGGTGGTGCCTCCAGGAATCGAACCAGGGACACAAGGATTTTCAGTCCTTTGCTCTACCAACTGAGCTAAGGCACCAGTGCGTAATTGCGAGTGCAAATATACAACCTTTTTTTACTTCTCCAAAATTATTTTATAAAAAATGCTTTTGTAAATTCGTGTTTTTAAACTTTGGCTATGAATTTAATTATTGATGTAGGGAATTCTTTTATAAAACTTGCTGTTTTTGAATTAAATAGAGTTTTGGATAAAAAAATAGTGTCGGCAGAAAATTTTTTAAAAAATTTTGAAAAATTTATTGAGAAGCATCAGTTTATTGAATACGGAATAATATCTGCCGTAAGTAATGTAAAAGAAGCAGACCTTTTAAGTATAAAGCGCGTTTGTAAACTGTTTGTATTAGATCATCAAACACCTGTGCCTTTTACCAATCTGTATGCAACCCCAAAAACATTAGGTCTAGATCGAGTTGCATTAGTTTGTGCAGCAGTTCATCAATTTAAAAATAAAAATGTTTTAATTATAGATGCAGGGACGTGTATTACTTACGATTTTGTGTCTAGTAAAGCAGAATACTTAGGAGGCGGAATTTCGCCAGGATTACAATTAAGATATAAAGCTTTACATAATTATACTGCTAAATTACCCTTATTACAACCAGAAATGCCCCAAGATATTGTGGGTAATTCTACAGCTGCATCTATCCATTCTGGAATTGTTTTTGGGATTATAAATGAAATAGAAGGGACTATCTTACAATATACCAATACATACGAAAATTTAACAATTGTTTTAACTGGAGGAGACGCAGAATTTTTGTCAAAACAATTAAAATGTAGCATATTTGTGTCTTCAACTTTCCTATTACAAGGCTTAAATTCAGTATTACGGTTTAATACAGACTAATAATTTTATATAAGATATTTTCTCTATAAGAGTTATTAGTTTAACCCAGTAAAGCTTAAATTAAACGATTGTTAGTATCTTATGAATTAAAGTAGGGTTAAAATTAAATTTATAGATATTATAAGTAATTTGAATGTAGTTTGTATGTTTGGCATGTGTTTTGGTGTTAAGTTGATAATAAATGTGTTTTCCTTGTTTTTTTTTGAGAGATTCGAAAAAGAATAGGTTGAAGTCTTAAACACAGACTTAGTTAAAAAAAACTTTATTAACTTTAGCGCCATATTATCATAAAATGATGGATTGTACGTTACACAGAAATATGATTAACTTTACTCAAAAAAAACAAATTATGAAAATGAAAGTTACTTTAATAGTAGCAGTATTATGTTTAGGGTTTACAAACGCTATTGCCCAAACTCAAGAAGAATGTACTACTAAATTATCTATTTTTCACGAATACGTAAAAGCTAAAAATTATGATGCAGCTTATACGCCATGGATGGAAGTGAGAAAGGCTTGCCCAAAATTTAACAAGGCAATTTATATAGATGGATTTAAGATTTTAAATCACAAAATTGAAAATTCTTCAGGAGCAGAAAAGAAAGCTTATATAGAGGATATAATTAAGTTTTATGATGAAGAATATACCAACTTTCCTAGTAGATCATCTCAAGGAGAGGTTTTAACAGATCAAGCTCTAGAAAAATATGAGTTCAGATCAGAATTAGGATTGTCTGATTTAGATGTTTATAACGCATTTGATAAAGCGTATACTACAGATAGAGAAAATTTTGTAAAGCCTAAAGCGATTTATGCTTACTTTTCTTTAATGGTAGATTTATATGATGCAAAACAAAAAACAGCTCAAGATTTATTTAACAAATACGATGATGTTGTAGAGCGAGTTGATGAAGAAGTAGAAAATTATTCTGAAAAATTAAATAAATTAATAGAGAAAGAAGAAGCGGGTACAGCTTTAACTAGTAAGGAGTTAAAATACAAAAACTATTATTCTAACTATTTAGATGCGTATGCTAAAATTGGTGGAAGTATAGATGGTAAGTTAGGTGAGCGCGCAAATTGTGAAAACTTAATTCCGTTATATGAGAAGGATTTTGAAGCACATAAAACAGATGCAGTTTGGTTACAAAGAGCTGCTGGTAAAATGTCTGATAAAGAATGTACAAGTGATCCGTTATTCTTTAAGTTAGTAAATGCTTACCACAACTTAAATCCGTCGGCAAATTCAGCATACTACTTAGGGATCCTAAAAGATAAAGAGAATAAAAGTAGTGAAGCACTTAAGTATTACGAACAAGCCTTAAGTTTAGAAACAGACTCTTATAAAAAAGCAAAATTATACAGTAAAATTGCAGATAAATTAAAAGCAAGTCACTCATATTCTAAAGCAAGAAGCTACTACCGTGAGGCTTTAAAATTAAACCCGTCTAATGGTCGTCCTCACTTACAAATAGCAGCAATGTATGCAGCAAGTGCTAATAATTGTGGAGATTCTACATTTAATAAACGTGCCGTATTTTGGTTAGCAGCAGATGAAGCTTCAAAAGCAGGACGAGTAGATGCTACTTTAAAATCTCATGCAGCACAATCAGCTGCCAACTATAGAGCTAAAGCACCTCAAAAATCTGATATTTTCTCAGAAGGGAATGCAGGACAAAACATTAGTATTGGTTGTTGGATTGGTGCGAGTGTAACAGTACCTAATTTATAAAGATGTTATTAAAACATAATAAAGATTTATTCATGGTCATAGCAATAGTTATGACCATGTTTGTTTCTTGTGGTAAAAACTTAAACGAGGTTAATAAATTAGATGTTTCTGCTAACGAACCTATTGGTGTTGCAGAAGTTATTAATCTTAAATACACGGATTCTGGAAGATTAAAGGCAAATTTAATAAGTCCTAAAATGCTGGATTATTCCAACAGGGAGTTTGCTTTTTCAGAATTTCCAGAGGGTGTACATTTATATCTGTACGATAAAGACAATAATAAAAGTACGGTAATCTCAGATTATGCTATAGTGTACGATCAAACAGGTTTAATAGATATGCAAGGACATGTAGTTTTAGCAACCTCTACTAACGATACTTTGTTTGCAGATCAGTTATACTACGATCAAAATAAGCAGTGGTTATCCACAAATCAGCCTGTTAAATTTAGAACTAAAGGCGATTTAATAAATGGAAATGGTTTTGATTCTGATGTTAATTTTAAGGAAGCAGAAGTGCTTGAAATTAACGGAATTATTACACTTGACGAATAATTCGCTACCTTTACAATAAATTTAATTTTTATATTACTTATGAATAAAACATTTAAGTTTTTTCAATATGCATATTTAATATTTGCTGTTGTATTTTTCTACGACGTAGTATCTAATTATATGGCTACAGGCACTCTGTCTTATGGCTCATTATTGCTTGGTGCAGCTGCCGTTTTTATGTTTTTCTTTAGACAGAGATTTAATAAAAAATTTGATAATAAAGACTAGTTGCTATAGATGACAACCGCTATCATCATTATCATTGTATCCTTAATTCTATCTGCATTTTTTTCAGGTATGGAGATTGCCTATGTGTCGTCTAATAAAATCCATATTGAAATTGAAAAAAAACAGGATGGTTTTTTAGCAAACGTCTTAACAAAACTTACTGCAAAGCCTTCAAAATTCATTGCAACCATGCTTATTGGTAACAATATAGCTTTGGTTATATATGGGTTTTTTATGGGGGATTTATTAGTGACTTGGTTTCAATCTATGTTGCCATCTAGCTCTGCGTTTGTAAATTATATGCTTGATGATTTAAGTTTGCTAAGTCAAACTGTTTTGTCTACACTTATTATTTTAATTACAGCCGAGTTTTTGCCTAAGGTGTTTTTTCAGATTTATGCTAATACTCTAATTAAGTTCTTTGCCGTACCTGCCTATGTGTTTTACTGGTTGTTTAGTTTAATTTCAGATTTTGTATTATGGGTGTCAAATTTTGTATTAAAACGATTTTTTAAAACCGAAGGCGATCAGGTACAACTTGCCTTTACAAAAGTAGAATTAGGGAATTATATTTCTGAACAAATGCAGTCTGTAGAAGAACATGACGACATTGATTCTGAAATTCAGATATTTCAAAATGCACTCGAATTTTCTGAGGTTAAAGCTCGAGAAGTTATGGTGCCTAGAACAGAAATTATAGCTGTAGAAGTCCAAGAGCCCACCAAAAGCTTAAATAGTTTAATTATTGAAACAGGCTGTTCTAAAATTATAGTGTATAAAGATACTATTGATGATATTTTAGGGTATGTACACTCTTTCGAGCTTTTTAAAAAACCAAAAACTATTAAATCTATTATACTTCCTGTAGAATTAGTGCCGGAAACCATGCTTATAAAAGACGTGTTGAGCGTCCTTATAAAAAAACGAAAAAGTATTGCCGTAGTATTAGATGAGTACGGCGGAACTTCTGGGATAATGACAGTAGAAGATATTATTGAAGAATTATTTGGAGAGATAGAAGACGAGCATGATACTATAGATTTTATAGAAGAAAAAAGAGACGAAGAAAATTTCACATTTTCTGCACGTATTGAAGTCGATTATTTAAATGAAAACTACAAATTAAATATTCCCGAAAGTGAAAACTATGAAACTTTAGGAGGATTTATTGTAAATCATACCGAAGAAATTCCGGAACAACATGAGGTTGTCCTAATTAATGATTTTGAGTTTACAATCCTTGAAGTTTCTAATACAAAAATTGACTTAGTAGCACTAAGGATAGTTAAGCCTGATTAATTTTTGTAATTCCTAGAAATTAAATGAATTATTGATGTTTTCTGTTTTTATTATTAAATAGAAAATGGTATTTTCGCGCCCAATATTTCATATAATTTAAATGACAAATGGCAGTTTTAAATAAAATTAGACAACGTTCGCTTTTCTTAATCTTAATCATTGCATTAGCATTGTTTTCTTTTGTGCTTTCTGGTTTATTCCAAAACGGAAGTGCTTTAGCTAATAAATCACAAAATATTGTTGCTACCATAAATGGTAAAGAAATCTCAAGAGAAGATTTTTTACGTAAAGTTGAGTATGCACAAAGACAAATGGGACAAGGCGTTACCAATACACAAGCAATGAATAGTGTATGGGAGCAAGAAGTTAGACAGGCCGTAATGGCATCTCAATATGAGACTTTAGGATTTAGTGTTGAGCGTGATCAAATGCGTGATTTATTAAAAACTACTTTAGCAGGAAGCCCAGAGTTTCAAAATGAAGCCGGTTTATTTGATGAGAATAAATTAAACGAATACATTGCTAGTTTAAAAGCTACATCTGCAGAAGCTTACCAACAATGGATAGATTACGAACAATCTATTGCTACTAACGGTATGCAACAAGACTATGTAAATATGGTGAAAGCCGGAGTTACAGGAACTTTAGCAGAAGGAAAAGTAGAACATGAGTTAGAAAATAATAAAGTAGATATAAGATATGTACAAGTACCTTATTCTTCTATACCAGATAGTACAGTTGCAGTATCTAAATCTGAAATTTCTAGTTATATTAACGACCATAAAAAAGAATTTGAAGTAGAAGCTTCTAGAGATATTAATTTTGTAGAGTTTAGAGAAATTGCTTCATTAGAAGATGAAAAAGAAATAGCTTCTTCATTAACTGCTTTATTAGATAACTCTATAGTATATAACGATGTTACAAAAACAAACGATACTATTTTAGGTTTTGCACAAGTTAAAGACAATGAAACTTTTGTAAATTCTAATTCAGATATTAAATACGATAATCGTTTTGTGTTTAAATCGGCTTTACCTAAATTTTTAGCAGATAGTTTATATAATAAGTCTGTTGGAAGTACTTATGGACCTTATAAAGATAACGGTTACTATAAACTTTCTAAATTAGTTTCAGAAACTTTTATGCCAGATTCTGTTAAAGCAAGACACATATTAATTCCTTTTGTAGGGTCTCGTGGAGCAACTGCAGAAACCTCACTAACAGAAGCAGAAGCTAAGAAAACTGCAGACAGTGTTATGGCTATCGTTAAAGCGAGTCCTGCGAAATTTGTAGATATGTTAGACTTATCTGCAGATAAAGTAAGTAATGAAAAAGAAGGTGTTTTAGACTGGTTTACTTATAATGCAATGGTGCCAGAATTTAGAGATTATAGTTTTCAGCATAATAAAGGTGATGTTGGGGTAGTAAAAACTGACTTTGGTTACCATGTAATTGAAATTTTAGATCAAACCTCTAAAGAAAGAGCAGTTAAAATTGCTACAATAGCTAGACAAATTGAACCATCTGATGCTACAGTTGATAAAGTGTTTAGAGATGCATCTAAATTTGAAATTGCTGTTGGAGATAAAGATTTTCAAGCCGTAGCTAAAGAAAACGATTATAGCGTAAGACCTGTAAAAGGTATAGAAATACTTCAAGAAAACATTCCTGGTTTAAGTAGTCAGCGTCAAATTGTACGTTGGACATTTGATGAAGAAACAAATGTAGGAGATGTTAAACGTTTTAATATTTCTGGCGGATATGTAATTGTACAATTAACAGCTAAAAATAAAGCAGGTTTAATGTCTGTAGAAAATGCTTCAGCAATTGTGCTTCCTAAATTACGTAAAGAGAAAAAAGCAGCTATTATTAAAGATCGTATTAAAGCAACGACATTAGATGCTCTAGCTTCAGAAGAAAACCAAACAGTAAAAACAGCTTCAGCAATTAATATGAAAAACCCAACAATTTCTGGTGCTGGTAGAGAACCTATTATTGTAGGTGCTGCATTTGGTTTAAAAGAAGGAGAGACTTCTAAATTAATTACAGGAGAAAATGGAGTATATATGGTTGAAGTAACAAAAGTTATTCCAGCTCCAAAATTAGAAAACTACCAAGCTTTTGCTAATCGTGTAGGGCAGCAAAAAGCTAATGCTGTAAATACTAAGTTATATGAAGCCTTAAAAGACGCTTCAGATATAGACGATAATAGAGCGGAAACTGTTCAATAATTATAATTATAAATTAAAAAATCCTCATCTTTTGATGAGGATTTTTTTGTTTATGGTGTTTTAATTTAAATAAAGTACACCAATATATTAATTAAGCTAGAATGTAAATTTAAACAGGAGTCTTATAAAATCATATCTTGATAAGTGAGTATGGTATCATAGCCTTGTTGTTTAAAATAAGCTGTTGGGTTCTCTTGTGAGCTAGCCATAATAAAATCGCCACCCCAAGCTCCTAAACTTTTAATGCTGCCATTAAAATCAGGAAACAAAACGCCTTTTACAGGTTTTAAGTTTATTACTTCAGCAATAATTGTTTCATGTGCTTCTATTAAACTGTTAAATGCATTAATATCTGTACAAGTTAATAAGGCTTTGCTAATTTCCGAAATGGCTGTAATCGCCTTGGATTTATCTGTAGTGTTGGTTTTATATTGGGCAATACCGTCACGACTATTTTGTTTTTTGTTAAGATGTACAAAATAGATGTGTTTAGAAAATTCCGGATTAAATAATACCGGTTTTACTGTTGGTAATTTGTCTTGTAAAGCGTAAATAATTGGGGTGTTGTTACTGGCACAAGCAATGTCATAACCGCTTCCTCCAAAAGTAAGTTCTAGTAATTTGTATGGGTTAATTTGTGCCCAATCTGCAATGTTATTAATTAAAGTAGACGAGGTGCCTAAGCCCCAATTTGTAGGAAAATCTAGATGTGTTTTTATGGTATATCCGATATCTTGTTTTAAAAACTCCGGATTCATAGTTTTCGCTGTATTTAAAATAGACGCCAATCGGTTTGTGATTTCGTTGCTTGTTTTAGACTGTAAAATATCATCTTTTAAAAAGAACTGAGCTTCTAACCAAAGCGAGTTTTCAATATTATAACTTTGCCAGTTTAATACGGTATTCTCATTACTTTCTACAATAAGCGATTGTCCAAATTTAGTAGGCAATGCTAAAGCTTCAGCACCGTTTAAAACTAAATATTCGGCAGTAATTAAGAGTTTGCCATTGCTATAAAATCGATTCATTACTGACGTAGTTTTTCTAAAGCTTCAACAACAGCACTATGCGATACGGCATGTGTTTTAAAATGATTGACTAAAGTGATTTTTTCTTCAGAATTCGCTTCAAATTGATTTAAAATATTCATTAAATGCATTTTCATATGTCCTTCCTGTATGCCTGTTGTTGTTAATGAACGCACTGCAGCAAAATTTTGAGCTAAACCTGCAACAGCTACGATTTGCATTAACTCTTCTGCCGATGGTTTACCAAGCATTTCTAAAGCTAGTTTAACTAAAGGATGCAAGTTTGTTAAGCCACCAACTGTTCCTAAAGCTAAAGGGATTTCCATCCAGAATGTAAATATGTCATTTTCAATTTTCGCATGGGATAAACTGCTATAGCTTCCTGATTTGGATGCGTAAGCATGTACGCCAGCTTCAATAGCTCTAAAGTCATTTCCTGTGGCTAAAACCACAGCATCAATACCATTCATGATGCCTTTGTTATGAGTTACAGCTCTATAAGGTTCAATTTCTGCTATGTTTACAGCTTGTACAAATTTATTAGCAAATGTTTGGGCAGAGATACTTTCGCTTTCAGTTAATTCTTCAACCTTACAGCTTACTTCTGCACGTACTAAACAATCGGGTACGTAGTTAGATAAGATACTCATTACAATTTCAATATGCTGCTCTTCTGGTGTAAACTCTTTAAAATTTAAGGCTTCTGTTTTAAATGTTTTTGCAAACTGTTCTAGGCATGAATTAATAAAGTTAGCACCCATTGCATTAGCAGTACCAAAAGATACGTGTAGTTGGAAATAATTAGCAAGGTCTGCAGTTTTATCGCGTAATTCAATATCTAAAATGCCGCCACCACGTTTCTCCATATTTTTGGTTATAGAGCTTACAGCTTTTAATAGCTGAGGTTTGATGGTGTTAAAATAAGATTTTAAGTGCGCAGTATCACCTTTGTACATAAAGTGCACTTGCCCGATTTTAGTTGTAGAGATTACAGTTGTTTTAAATCCTCCACGATCTAACCAAAACTTAGCGGCCTTACTTGCCGCAGCTACTACAGAACTTTCCTCTATAGCCATTGGTATAGCATACATTTTTCCATTAACTAAAAAGTTAGGCGCAACACCTAATGGTAAATAGTAATTAGATATGGTATTTTCAATAAACTCGTCGTGAAGTTGCTGAAGTTTCTCATCGGTATTCCAATACTGTTTTAGAATAGTTTTTGCATTGTCTTGATTTGAAAAGTAAGTGTTCGCAATCCAATCAATTTTTTTAGACTTAGATAGTTTTGAAAAACCTGAAATTGTTTTGTTGTGCATTTAATTTTTATTTAAACGCAACAAATATAGTACTTATTAAAAGTAAAGTAAGGATTTATTATATCGTTTTGATCATATAAACTGTTAATTGAAGTGGTAATTTCGTTAATTTTTAGTAAACTTGGGGACTTTTAAAATTTCTTCAATTTTAACTAATTTTTAAACAATTATACGTGAAGCATTACACTCCTCTATTACTGTTATTTTTTCTAATGACAGGATTAGTTTCATCACAAAAAAAACAAATTACTTTACAAGACATCTGGACAGGAACTTTTAGTACCGAACGTATGGAATCTCTGCATTCTATGGTTAATGGGCAAGAGTATTCTGTGTTAGATTTTAACAGAGAAACACGATCTACTTCTATAGATATCTACGATTATAAAACATTAAGTAAAGTAAAAACATTAGTAAATTCAAGGGATTTATCTGATATTGATTATTTTACAGATTATACTTTTAGTAAGGATGAAAGTAAAGTATTATTAGCAACACAAGTTGAGTCTATTTTTAGACGGTCTACTTTAGGCTATTATTTTGTATTCGATACAACTACAAAAACAGTTACTGCAATTGCAGATGAAAAAATACAAGAGCCAACATTTTCTCCAGATGGGACTAAAGTAGCTTATGGTTTAAATAATAATTTATTTATTAAAGATTTAAAAACCGGCAAGACTACACAATTGACAAAAGATGGTTTAGATAATAAGATTATTAATGGTATTACAGACTGGGTTTATGAAGAAGAATTTGCCTTTGTACGAGCTTTTGAGTGGAATGCAGCAGGTAACAAGATTGCATTTATAAGATTTGATGAAACTAAAGTTCCTGAATTCTCTATGGATGTTTACGGAACAGATTTATACCCATCTCAGAATGTATTTAAATATCCTAAAGCAGGTGAAGCAAACTCAGAGGTTTCACTTCATATTTTCGACTTAGAAAAAAGTAATACAACAGAAGTGTCTTTAGATAAAAGTTATTCTGATTTTTATATTCCAAGAATTAAATGGACTAACGAAGCCAATGTGTTAAGTGCCCAATATACTAATAGACATCAAAATGAATTAGATTTATGGATGATTGATGCCTCTAATATGACTTCTAAATTGGTACTTACAGATCAAGATGAAGCGTATGTAGATGTAACAGATAACTTGACTTTTTTAGATGACAATAGTTTTATTTGGACTAGTGAAAAAGATGGTTACAATCATATTTACCACTACAAAAAAGACGGAACTTTAATCAATCAAATTACATCGGGGAATTGGGAAGTGACTAACTATTACGGATATGATAAAAAATCTAAAAAAATATTTTATCAGTCGGTAGAAAATGGTTCTATAAATCGTGATGTGTATAGCATATCTTTAAAAGGAAAAAATAAAAAACGCTTGTCTGATAAAGAAGGAACTAATTCAGCTTCCTTTAGTGCAGATTTCACATATTTTATAAATACTTATTCTAGCGCTACAACTCCGCCGTTGTATACTTTAAACAGCGCTAAATCAGGAAAAGTGCTTCAAACAATTATAGATAATAAAGACTTAAAAGAGCAGTTAGCAACGTACGATATCGCTAAAAAAGAGTTTAGCACAATACATGTTAATGGTAACGACTTAAATATGTGGATGATAAAACCTTCTAATTTTGATGCTTCTAAAACATATCCTTTATTTATGTATCAATATTCAGGTCCAGGTTCACAAAGCGTTGCAAATACGTGGTTAAGTGCAAACGATTTTTGGTATGAAATGTTAGCAGAGAAAGGCTATATAGTAGCTTGCGTAGACGGTCGTGGTACTGGATTAAAAGGTGCCGATTTTAAAAAAGCAACACAAAAGGAGTTAGGTAAATTAGAGTTAGAAGATCAAATTCAGGCAGCAAAACAACTAGGAGCGCTCCCTTATGTGGATAGTGAACGTATCGGAATTTGGGGATGGAGCTTTGGTGGATTTATGAGTAGTAATGCTATTTTTAAAGGAAACGATGTTTTTAAAATGGCAATTGCTGTGGCTCCTGTTACAAGCTGGAGATTTTATGATTCTATTTATACTGAGCGTTACATGACTACACCTCAAGAAAATGCTTCTGGATATGATGAGAATTCGCCAATAAACCATGTAGATAAGCTTAAAGGCGACTTTTTATTGGTACACGGTACAGGAGATGACAATGTACATGTACAGAATTCTATGCAAATGATTGAAGCTCTAATTCAGGCTAATAAACAGTTTGAGTGGATGATTTATCCAGATAAAAATCATGGAATATACGGTGGAAATACAAGACTTCATTTGTATACTAAAATGACTAATTTCTTGGATGAGAAGCTAGGAGATAAATTAAATAACAACTAAACTTATATTACAATCTACAATTACATGTATTTATGGCTGAGAAAATTTTAGAACCGTATCAAAAAGAACTCTTTGGACAACCAGTTGGGTTGTATATTTTATTTTTAACCGAAATGTGGGAGCGTTTTTCCTATTACGGAATGCGTGCCATTTTAGTTTTATACATGGCTGCTTCAGCATTAGGGGAAGATCCTAGAGGTGTTGGTTTAGGTTGGACAAGTAAAGAGGCTTTGGCATTGTATGGTTGGTATACTATGTTAGTATATATTATGTCTATTCCGGGAGGAATGATTGCAGATAAACTTATTGGTCAGAAAAAATCTGTGTTATATGGAGCTATAATTTTATGTATGGGACATGCTGTATTGGTGCTTAAAGATACTTGGGCATTTTATACTGGTTTAGGGCTCGTTATTTTAGGTGTAGGATTATTAAAGCCTAATATTTCAACTATGGTTGGTGGTTTATATCAAGAAGGCGACATTAGACGAGATAAAGGGTTTAGTATTTTTTATATCGGAATTAATTTAGGGTCGTTTTTAGCAACTATGGTTGTTGGTGCAGTTGTAGCTAAATGGGGTTGGCACGCAGGTTTCGGTTTGGCAGGTGTAGTGATGTTAATTGGTTTAGTAAATTATGTTGCAGGGCAAAAGTATTTGGTTAAAGTTGGAAATCATGTAGTTTCTGATAATGAAACAGATGAAGTGTCTTATGGTAAATTGTATTCAAAATTATTTAAGTCACCAAAACAGTTAGTTATTTCGGTAATCCTGTTAGCATTATCATTGTATGGTTGGTATACTATGGATTGGGGTTATGGATTATTGTTTTTATTTCTTACAACTATTACAGCATTATTAATGATGATTTATAAAGATCTAGAAACTCAAGTTTATAAAGATCGCTTCGTGGTTTTACTGTTGTCTTTTATAATGGTAATTATTTTTTGGGGTGCTTTTGAACAAGCAGGAGGATTAATGAATTTATATACAGATACCAAAACAGATCGTAATTTCTTTGGGTTATTTGTAATTCCAACAAGTATGTTTCAGAGCTTAAATGCGGGGTTCATTATTTTATTTGCAGCAGGAGTTGCTAATTTTTGGGCCTCTAGAAAGTTAAAATCTAAAGAAGCTTCTTCATTATTTAAAATGGCAACAGGAATTATAATTATGGGCTTCGGATTCCTGTTTATGGTATTTGCAGCAATGGAATTTGAAAAATCAGGAACGTCTAGTATGATTTGGTTAGTTTTAGCTTACTTTTTCCATACTATGGGTGAATTGTGTATTTCACCAGTTGCTTTATCTTTTATTACAAAATTAGCACCTGTTAAATATGCATCTTTAATGATGGGAGTGTATTTTGCAGCTACAGGTTTAGGTAATAAAGTAGCAGGTATTATTGGAGAGTCTGCATCAGATTTTGGAGAATATTCGATTTTTTCTGGAATTTTAATATTTACAATAATAGTAGGAACGTTATTCATTTTATTGCTAAAACCTTTAAAACGTTTAACTCATGGAGCAGAAGATAATGAGCACGAGATGGCTCATTAAATAATGATGTTAAATAAGCGAATATAAATTTTTAATAATGAGTGTAGCAAATTTTAGATTTGAAGGTTCAGATATGAATCGTAAACTTTTAATGGGGCATCCTTCAGGATTGTTCGTATTATTCTTTACCGAAATGTGGGAGCGTTTTTCTTATTATGGAATGCGTGCCATTTTAGTACTTTTCTTAACCTCTGCAATTATAGATGGAGGTTGGGCCTGGAGTAGAGAAGATGCCTTAAATCTTTATGGGACCTATACTATGCTAGTGTATTTTTCTCCAATTATTGGAGGTTATTTAGCAGATAAGTTCTTTGGTTACAGACGTGCAGTAGCTATTGGAGCGTTAATCATGACATTGGGGCATGCCGCAATGGCTTTCGATACACCTTGGAGTCTATATTTAGGAATCGGTCTATTGGTTGCTGGTAACGGATTATTTAAGCCTAATATTACTTCTATTATTAATGGTATTTATAAAAATGCACAAGACAAAAAAGATGGTGCATTTACTATCTTTTATATGGGTGTTAATGCTGGCGCCTTTTTAGGAATTTTACTTTGTGGATATATTGGAGAATCTGTGGGGTGGCACTATGGATTTGGTTTAGCAGGCGTTTTTATGTTTTTGGGAATGGTTCAGTTTTGGTTAGCCCAAACTATTTTTGGAAGAATAGGATTGTCTCCTAAAGAGACTTTAAGTTTTGATGCAGACCCTCAAAATATAGAACCTGAGAGTACGGCAATTAAAGAAGAAGTGGTATCTTCACAGGTCCAGACAGATAGATATATTGTGGTAGGTATACTTGCATTTTTTACCATATTCTTTTGGGCTGCTTTTGAACAAGCTGGTGGATCTATGACAATTTTTGCTTCAGATTATACAAATCGTGTTTTAGAAGGAAATTCGGCTACGATTTTTAGAATTGCAAACACATTACTCACTGTAGTGCCATTAATAATTATTACATATGTGTTATTACAGTTGTTCAGAATTACTTTCGCTAAATATAAATTATCTAATTTAGCTTTAGGGTTAAGTTTTGCTATCATTTGGGGAATTGTTATTTATATGCTTAAAGAACAATTTGGAGAAGAAAATACAGAAATTCCTGCCTCTTGGTTTGGGATTTTAAATTCTTTCTACATAATTGCCTTTGCTCCTTTAGTTTCTAAAATTTGGGAAAGCAAATACAATCCGCCTGCAACTGTTAAATTTGGAATTGGTTTAGTATTATTAGGCTTAGGTTTTGGAGTTTTAGCTTATGGTTCTGCAAGTATTCCGCAGGGAGCTCAAACCGCATCTGTGAGTATAATATGGTTAATATTAGCTTATCTATTACACACCTTAGGAGAATTGTCTTTATCTCCAGTAGGACTATCATATGTAAGTAAATTAGTGCCAGCTACCAAAATTGGGATAATGTTTGGCCTTTGGTATATAGCTGTAGGATTAGGAAATAAAGCTGCAGGAACTATGGGTGGACTTATAGATAAAATTACAGCTGCTTACGATATGAGTACATTCTTTTTGATTTTTACGTGTGTTCCTATTGGTGCAGGTTTAATTATTATGGCCTTAACTCGAAAAGTAAATAAATTAATGCATGGTGTTCATTAACACAGATATGGTTAAAATTATTAAAAAGCATCTTAGTTGTAAGGTGCTTTTTGTATTTTAGACTAAATGCATTATAAAGCAGTATTATTAGAGTAAAATGAATTGATAATTATGAAAAAAGGATTGTTTATATTGGTTCTTATTTTTGCAGTAGGAATTGTAAATGCCCAAGAAATTAATTGGTTAAGTTTTAATGAAGCGCTAAAACTTCAGAAAAAAGAACCTAAAAAAATAATGATGGATGCATATACTAATTGGTGTGGTCCATGTAAAATGTTAGATAAAAACACATTTCAAAATAAAGATGTTGTCGCATATGTAAATGAAAATTATTATGCGGTCAAATTTAATGCTGAAGGTAAAGAGTCTATTACTTATCAAGAACAAGTATACGAAAATCCTAATTTTGACCCTGCAAAAGAAAATCGAAGAAATTCTGTACATGAGTTTACGATGGCCTTAGGTGTTAATGCCTATCCAACCATAGTGTTTTTAGATGAAACGGCTCAAGTTATTACGCCTGTTCGTGGTTATCAGAATCCTCAACAATTAGAGTTGTACTTAAAATTATTTTCTACAGATAAGTATAAAGAATTAGACAGTCAAGAAGTTGTTAACGCTTATTTCGAGTCCTTTGTACCCGAATTTGTAGAATAGACAGCTTTAGTTTTTAAAAATATATGCTCCCTTTTTACCTGTTTGGTGAAAAGGGATTTTTTTATAATCACAAGTTGTTTTCCAGCGTTTAATGTAAGATGTATAATTGCTGCCATCTGCAATGACGACATTGGGTTGTATAGAATCTATTACACGGTTTAAATTTATTTTAGGTGAATTAGTAAGTAAAATATAATTTGGCTTAAAAGAACTAACTTTATATACTGCTAAGCTATCAATTATGAGTAATTTTTTGTTTTCTATAGTGTACACAGGCTTTAAAAGGGTATTGCTATAAGTTTGTATACCTTTAGAATTAATATACGCTTTTATAGGGTAGCTTTTAGAGAGGTCTGAAGAATCTGTATGGTGTATTTTTAAATCGTATTTAGTTAAGCGTGTAATTATGCTTTTTCTGTTTTTATGAAATATAATCCACTCTTCATTAGAACGTGACCATGCGCTATAGATTAAATTGGTTTGAAGCAATATGCATGACAATAAAACCAAGGTTACCGATTTAAATTTTGGATTTGTATATAAATAAATTAAACAAAGCATTATAAAGTATATGCAAATTAGTGTACTGAGTTCTATGGAGAGGGCACTAAATAAAAATTGATCTTGTCCTGCAATCCAATTTACTATAGCATTCATTAAACTAATAGTCTTATTAAAAAGAGTAACTAAAATATGAGGTAATAGCTGCAACATTGCTAATGCAATTATTAGTATGCCTAAACCCAATATATAGCCTAAAAAAGGCACGATTAATAAATTAGAGAGAAAGAATAAGCCAGGAAACTGATGAAAATAATAAATACTTAAAGGTAAAACGCCCACTTGTGCAGCAGTAGTAACTGTAAGCGTATTCCAAGCTATTCTAATCAGTTTGTGTTTCGGAAACCATAAACTATTAAGTTTAGGCTGTATGGTAATAATGCTTAGCACTGCCAGATAACTTAACTGAAAGCCTACATCAAAAATAAGTAGTGGCTTAAATAAAAGAAGTAAAAATGCAGAAATTGCGACGGTATTAAATGTGTTAGCGGGTCTGTTAGCGTTTATACTAATAGTTAATAAAGTAAACATAAGTGTCGCTCTGCTTACAGAGGGCGATAGTCCTGTTAAAAAAGCAAAACTCCACATTAATATAATAATACAGATGGTTTTTATAGGTTTGCCATAAGGGAGTCGTTCTAAAGGCCTGCAAACAAAATTTAATAACAAAAGTAATATCCCAACATGTAAACCAGAGACTGCTAATATATGTATAACGCCAGCTTTAGTGTAATTTGTGTATAATGATTCTGATATATCTTGACGCTGGCCAAGTAGTAAAGCATTTATAATTGCAAATTCATCTGTACCAAATGGGTAACTTTTTAATTGCTTGTATATGTATTTATTTAGTTTATATGCTAGCCCGAACACAGAATGTTTAGTAGCCTTAAGTTCTAATATCCTAGATTTACTTGTGGTGATCTGTTGGTAAATATACTGTCGCTCTAAATAGACTTTGTAATTAAATTGAGCTGGGTTTAGTGGCGGAGAAATGTTCTGTAAAGTGTCTGTAGTTAATAATACACTATCTATGTCGTATTGCTTAAATAAAGAGTCTTTTTTTATGTTAATTAAAGCTGTTCCTGAAACTGTCTTGTCATCAATTTTTAAAATATCAATTACATATTTATCATAATATGCATTAGGTTTTAGAATGTCTTTAATTTTAAAAGTAATATATCTTTCTGACGTTTTTAAATGGGAATAATGAGATTTTCGTAACTTTTCATTGTGAATATTTACATTAAATATTCCGATAAAAATCATGAGTAAAAAGGCAAGACAACCAAAAGATGCAGGAGGCTTAAAGCTAGAGATGTTTAGCTTTAAAATTACACCCAGCACACCAAGTAATACAACACAAATTATGGCAGTCCATTCTAAAGGTATGTATATATAATATCCTATACAAATACCTAAAATTAAAAAGAATGTGAGTTTTACTATTATAAAGTGACCTAACTTCATAACAGTAAGGTACTAATAATTAGAGAATTCTGCGAGCTTCTTTAAAGGAATAATACCAATAACGTTCTGCTAACGAAGATGTTATAACGCCTTTGCTTGTGGTGGAATGAATAAACTCCACATTACCAGTTCTAGATGCAACAACTAAACCCACATGATTAATAGTATTTCGTTTTGGGTTGGTCTGAAAAAATAAAAGATCTCCAACTTGTACATCTTCTATATTAATTTTAGATCCTTCTAGGGCCATGTCTCTAGAAACTCGAGGTAAATCAATATTATAAGCTTTAAAAGTTTCATAAACTAAGCCAGAACAATCCATGCCTTTAGTTGTAGTTCCGCCATATTTATAACGCACCCCTTCAAATTGTTTTGCATAATCGCGTAATTCTGTTCCTAAATGTTTGGATGCTTCACGGTCTATTGGTGCTAAAACAGCGTCGTTAGATGTGCTGTTTGTTTCAATAGTATTATTCGATGCAGATATGCTATTTGTTTTAGAATACGAGGTCGTTTTTTTAGTAGATTTACAACTACTTATGCAAATAAGTAAACATAATAGTAGGGATAATTTATGCATATTAAGGGGTTAATTTAGGGCTTTATAAATGTGTTCGGCTGTTTTTTTACTTGCGCCTTTACCTCCAAGTTTCTTTTCTAAGTCGTAATAATTAATAAAAAACTTAGTGCGTTCATAAGGATCTAAAATAAGATTCAGTTCTTTTTTTAAATTCTTGGATGTAAATTCGTCTTGAATCAGTTCTTTAACTACAGGTTTGTCCATAATTAAATTCACTAATGAAATATATTTTAAAGTAATAATACGTTTTCCTATTTGGTAAGACAACCAGCTGCCTTTATAGCATACAACTTGTGGAACTTTAAATAAAGCGGTTTCTAAAGTGGCGGTACCAGAGGTAACCAATGCAGCATAAGATACGCTAAGCAAATCGTAGGTTTTATTTGCAATAAAATGCACTTCTGTGTTTTTTATAAACTGTTGGTAATACTCAAAATCTTGACTAGGAGCGCCTGCAATAACAAATTGATAATCTGGGTAGTCATTAATAATACTAAGCATAACTGTTAGCATTTTTTTTATTTCTTGCTTTCTGCTACCAGGTAAAATTGCAATTATTGGTTTGTCGTTTAAGTTGTGTTCTTTCCTAAAGACAAATTCATCAACTTGATTTCTATCTGCAATAGCATCAATTAAAGGGTGGCCTACAAAAGTAACATCGTAATTATACCTGTCGTAAAACGATTTTACAAACGGCAAAATTACATACATATTGTCTATATCGCGTTTAATTTTGTTAACACGACTAGCTCTAGACGCCCAAACTTGTGGCGATATATAATAATTTGTACGGTAATGATTTTGCTTTGCCCATTTTGCAATACGTAAATTAAATCCGGAATTATCAATAAAAATTATAACATCAGGATTATATGTTGCAATATCAGATTTGCAAAACGAAATGGCTTTTAAAATTTTAGATAGATTAGTTATAACTTCGGCAAAGCCCATAAAAGCGCGTTCTTTGTAATGGCTTACTAAAGTGCCTCCAACATTTTGCATGAGATCTCCTCCCCAAAACCTAAAATTGGCATTGGTATCTACTTCTTGTAGTGCTTTCATTAAATTAGCACCATGTAAATCGCCCGAAGCTTCTCCTGCAATAATGTAATATTTCATTATAAAAATTTAAAAATAAAAGTAAAAACAGCAATGCAAACGGTAGCTAAAATGACACCTCTTGCTCTATAGTCTTGTCTCTTTTTTATAAAAATAAAAAATGCTGCTAAATTTAAAACGGCACCTATACTAATTAGTTTTCCTAAAAAATCTTCTGCAGCAGCAGCTTTAATCACCATTATAATATCATCTCCTTGGCCAAGTATTAAAGCGGCCAAAAGTAATCCCATGAGGTTTGCTATTACGCCTACAATAAATCCTATAAAAACTTCTTTTTTAATCATTTAAATTCCAAGTGTTAATTTGTTTTATACTTTGGTATGCTGTTAGGTCAAATTGTACGGGGACTATAGATACATAATTATGTTCTAGAGCCCATTCGTCTGTGTCTTCACCTTGGTCTAAATTTTCAAATTTTCCAGCAAGCCAATAATAATCTTTACCCATAGGGCTTTGTCTTTTATCAAATTGTTCTACCCAATTTGCGCGTGCTTGTCGGCAAACACGAATGCCTTTAATGTCTTTTTGTGGAACATTAGGAATATTTACATTTAAAACTACACCTTGTGGTAAGCCATGAGCTATAGTATTTGTTGTAATTTTTCTTATAAAAGATTCCGAGTGTTCAAAATTAGCACTCCAACTGTAATCAAGTAAAGAGAAGCCAATAGCCGGAATTCCTTCAATACCAGCTTCTATTGCAGCACTCATAGTTCCCGAATAAATTACATTTATTGAAGAGTTAGAGCCGTGGTTTATTCCGGAAACACATAAATCTGGTTTGCGTTTTAAAATTTCTCGTACACCTAATTTTACACAATCTGCTGGAGTTCCTGAGCAGCTGTATTCTTTTTGAGGGCCGTTATCGATGGTTACTTTCTCAACATAGAGAGTAGAATCTACCGTTATGGCATGTCCCATTCCGCTTTGGGGACTATCGGGAGCAACTACAACAACCTCCCCAATTGTGTTCATTATTTTTATTAAAGTTCTAATTCCTGGGGCAGTTATACCATCGTCATTAATAACTAAAATGAGTGGCTTTTTAGACATGTTTTGTGTTTTAAAATAGCTATGCTAAAATACATAAAATATGACTGAAACTTCGATTTTGTTCAGTTTAACAAAAAATTACCTTATATGGATTTTTATTGGCATAGTTTTTTCTCTACTTTAGTGAAAAATATACGATGCATTTTTATAGGCTTATGAAAAGGAATTACAGATATTTAGTATTATTATTGTTATTAGCTTCGGCTTCTTGCAGTTTTACCACTAAAACTTTTAGCGATCCAGACAAGGATAAATTATTAGTTCAAGTTATAACTTACGTATTAGAACGTGGTCACTTCGACCCTAAGGCATTAGATGATAGTTTTTCTGAAGAAGTATACGATAATTATTTAGATGCTATAGATCCCTTAAAACGATATTTTTACGAATCGGATATTAAAGAATTTGAAAAGTATAAATATAATTTAGACGATCAACTAAAAGCGTACGATATAACTTTTTTTGATATTACTCACGAACGATTATTACAAAGAATGGAAGAGTCTAAAGTGCTTTATAAAGCCATTTTAGCAGAGCCTTTTGATTATTCTATAGACGAAGAATTTAATGTAGATTATGAAAATAAATCTTACGTAAATTCTAAGAAAGAGATGAAAAACCGTTGGAGACAGCAACTAAAGTTTTCTACCATTTCTAATTATGATGATTTAAAAACAGAAGAACGTCAGAATAAAGAGAATGATCCCGACTACAAATTAAAGTCTGAAGCAGAGATTGAAAAAGAATCTCGAGAATCAACTTTAAAATCTATAGATAATTATTATACAGATTATATAGACGATTTAGAGCGTAACGATTGGTTTACAATGTATGTAAATGCTGTAGTAGAAGGTTTCGATCCGCATACTTTTTATTTTGCCCCAGAAGACAAAGATAGATTTGACCAGCAAATGTCTGGTAAGTTAGAAGGTATTGGTGCCAGATTGCAAAAGAAAATGGATAATGTTAAAATAATGGAACTAATTTCTGGAGGGCCTGCTTGGAGAGGTAAAGAATTGGAAGTTGGAGATGCTATCTTAAAAGTACGCCAAGAAGACGAGAAAGAAGCTGTTAACATTGTTGGGATGCGTTTAGACGATGCTATTAAATACATTAAAGGTCCTAAGGGTACTGAGGTAATATTAACCGTAAAAAAAGTAGATGGGTCGACCAAAGAAATTACAATTGTAAGAGACATTGTAGAACTTGAAGAAACCTATGCGAAATCATCTATTGTAACTAAAAATAATACAAAATATGGAGTTATTAATCTTCCTAAGTTTTATGTTGATTTTGAAGATTATAATAGCAGAAATGCCGCTTCTGATATTAAAATTGAAATTGATAGATTGAAAGCAGAAGGTATGCAAGGTCTTGTTTTAGATTTAAGAAATAACGGTGGAGGATCTTTGCAAACTGTTGTAGATATGGCAGGATTATTTATTAAAGATGGTCCTATTGTACAAGTGCGCTCTACAGGAGAACCTAAAGAAATTTTAAGAGATAAAGACGAGTCTATAGAATGGGATGGTCCACTTGTTATCTTGGTTAATGAATTATCTGCTTCAGCTTCTGAAATTTTAGCTGCAGCAATGCAAGACTACAAGCGTGGTATAATAATAGGTAGTAAACAAACGTATGGTAAAGGTACAGTACAGAATGTATTAGACTTAAATCGTATGGTGCGTAATAATAGTAATGGAGATTTAGGTGCACTTAAGTTAACTACACAAAAATTTTATAGAATTAATGGTGGTTCTACACAATTAGAAGGCGTTAAAAGTGATGTAGTTGTTCCAGATCGTTATAGTTTTATTGATATAGGAGAGAAAGATCAGGAAAATCCGTTACCATGGGATAAAATAGCTCCTGCAGATTATACCTTATGGAATGGATATTTTGACTACGATACAACGATACAGAAAAGTAAAGAGCGTATGAGTAATAATTCTCAGCTTAATTTAATTGCAGATAATGCAAAATGGATTAAATCTAAAATGGATGAAAATACATTTAATTTAAATTATGAGAAGTATAAACAGAAGCTAGATTTAAATGAAGAAGAAGCTAAGCGTTTTGAAAAAATAGCCGATTATAAATCAAACCTTACGTATTCGTCTTTACCTTATGAAGAAGCTTTGTTTGCAAAAGATTCTACTTTAAGAGAAAAACGTGAGCGTTGGCACGAGAGCTTAACGCAAGATGTATATGTAGAAGAGGCGGTTAATGTACTTGAAGATTTAAAAAATGCATATGCAATAAAAGAAGAACTAGCAGCTGCGGCACCTAAAAATTCGCCAAAAGTTAATTCTTCTAAAAATTAAATAATAAATGAGTGGTAAAACTCAATCTTTAAAACAATTAGCGCTCCAGAAATTTAAACGCAATTTCTGGGGCGTTTTTAGTTTCTTTTTTATTTTTTTAGTAGGGTTAGTTGCAATTTTTGCATATGCTTTGGCTCCAGACCATTCTCAATATGCTAACCAAATGCATTTGTCTATTCATTCTAAAGCTCCTGGCTTTACTGTAAATATGCTAACTCTTCCATCAGAAATTAAAAACACCCAAAATGTTTTCGATAAGTTGTTTTTTGGAACAGTGAATACCGAGACAGAAGTGCCTATTTCTAAATACCAAATTAAAGAGCATACATTATTATATACAGAGTATGCTGCAGATGGATTGATAGGTGAAGAAAAACAATTAGATTTAGATCTATACTCTGATAAAGAACAAGCAAAATTAGTAACTACAAAAACCTTTTATTTAGGTACAGATAAATATGGTCGAGATGTTTTAAGTCGTGTACTTGTTGGGGCTAGAATATCTTTTTTTATTGGTTTTGTAGCTGTGTTTATCTCTGTATTAATTGGTTTAACTCTAGGAAGTCTTGCGGGCTATTATGGTGGGAAAGTAGATGCAGTTATTATGTGGATAATTAACGTAACATGGTCTATTCCTACTTTGTTATTGGTAATTGCCATTACATTAGCATTGGGTAAAGGGTTTTGGCAAGTATTTATAGCCGTGGGTTTAACCATGTGGGTAGAAGTGGCTCGTGTAGCTCGAGGACAAATTATTAGTGCAAAAGAAATGCAATATGTTACGGCTGCTAGAGCTTTAGGTTATACAGATTATAGAATAATTTCTAAACACATTTTGCCAAATATTATGGCGCCCATAATTGTAATTTGTGCGGCTAACTTTGCATCTGCCATATTAATAGAAAGCGGGCTAAGCTTTTTAGGAATTGGTGCACAGCCACCAATGGCAAGTTGGGGAGCTATGATTAAAGATCATTATAATTATATTATACTCGGAAAACCGTATTTAGCTATTATTCCTGGTTTTTGTATTATGTCTTTGGTGATGGCATTTATGTTAATGGGAAATGCTTTGCGAGATGCACTAGATGTTAAAAGTTAATCTATTTTAAGATTATTATTGGTATCTTCAATATAGTGTAGTAATTCTTCTTTCCCAATTTCTTTAGACGATGACGTTATAAAGTAATTAGGCATAGCTTCCCAAGTTTCAAGTAAAACATCGCGGTAATCATTAACATGGTTTTCTATAGCCATGGGTTTTAGTTTATCTGCTTTAGTAAAAATAATAGAAAACGGAATGTTATGCTCGCCTAACCAAACCATAAATTCTAAATCGATAGGTTGCGGTTTATGGCGGATATCAACCAAAACAAATGCAGATATTAATTGTTCTCTTTTATTAAAATATTGCGTAATAAATTTCTGGAAAGTTTTTTTTGCGCTTTTAGATACTTTGGCGTATCCATATCCAGGTAAATCAACAAGAAACCACGAGTTATTAATTAAAAAATGATTTATTAATTGTGTTTTTCCTGGTCTTCCAGAGGTTTTGGCAAGACTTTTACGGTTAGTAAGCATGTTAATAAGCGACGATTTTCCAACATTACTACGCCCGATAAAAGCGTATTCAGGAATTCTGTCTTTCGGACATTTAGACACATCCGAATTACTCATTACAAACTCAGCCGATTTAATTTGCATAATTATTAACTAATATAGTGCTCTAGATTTAAGCCATGCATCTAGTATGTTATTAAATTCTTCAGGATGTTCCATCATCGCTGCGTGTCCACATTTATCAATCCAATATAAATCAGAATCTGGCAACAAATTGTCAAATTCTACAGCAACTTCTGGAGGCGTAACATTGTCGTTTTTACCCCAAATGATACATGTAGGAATATTCATGTTAGGTAAATCTTTAGCCATATTATGCCTGATAGCACTTTTTGCAATTGCTAACGTTTTAATTAGTTTATTACGGTCGTTAACCGTTTCGTAAACCTCATCAACTATTTCTTTTGTGGCTACTGCAGGATCGTAAAAAACATCTTGAGCTTTTTTCTTGATAACTTCGTAGTCACTTCTTTTAGTGTAACCACTTCCCATAGCGCTCTCGTACAAACCAGAGCTGCCAGTTATAACTAATGCTTTTACTTTTTCAGGAAACAGTTTTGTATGGTATAGGCCTATATGTCCACCTAAGGAATTTCCTAGTAAAATAACATTGTCAAATCCTTTGTATTCTATAAAATCATGCAGGTAATTTGCGAAACTTTTTACATTTGTTTTTAGTAAACTCATGCTGTAAATAGGCAATACAGGAATTACTATTTTGTAACCCTTAGTACTGAAGTAATCAGAGACTGCGTCAAAGTTACTCAATCCACCCATTAAACCATGTAATACAATTATAGGTTGTCCTTCACCCACTTCTAAGTAGCTAAAATTCTTTTCTTTTTTTAAGCGATGCGTCATTAATTTGTCATTATCATCAACAAACAAATATAGGTATTTCATTTTTATAAAGACCTATTTAATCCTGCTCAGCTTAAATACTTTTTAAGATTAAATGTTAATAGTAAAATAAGTAATTATTCTGCTTCTCTAATATATTTTAAGTCAGGTGTTAAGCGGTTTTTTGTGTATTTAAACCCTAATTTATATAAACTTTCAATATAAACTTATCAACAAAGTGGTATAATGTGGTAAAAAGTGGTATATTTTTCAATATATTTGACAATTGAAGAATCTAATTCTAAAAATCTGTTTTGAACTCATTAATAGGTACATACGAATGTAAAGTAGACGCGAAAGGCAGAATGATGCTTCCTGTTTCGTTGAAAAAGCAGTTGAGTGCCGTGTTGCAAGATGGGTTTGTGGTAAAACGATCGGTGTTTAATCCGTGTTTAGAATTGTATCCAATGCAGGAGTGGAATGTGCTAATGCAGAAGATTAATAAGCTAAATAGGTTTAAAAAAAAGAATGTAGATTTTATTAGAAAATTTACTGCAGGTGTAAAAATGGTAGAGGTAGATGGTACGGGCCGGTTGTTAATACCTAAAGACTTAGCAGTTTTTGGAGGTATTTCTAAAGATATTGTTGTGGCTTCGGCTGTAAATATTGTTGAAATCTGGGATAAAGATAAATATGAATTAAGCATAAGTGGCTCAGCTGATGATTTTGCAGATTTAGCTGAAGAAGTTATGGGACAAGACGATGAAGCATATGGAATATCATAACCCGGTATTGCTAAAAGAAACCGTAGATGGTCTTAATATTAAGGAAGACGGTGTTTATGTAGATGTGACTTTTGGTGGTGGCGGACATAGTAAAGAGATTTTAAGACGATTGGGGCCAAACGGAAAATTGTTTGCTTTCGATCAAGATCCTGATGCTCTTGAAAATGCTTTAGAAGATGATCGTTTTCAGTTAATTCATGAAAACTTTAGATATGTAAAGCGGTTTTTGCGCTTTTATGGTGCAAAGCAGGTTGATGGGGTTTTGGCAGATTTTGGAGTGTCGTCTCATCAATTTGATGTTGCAGAACGTGGTTTTTCAACACGTTTTGAAGCGGAGTTAGATATGCGCATGAATCAAAAAAGTCAGCTTTCAGCTTATCATGTTATAAACGAATATGATGAGGAGCAACTAAAGCAAGTGTTGTTGCAATATGGAGAGTTGCGTGCAGCACCAGCTATGGCAAGATTAATTGTTGAGTCTCGTGAACAAGAGGTTGTAAAAACAAGTAATCAATTAAAAGCGGTTTTAAAAAAGTTTTTGTCGCCTAAGCATGAAAATAAAATTTTAGCACAGATATATCAAGCGATTCGTATTGAAGTGAATCAGGAAATAGAGGTGTTAAAAGAGTTTTTATTGCAAATGCCAGAAGTCTTAAAGCCTCAGGGGAGATTGAGTTTGATAAGTTATCATTCATTAGAAGATAGACTAGTTAAACGTTTTATTAGGAATGGAATGTTTGAAGGTGAGCCTGAGCGAGATGTTTTTGGAAATTTTGAAGTACCATTAAAAAAAGTAGGCGGTTTAATTGTGCCGTCTTCTGAAGAAATAAAAAACAATAATCGAGCGCGCAGTGCTAAGCTTAGGATTGCAGAAAAGATATGAGAAAAAGTGCTTATAGTTTGTTTAAGGGCAAGTTTCTTGTTAGCGACGATTCGTTTAAAAACTGGCGAATTATTGTGTTTGTGTCGTTTTTGGCTTTTATAATGATAGCAAGTTCGCACAGTGCAGATAGGAAAGTGCATGAAATAGCAAGGTTGGGCGATGAAGTTAAGGAGTTGCGGTCTGCTTTTGTAGATGGTCGATCCCGTTTAATGCGGATTAAAATGGAATCGTCAATAGTAAAAAAAATGTCTGAGAAGGGTTTGGTGCCTTCAGAAATTCCACCAAAAAAAATTAAAGTAAATATTAAAAATTAGAGTTCAAACTTGGCAACAAACGAAAAGAACATATTAAACCGATTGTATTTTGTGGCAGGATGTATGTTTATTTTTGCCATGGCTGTACTTTTTAAATTGTGTACGATTCAATTTGTTGATGGAGATAAATATCGTAGTCTGGCAGAAAAACGTACAATAAAATCTGTTACTATACCTGCTAATAGAGGGAATGTTTATGATTCAGAAGGCAGTTTGTTAGCAACATCAGTGCCTAAATACGACATCCGTTTTGATGCGGTTACTCCAACTTCTAAAACCTTTGAAAAATATTTAAAACCGTTGTGTGATTCGCTTCATGCATTTACAGGTAAGCCTTCAAGTTATTATCAGAATATATTGCGCAAAGCAAGAGCAAATAGAAATAGGTATTATTTAATTGCCAGAAATATTGGGTATTCAGATTACATCCGTTTGCGCAATTTTCCGCTTTTAAACCTAGGAGCTTTTAAAGGTGGGCTTATTGTGGAACAAAAAACAAAACGCGAACATCCAATGGGAGGTATGGCGGAGCGTACAATTGGTTATGAGCGAATAGACGATCAAGGGAATGTTACACGTCCAGGTATTGATGGTGCATTTGGAGTGAAATATTTGCGCGGAACCGATGGTAAGCGTTTAAAGCAAAATATAGGAAAAGGACAGTGGAAGCCTATTGCAGATTACAATCAAGTAGAGCCTAAAGATGGGTACGATGTGTATACAACCATTAATGTAAATATACAAGATATTGCACATCATGCTTTGTTAAAACAATTGGAATATTATGAAGCTGAACATGGTTGTGTAATCGTTATGGAGGTGGAAACTGGAGCCATAAGAGCTATTTCTAATTTAGGAAGAACAAATAGTGGTGGGTATTATGAGAAGCTAAATTATGCGGTAGGAGAATCTCATGAGCCTGGTTCTACGTTTAAGGTTATGGCCTTAATGGCAGCTCTAGAAGATAAGGTTGTAGATACATCTACAGTTATAGATACCAAAAGAGGGTCAAAACGTTTTTATGGGCGTTCCATTACCGATTCTCATCATGGTGGGTTTGGCGAAATTTCTGTGGCGCGTGCCTTAGAGGTATCGTCTAACATTGGTTTGGCTACTATTATAGATGATAATTATTCAAAAAACCCAGAGAAATTTATAAACAGATTAAAATCTTGGCATTTAGACCAGCCTCTAGGAATTCCTATCAAAGGGGAAGGAAAGCCAATGATTCCTGAGCCTGGAGATTCTAAATGGAGTAGAAATGCATTGCCGTCTATGTCTTATGGGTATAATTTAAATTTAACTCCGTTACAAACATTAACGTTTTATAATGCTATTGCCAACGATGGTGTTATGGTGAAGCCGCGTTTTATTTATAGTGTAAAAGAATTAGATGAATCTATTGAGGTGTTTGATAAAGAGGTTATTAATGAAAAAATTGCATCAGAGAAAACGATAAAAGAAATACAAGCAATTTTGGAAAATGTGGTAAAACACGGTACAGGAAAAACGTTGTATAATCCGTACTTCTCTATGGCGGGAAAAACGGGGACAGCACTGACGGAATACTGGATGGCAGACTGGAAAGAGAATAAGCGTTATGTGTCGTCTTTTGCAGGGTATTTCCCGGCAGATCATCCTAAATATTCTTGTATTGTGGTTATACATAAACCAAGTATAGAAAAAGGGTTTTATGGCGCAGATGTGTCTGGACCTGTATTTAAAAGAATTGCTCAAAAAATATTTACAGATACTCCAATTATTGATGAGGTAAATACGCTTCAGGTGGTAGATGAAACTGTAGACAAAGAATTTGAGACGTTTTATAAAACGGCTCAAACTTATAAAACAATTATGCCAACTGTAATAGGTTTACCTGTTATGGATGCGGTAGCATTATTAGAGAATTTAGGATTGGAAGTAGAGATGGATGGTCTTGGAAAAGTAAAATCGCAATCTATTCCTAAAGGACAAAAAGTGAAGAAAAATCAAAAAGTAGTTTTAAAGATATCGTGAGTTTATTAAAAGACATATTATATAAAGTAGCTATAGATACTGTTGTTGGGGCAACCAATATACATGTAAATAATATTGCTTTCGATTCAAGAAAAATTGAGTTGAATGATGTGTTTGTGGCAATTTCAGGAACTGTCGCGGATGGTCATGGTTTTATTGAAACGGCTATAAATAAAGGTGCTTTAGTTGTAGTCTGTGAACACATACCAGAGCAGCGTGTAAATGGAGTTACTTATATTAAAGTTGAAGATACTAAAGTGGCTTTAGCAATAATGGCTTCTAATTTTTACCAAAACCCTTCAGAGAATTTAAAACTTGTAGGTGTAACAGGGACTAACGGAAAAACTACTATTGCAACGTTATTATATCAATTATTTAAAGCGGCTGGTTATAAAGTAGGGTTGCTTTCAACGGTTAAAATTTTGATAAATGATACGGTGTATCCTGCTACACATACCACTCCAGATTCGTTAAACATCAATGCGTATTTAAGTTTAATGAATCAAGAAGGTGTTGAGTTTTGTTTTATGGAAGTGAGCTCGCATGGGATTCATCAAAAACGTACAGAGGGGCTTCATTTTGTAGGAGGAGTCTTTACAAACTTGTCGCACGATCATCTAGATTATCACAATACATTTGCTGAGTATCGTGATGTTAAAAAAACATTTTTCGATCAGTTGCCAAAAACGGCTTTTGCGCTTGTAAATGTAGATGATAAAAATGGAGAAGTGATGCTTCAAAATACTAAAGCTGCAAAATATACTTACGGATTAAAAAATTACGCCGATTATAGAGCACAGATTTTAGAAAATCAATTTACAGGATTGCTATTAAAAATCAATGATAATGAAGTTTGGTCTAGATTAATCGGACATTTTAATGCTTCTAATTTATTGGCCATTTACGGTGTAGCAGAATTGCTAGGCTTAGAAAATGATGAAACGTTAAGATTGATAAGTGGATTAGAAAGTGTGACCGGAAGATTTCAGTATTTAATTTCAGATTCAAAAATTACAGCCATTGTAGATTATGCACATACGCCAGATGCTTTACAAAATGTATTAGAAACGATAAACAGTATTAGAACTAAAAATGAAGATTTAATTACTGTTGTGGGTTGCGGAGGAAATAGAGATAAAACCAAGCGCCCTAAAATGGGACGTATTGCTGCTGCTATGAGTACCAAAGTGGTGTTTACAAGTGATAATCCTAGGTTTGAAGATGCTAATGCTATTATTGAAGAAATAGAACAAGGTGTAGAGCCTATGTATTTTAAAAAAACAATGTCTATTTCAGACAGAAGACAAGCTATTAAAACAGCTTGCCAATTAGCGCAGCCTAACGATATAATATTAATTGCAGGTAAGGGTCATGAGACTTACCAAGATATAAAAGGAGAGCGTTTCGATTTTAACGATTTCGAAATTGTAAATCAATATTTAAAACAGCTAGAGAAATAATATGCTATACTATTTTTTCGAGTATTTAGAGAAACATTATCAGTTCCCAGGAGCTTCGTTGTTTGGTTTTATAACCTTTCGAGCGGCTGTTGCAATCCTGATGTCTTTAATGATTTCTACAGTGTATGGAAAGCGTATTATTCGTTTTTTACAACGTCAGCAAGTCGGAGAAACTATTCGTGATTTAGGTTTAGAAGGACAAACTGAAAAAGCAGGAACGCCAACTATGGGTGGAATTATTATCATTCTAGCGACTTTAATTCCAGTGGTCTTATTAGCAAAGTTAGATAATGTTTATATCCTTTTACTTATAGTTACTACAGTATGGATGGGAACTATTGGTTTTATAGACGATTATATAAAGAAATTTAAAAACGATAAAGAAGGGTTAAAAGGTAAGTTTAAGGTGTTAGGACAAGTAGGATTAGGTCTTATTGTTGGTGCTACTTTGTATTTTAATCCGAATGTAACTATAAAAGAGAAGCTTCCAGAAGCACAACAAAAAGAGATTATAGCAGAGGATCCTAATGCGTTACCTGGGAAGTTTTTCGCTGCAGAAGAGCAATCAACTAAAACAACAATTCCATTTATTAAAGGGAATGAGTTTAATTATTCTGATTTAATTACTTGGATTAGTCCAGAATTAGCAAAATATGCATGGGTGTTATTCATTCCTATTGTCATTTTTATTATAACAGCAGTTTCTAATGGTGCTAATCTTACAGATGGAATAGATGGTTTGGCTGCCGGAACTTCTGCAATTATAGTGTTTACTTTGGGAATTTTTGCTTGGGTATCTGGTAACATAATTTTCTCAGATTACTTAAATATTATGTATATCCCGCGTGTTGAAGAAATTACCATTTATATCGCTGCATTTATGGGGGCTTTAGTTGGGTTTTTATGGTACAATACGTACCCGGCACAAGTGTTTATGGGAGATACGGGTAGTTTAACAATTGGTGGAATTATTGCTGTTATAGCAATAGCAGTTAGAAAAGAATGGTTAATTCCAGTGTTATGTGGGATCTTTTTAGCAGAAAATTTATCGGTGGTATTGCAAGTGAGTTACTTTAAATACACCCGTAAGAAATATGGTGAAGGTCGACGAATTTTTAAGATGTCGCCTTTACATCATCACTATCAGAAATCCGGGTATCACGAAAGTAAGATTGTTACGCGCTTTTGGATTATAGGAATTCTTTTGGCGATTATAACCGTTGTAACCTTGAAAATTAGATAATATGAAGCGGTTGGTTATTCTTGGTGGAGGAGAAAGTGGTGTGGGCACAGCGCTTTTAGGAAAAGAAAAAGGGTTTGATGTGTTTGTTTCTGATAAAGGAAAAATAAAAGACAAATATAAAAACGTTCTTATACATCATGAGATTGCTTGGGAAGAATTACAGCATACGGAAGCTAAAATTCTAAATGCAGATGTGGTTATGAAAAGCCCAGGTATTCCAGACAAAGTGCCGTTGGTAAAGCAGTTAATTGAAAATGGCGTTTCTGTAATTTCTGAAATAGAATTCGCAGCGCAATTTACAACAGCAACCATAGTTGGAATTACTGGAAGTAATGGAAAAACAACAACTGCTAGTTTAACCTACCACATCCTTAATCAGGAGTTAGATGTTGGTTTGGCAGGTAATATAGGGGATAGTTTTGCGAAACAAGTTTTAGAATACAATTTTAAAAACTATGTGCTTGAGATTAGTAGTTTTCAATTAGATGGCGTACAGGATTTTAAACCACATATTGCAGTAATAACCAATATTACACCAGATCATTTAGATCGGTATAATTATAATTTTGATGCATATATCGCTTCAAAATTTAGAATTGCAATGAATCAAACAAAAGAAGATTACTTGATTTATGATGCAGATGACCCCGTATTAGTAGATTGGCTTGAAAGGCATCCAGTACAATCTCAATTATTGCCATTTTCACTAGTAAAACCTGTAGAAAATGGTGCGTATTTAGAAAAAGAAAATATTAAAATAACAATAGATAATAACCAGATAATTATGTCAGCAAGAGACCTAGCATTAGAAGGTAAGCATAATGTTAAAAATGCAATGGCTGCATCAACAGTGGCGCACTTATTAAAAATAAGAAAGCAAACTATTCGTGAGAGTTTAGAGAATTTTCAAGGCGTAGAGCACCGTTTAGAGCATGTTTTAAAAATTAACAAGGTCCAATATATAAACGATTCAAAAGCAACAAATGTAAATGCTACATATTATGCTTTAGAAAGCATGTCAGCACCTACAGTTTGGATTGTTGGCGGTGAGGATAAGGGGAATAGTTATGAAGAATTATATTCATTTGTAAATACTAAAGTTAAAGCAATTATTTGCTTAGGTGTAAATAACGAAAAGTTGTTGCAAAACTTTGGTAACATGGTTGATGTAATTGTTGAAACACAATACATGAGCGAAGCAGTGAAAATTGCTTATAAAATAGCAGAAGCAGGTGATAATGTATTGTTGTCTCCAGCATGTGCTAGTTTTGATTTGTTTGAAAATTACGAAGATAGAGGAAGACAATTTAAAGAAGCTGTAAGAAATTTATAATGCAAGAGTTTTTAAAAAAATTAAAAGGAGATCGTTCCATTTGGGCCATTGCTGCATTGTTAGCATTGTTCTCATTTTTACCGGTATATAGCGCGGCAAGTAATTTGGCGTATATGCGTGGTAACGGTAGTACTTTTGCTTTTTTCTTAAAACATTTTGTGCATTTAGGGGTGGGGTTTTTTATTATGTATGCTGTACATCTTATGCCTTATCGTTATTTAAGAGGGTTATCAATGGTTTTTATACCTGTGGCTTTGGTGTTATTAGGTGTAACGATGTTTCAGGGTACAACAATTGAAGGAGCAAATGCTAGCCGATGGATTCAAATTCCTATTGTAGGAATGTCGTTTCAAACATCAACTTTTGCTTCAGTAATATTAATGGTTTACGTAGCGCGTTATATGTCTAAAATGGTAGATAAACCTATTACATTAAAAGAGTCAATTTTACCACTTTGGATGCCTGTTTTTTTAGTGCTTATATTAATTTTGCCAGCCAATTTTTCAACAGCAGCATTAATTTTTTTAACGGTGTTAATTTTAGTGTTTTTAGGAGGATATCCTATTAAATATTTAGGTTTAATATTGGGCTTAGGCGTGTTGTCTTTAACATTATTTATTTTGGTAGCAAAAGCTTTTCCCGATGCTATGCCTAACCGTGTAGATACTTGGATGAGTCGTATAGAAAACTTCTCGAATGGAGAAGATACCGAAGAGGATTACCAGATAGAAAAAGCAAAGATTGCTATAGCATCTGGAGGTATTCAGGGTGTGGGACCAGGAAAAAGTGTTCAGAAAAACTTTTTACCACAATCATCTTCAGATTTTATTTATGCTATAATTATTGAAGAATACGGTTTAATAGGTGGGGTGATTTTAATGGTAGTGTATTTGTGGTTTTTGTTTAGAGTCATTATTGTTTCGCATCATGCGAAAACCATTTTTGGTACACTCGTGGTGCTTGGTGTTGGTTTACCTATAGTGATTCAGGCTTTAATAAATATGGCCGTTGCCGTAGAGTTGTTTCCTGTAACCGGACAAACATTGCCATTAATTAGTAGTGGAGGAACATCAATTTGGATGACTTGTTTGGCGATAGGAATTATTTTGAGTGTAAGTGCTAGAAGTCAAACTTCAGCAAAAGAAGAAGAAATAGGTGAAGAAAATCCGTTAGAAATTTTATCGGAAGCAATATAATGAGTAAAACGTATCGTATCATATTATCAGGAGGAGGCACCGGCGGACATATTTATCCAGCGATTGCCATTGCCAACGAATTAAAACAGCGTCACCCAGATGCTAAGTTTCTTTTTGTAGGTGCAAAAGATAGAATGGAGATGGAAAAAGTGCCACATGCGGGTTACGATATAAAAGGTTTGTGGATTTCAGGTATTCAGCGAGAGCTGACTTTAAAAAATTTAATGTTTCCCTTTAAGTTAATTAGCAGCTTATTTGTGTCACGTAACATTATTAAAAAATTTAAACCCGATGTGGTAATTGGTACTGGTGGTTTTGCTAGTGGTCCATTATTATATGTAGCAGCTGGAAAACAAATTCCGAGTTTAATACAAGAACAAAATTCGTTTCCAGGTGTAACAAATAAGTTGTTATCTAAAAAAGTTCAGAAAATATGTGTAGCCTACGATGGTTTAGAACGATTTTTTCCTGAACATAAGATTATTAAAACAGGAAACCCAGTACGTCAAGGGTTGTTAGATATACAGTCTAAAAGAGCAGAAGCATTGGCGTTTTTTAAACTTGTGCCAGAAAAAAAGACCTTATTGATTTTAGGCGGTAGTTTAGGGGCTAAGCGAATAAATGAATTAATAGAAAAAGAAATTGATTACTTACAAACCCGCAATGTGCAAATTATTTGGCAATGTGGTAAGTTGTATTACGAAGCTTATAAAATTAATGGAAATACAAAACATGTTCAGGTGCATGCGTATTTAAATAATATGGATTTTGCTTATGCTGCTGCAGATGTTATAATATCTAGAGCAGGTGCAAGTTCGGTTTCAGAATTATGTATAGTGGGTAAGCCGGTTATATTTATTCCGTCACCAAATGTAGCAGAAGATCATCAAACTAAAAATGCCATGTCTATTGTTAAAGAACAAGCTGCTATTTTAATTAAAGAAAGTGATTTAGATGTCGATTTTGAAAATAAATTTTCTCAATTAATAGAATCTAAAGAAAAGCAAAACGCTTTAAGTGAAAATATTAAAAAACTAGCATTAGTAAATGCCACAAAAGATATTGCTAACGAAGTAGAAAAATTATTAAATATTTAAATGAATTTAAACAGCATAGATAACGTTTATTTTATTGGTATTGGCGGAATAGGTATGAGCGCTTTGGCTCGCTATTTTAAAGCTAATAACAAGCATGTTGCTGGGTACGATAAAACACCTAGTGATGTCACTCGTGCATTAGAGACTATAGGTATTGCTGTTCATTTTAAAGATTCAATTGCAAATATTCCAGAACCATTTTTAAATTACGATACCACTTTAGTGGTGTATACACCAGCTGTACCAACAGATAATATGGAGTTGGTATACTTTAAAAATAATAAGAGTTTTAGTGTTCTTAAGCGTTCAGAAGTATTGGGATTAGTTACAGAAAATACATTTTGTTTGGCTGTTGCTGGTACGCATGGAAAAACTACAACTTCAAGCATATTAGCGCATTTATTGTATGAGTGTAATGTTGGAGTAACTGGTTTTTTAGGAGGTATAAGCGAAAATTATAACTCAAATTATATTTCTAAGGGCACAGAAGTTTCTGTAGTTGAGGCGGATGAATTTGATCGTTCGTTTTTAACGTTGTCGCCAGATATTGCTTGTATAACCTCTATGGATGCAGATCATTTAGATATCTATGGCGAAGCAGAAGTGTTACAAGAATCGTTTGTTGCATTTTCTAATAAGATTAAGGATAATGGCATACTGTTTGTGAAAAATGGCTTGCCTATAGATGGAATAACTTACGGTATTGAAGATGATTCTGATTATACCGCACAACATATAAGAATTGAAGATGGAGGTTATGTGTTTAATATGAAAACACCAACAACCATTTTAGAAAATTTTAAATTTAACCTACCTGGTAGACATAATTTGTCGAATGCATTAATAGCCTTGGCGATGGCTGTCGAGTATGGTTGCCCTCACCCACAGCTCGCCAATGCTTTAGCATTATACAAAGGGGTTAAAAGACGTTTTACATACCAAATAAAAACAGAAAATTTGGTGTTTATAGACGATTATGCACATCATCCAGAAGAGATTAATGCCGTTTATGAAGCGCTTAAAGAGATGTATCCGGGGAAAAAAGTGTTAGCTGTATTTCAGCCACATTTATTCACGAGAACACGTGATTTTGCAGATGATTTTGCCAAACGATTATCTCAATTTGATGAAGTATTGTTATTGGATATTTATCCAGCTCGAGAAGTTCCGATTGATGGAGTTACATCTGAGTGGTTAATGAGTAAAATAGAACTTGAAAATAAGAAACTGGTTTTAAAATCAGATCTTATTTCTAAAATAAAGGCGAGCAAAGCAGATGTAATTGTTACAATGGGAGCCGGAGATATAGGTATAGAGGTTGAACGCATAAAAACAGCACTACATGGCAAATAAAATAGATTGGGGTTATGTAAAATTGTTCCTGTTATCGGGTTTACTTGTATTTCTATTTGCATTCGCTTCTGTGCGAAATGGACATAGAAAAGTGTCTGAACCCATAATTCGTTTTCAAGGAGACAATAATCTATATATTACTCATGAAAATGTTAGTAACTTGTTAATACAAAACGAGAAAGAGGTGTTAAATTTGAATAAAGAAATTTTAGATTTGAATACTTTAGAATTAGCCCTGAATTCTAACCCTCTAATCAAATCGGCAGAAGTCTATGTAGATATAAATGGTTTGTTAACTGCTGATATAGAACAGAAAGAACCTATTGCTCGTGTATTGGACAATACATCTTACTATATTGATGACGAAGGTAAATATATGCCATTATCGTCAAATTATACGGCAAGAGTACCGTTCGTAGTAGGACATATTGATGAAAATAATTTGAGTAATATTTTTAAAATTGCTCAGAAAGTTTATAATGATATTTTTTTAAAGACTCATGTTGTAGAAATTCACCAAAAAGAAAATCTAAACGTGTCTTTAAAGTTAAGGCAACACCAGTTTGACGTGTATTTAGGAGATTTAAATCAGTTAGATAAAAAAATAAATAATCTGAAAGTATTTTATAAAAAAGCTTTAAAAGAGGAAACTCTTGATGATTATAAGATTATTAATTTGCAATTCGATAACCAAGTGGTGTGCACCAAAAACTAAACTATGGAACATAATATAGCAGTTGGATTAGATATTGGGACCACAAAGATTGTGGCCATGATTGGTCGTAAAAACGATTACGGAAAATTAGAAATTTTAGGAATAGGGCGCTCTAAAAGTTTAGGTGTGCACCGCGGAGTCGTGAGTAATATTACACAAACTATACAGTCTATCCAGCAGGCTGTTCAAGAAGCAGAAGCTTCTGCAGGTAATAAAATAGAAGGTGTTACAGTAGGTATTGCAGGACAACACATTCGTAGTTTACAACACAGTGACTACATTACAAGGCCAAATTCTGAAACCGTAATCGATGAAACCGATATTGATAAATTAATTAATCAAGTACATAAATTGGTTATGTTACCTGGAGAAGAAATTATTCATGTTTTACCACAAGAATATAAAATTGACGGGCAGGCAGAAATCAAAGAACCTATAGGTATGCATGGTGGGCGTTTAGAAGCTAATTTTCATGTTGTAGTTGGGCAAGTCTCGTCAATTAGAAATATTGGACGCTGTATTAAAAGTGCAGATTTAGATTTAGAGCGTCTAACATTAGAGCCTTTGGCTTCTGCAAATGCAGTGTTAAGTCAGGAAGAAAAAGAGGCCGGTGTTGCACTTATTGATATAGGAGGCGGTACAACCGATTTAGCAGTTTTTAAAGATGGTATTATTCGTCATACAGCAGTAATTCCTTTTGGCGGAAATGTTATAACAGAAGATATTAAAGAGGGCTGTTCTATTATTGAAAAGCAAGCCGAATTATTAAAAATAAAATTTGGATCTGCATGGCCTGGCGAAAATAAAGATAACGAAATTGTGTCTATCCCTGGATTACGAGGAAGAGAACCTAAAGAGATTACACTAAAAAATTTATCTAAAATCATTCATGCACGTGTTGTCGAAATCGTAGAACAAGTTTTTTTAGAAATAAAAAACTATGGTCACGAAGAACAAAAAAAGAAATTAATTGCAGGAATTGTTTTAACAGGAGGAGGAGCGCAATTAAAACATTTAAAACAGTTAGTAGAATATATTACAGGAATGGATACCAGAATAGGTTATCCTAACGAGCATTTAGCTGGCGATAGTAATGAAGATATTACAAGCCCTTTATATGCTACAAGTGTTGGACTAGTATTAGATGGATTAAAACATCAAGAACGTAAACAACGCGAAGCGAGAATTCAAAAAATTGAAGAAGTAGAAATTAAACAACCAGAAACGATATCTGAAGAGGTTCTAGAAGAAAAGGAAGAGCTAAAAGAAAAAGCGCAACCAGAAAGAAAGGAACGCAGGAATTTTTTGGACAAGTTTACAGACAAGATCAAAGATTTTTTGGACAACGCAGAATAATAATAAAGATAGGCAGGATGTTATTAAAAATCTTGCAACAGATTAAGAGTAAAGACTAAAGTTAAGAATAAAAGAAACCAGTAAAAAAGAATTTATGAGCAGCAACAAAGAATTCGCAAGTATCTCATTTGACTTACCTAAAAACCAATCAAATGTCATTAAGGTTATTGGTGTTGGTGGTGGTGGTAGCAACGCTATAAACCACATGTTCCAACAAGGCATTAAAGGCGTAGATTTTGTAATCTGTAATACAGATGCACAAGCGCTTCAAAACAGTGGAGTTCCTAATAAAATACAGTTAGGATTAGACCTAACCGAAGGATTAGGAGCAGGAGCTAACCCAGAAATAGGAGAGCAATCTGCTGTAGAAAGTTACGACGACTTAAAACGTATGTTGGATACCAATACAAAAATGATCTTTATAACAGCCGGAATGGGTGGTGGTACAGGTACTGGAGCTGCACCAATCATTGCTAAAATGGCAAAAGATTTAGATGTCTTAACTGTGGGTATTGTTACTATGCCTTTTCAATTTGAAGGTAAAATGCGTAACGAACAAGCTCAAAAAGGAATTGAAAAGTTACGTGGGGTAGTCGATTCATTAATTGTAATAAATAACAACAAACTTCGTGAAGTTTATGGTAACCTAGGTTTTAAAGCTGGGTTTTCTAAAGCAGACGAGGTCTTAGCCACAGCTGCTCGTGGTATTGCTGAAGTTATTACACATCACTACACGCAAAACATCGATTTACGTGACGCAAAAACAGTGTTAAGTAATAGTGGTTCGGCAATTATGGGATCTTCTATTTCATCTGGTCAAAACAGAGCGAAAGATGCTATTATGAAAGCATTAGACTCTCCATTATTAAACGATAATAAAATTCAAGGCGCTAAAAATGTACTGTTGCTAATTGTTTCTGGTGCTCAGGAGATTACTATTGACGAGATTGGAGAAATTAACGATCATATTCAGAATGAAGCTGGCCATGGTGCGAATATTATTATGGGGGTTGGTGAAGACGAATCATTAGATGAGTCTATTGCAGTAACAATTATTGCTACGGGTTTTAATTTAGATCAGCAAAACGAAATATCTAATACCGAAGCTAAAAAAGTTGTACACTCTTTAGAAGAAGAACAAAATTTAGATAAACAAGAGTCTTCTAAAGTAGATCGTGAGCCTGCAATTATTACGCCTAATATCGAATTAAAAGTAGAGAAAAAACCAGAGGTAGTAAGACATACTTTAGATTTAAACGATTTAGAAGATTTTGATGCGCCAGTTAAAAAGGAGACACCAAAACCAACTAATACATCAGATCTTGTTCCAACAACAGAAGCAATAAAAAATATTGAAGTTGCATTAGACGATTTTACAAATTTAGATATTGATGCTAACGAATTTGTGTTTACAGAAGTTAAAGCACAAACTACACCATCTGTACCTGTAGAAGAGGATGACAAGCAAATTACATTAACTTTTGATATGCCTCTACAGGCTAACAAGAGTCAGTCTTCAGAAAAACCAGAAGTTATTAAACATGCTCTAGAAGATACAGATGAAGTTAAAAACGCTCCTGTAAATGAATATGTAGAGTTAATTAATGTAACAGAATCTGGTAAGCAAGGCGAGGTAAGATATGCATTAGATGATTATGAGGAAGAAGATAAACCAGTTGCGCATAAACACATTTCAAAACCTGTTCAAGATGAAACATTAAACAGTTTTAATCAAGATGTAAGTTTTGTTAAAAAAGACGTACCAAAAGAACCAGTTAAATCTGTGCCGCCAACACCTTCAGAGCCTATCGACCCAATGAATACACCTATTTCTGAAATGCTTAAAGAAAGAGCTGCAGAACGTCGAAGAAAAATGAAGGATTTCAATTATAAATTCAATACCTCTAAAATTGAAGAGATAGAGAAAGTGCCAGCTTATAAGCGTCAAGGTGTGAATTTAGATGAAACTCAGCATTCATCAGAAAATAATATGTCTGGAACGAGCTTAAGTGTAGACGATAATAACGATATTCAGTTAAGAAGCAATAATTCATTTTTACATGATAATGTAGATTAATTAATCGATATAAAATCAATTAATATTTTAAGTTTAAACCCGAAATCTCTATGAGCTTTTTGGGTTTTTCTTTTTATCTTCGCAGCAAATTTAAATTATGGGTTTACAACAAGATATCATGACAGCTATGAAAGCTGCTATGAAAGCAAAAGACCAAACAGCTTTAGCAGCTTTAAGAGCGGTGAAATCTGAATTGCTATTAGCGCAAACAGAGACTGGCTCTAAAGAAGAAATTACAGAAGAACAAGAAATCAAAATCTTGTCTAAATTAGTGAAGCAACGTAAAGATAGTGCTGCTATTTTTACAGCGCAAGACCGTTTAGATTTAGCAGAGCCTGAATTGGCTCAAGCAGAAGTTATCAGCCAGTTTTTACCAGAACAATTAGACGAAGCCGCTATTGAAAAAGTTGTGGATAATGCTATTGCAAAAGTAGGTGCAGAAGGAATGAAAGATATGGGAAAAGTAATGGGTATTGTTAACCAAGAATTAGCTGGTAAGGCAGACGGAAAAACCATATCTACTATCGTTAAAGCTAAATTAGCTTAATTATAAATAATAAATTCCTGTGAATACAGGAATAATGGCTGCGTAGTTCAACTGGATAGAATATCAGATTTCGGCTCTGAGGGTTGGGGGTTCGAATCCCTTCGCGGTCACTAGAAAAATTAATAAATTAAAGATCAAGTGTGCTTGTAAATGCTCTTGGTCTTTTTTGTTTTAAGACATTAGTAATTATGCAAATATGCGTGTGTTAAATTTATAATAGTATACTAAATAAGTGCTAATTTAATTAGAATGTTTATATTGTTGACCAAAATATATATTACTAACCTACTTTTTTAATGTTTAAATTCACTTATTGTTTAGTGTTGTTTTTTACGCTAAGTCTCACCAGTTTTGCTCAAAAGGCAAATCAGTATCAAGCAGCTCCCAAAGCTGCTACCGAAGATGTATATTTTGATACTGTAATTTCTGATCCATACCAATGGATGGAAAACCCAAAAGATCCACGATTATCAATTTGGATGGAGGCTCAAGATAAATTTACAAGTAAAATAAAAAACAAATATCTCAAAACTATAGACCTCAAGGCACAATTATCTGCGATGTATTATGGGGTTAAGAATAAAGAAGTAGATAGGTTTACTCAAAAAGATTCTTCCCTATCTGGGAAATATGAGTTTAAATTTAAAGTGCAAAATTCTAATAGCAATCCTAACTTATTATATAGATTACGAGACCGTGGTAACTTTCTTACTTTGGTAGACACCAAAGATTATATGGAAGATAGAGATGATAACATATTAATTCGTAATTATTATGTTAATGAAGATTATGATATTCTTGCAGTAACTTTATCTCATAGAGGGGGAGATTGGCAAGAGTTATATTTTTTCAACTTAAAAAATGGTCAGCAATTACATGGTTCATTAAAAAATTTGAGAATCGGGAGTCAGGTAATTTGGGATAAAATGAATTTGTATTACGATGCATATACACCACCAAAAGCAGGTCAGGAGCTTTTAGACCGTGCAGAGGGGCAAAAACTATATTATCATAAATTTGGAGATTCGCAAGATCAAGATGTAGTCGTGCTTACAAGTAGTGATAGTTCTGGTGTAAATACATTTAGATTTAAAGAACTAGATGATAAGTTGTTTTTCAATAATATTTACAAGCACAAAGGAAAAAGCTATAATGCATTGGCAGTTGCAAAAAAGGATTCGATTTATTTAAATCTTAATAATTTTCTTATTTATCCAAAAGATGAAGAAATTACTGTTAATGTTGAGGACGCTTTTGGAGATAAAGTAGTATTGTATACCAATTGGGGAGCACCAAACGGTAGAGTATTGTTGTCTGATTTAAGCGTGCCTAATAAACCTATAGAACTTGTTCCAGAATACGATGTACGTTTGTTGGAGGTTAACCGTTTGGGTAAAGACAAGATTGTATGTATCTACAAAAATGGTAATCGAGACTTGGCTTTATTTTTTGATTTAGAAGGTAAATTGCTTAATAAGATAGATTTTCCAGAAGGGAAGCGTGTTAAAGGGCTTTATGAATATAATGAAGATGCCACAAAAACTAATTTTTATGTTTCATCTTTTTATCATCCAGATCTTGAATATGAGTTGTCTTTAAAAGATTTGTCTTTTAAACCTAGTGTGGCAGTGTCTGTGCCTTACGATCCTGAGTCATTAGAAACCCGATATGTAAAATACAAGTCTAAAGATGGTACAGAAATTCCAATGTATATTACCTGTCTTAAGGATACAAAATTAAATGGTAAAAATCCTACCTTACTCTATGGATATGGTGGATATGGAATTACAGTTGCACCTGCTTTTGATGAATCTAAAGCACTTTGGTTACTACATGGTGGTATACTTGCTATTCCAAATGTAAGAGGAGGAGGTGCGGGAGGATCTGATTGGGGTAAAGCTGGAAGACGAATAAATAAACAAAATGCAATAGATGATTTTATTGCTGCTGGAGAATATTTAATTGCACAAAATTATACTAGTCCGCAACATTTGGGAAGTAATGGTGGTTCTCATGGAGGTTTATTAGTGAGTAGTGCTGCATTACAAAGGCCAGATTTATTTAATGCGGTTGTTGCAGAGGCTGGACCATACGATATGTTACGTTTTGGCAAGTATACAGTTGGCTCTGTAACCACCAATATAGAAGAGTTTGGGGCTGTAACAGATTTAAATGATTTTAATAATTTAATATCCTATTCTCCATTACATAATATTAATGCGGGTGTTAAGTACCCCAATTTTTTAGTCATGACTGGAGATAGTGACGATAGAGTACCGCCTTTACACACATATAAGTTTTTGGCAACTCTTCAAGAAAAAGCCAATCCAACATCTTTATATTTAATGTATGTTACTCCTGGAAAAGGACATGGTTCTGCTTTAACAACTAACGATTGGTTTGATGAGGTGTTATATAAATATGCATTTTTATATCACTTTTTAAAAGATTAAATGATATAAGTTAGAATAAATATATTCTGACTTATATTTTTTATTATAAATACGGTCTCTCTTTGTATATTTTAAAAGATCCTTTAATAAAGCTTGAAAAGTATTGAAGATTCTTTTTTGAAATATATTTCTTACAAGTTTTATGAAGCTTAAATATGAATTTGTCTTACAAGTTTTCAGACTTTTATCACATCAAATTTTCATATTATAGGTTTAAAAACCCATAATTAATAAGATTTTATCATTTTTTTTATATTTTTTCTATTGTAGGTATAAATAAGTGCAATTTAAATTTAGTCATTATAAAGAAATCCAATAATTTTTCCATAATCTCAACTACTACAAGGTTTTCGTAAAATTTCAATAATCACTTAATCACGTAAATTCTTACATTTTTTTGTAGTCCTTGTAATGATATATATATAATTATTTAGGTTTGTTTTTGTTAAATTCTGTTTTTTTATGGGTGTTTTTTGTATTTCTTACAAAATACTTATGGTTTTAACACTATAATAACATATCTTAGCATTGTGAAATTGGTAAACCAATCTAGAAAACCAATCTAGTACGCCAATTTTGTAAATCATTATTTTGATTTTTTAAAATTTTTTTTAACCAAAACAAATTACAAATGAATTTAAAAACTAAACTAACTTTAATGCTGGTATTGATATTCAATATATCATTATTTGCACAAGACGGATACCAATTATCCGGGACAGTAACAGATGAGGGCAATATGCCTATTCCTGGCGTTAATGTTCTTGTAGTAGGCACTACAACAGGAGCTGCTACAGATTTTGACGGTAAGTTTGAATTAGATGTTACTACTGGAGATGTACTTCAGTTTTCTTACGTTGGTTACATCAAACAATCAGTCACAATTACAGATCAACAAACTCTTAATATTGTATTAGCAGAAGATGCTAGTGAATTAGACGAGGTTGTAGTAGTTGGATATGGTTCTCAAAAGAAAAGCGATATAACTGGTGCTGTGTCTTCAGTAAAATCTGAAGATTTAACAGCCTTTCCAGTATTAAATGCAGAGCAAGCACTGCAAGGGCGTGCTGCTGGTGTTGTAGTACAATCTAATAATGGTGGTGAGCCAGGAGCTCCTATTAGTATTAAAATTAGAGGTAACACTTCTATTAACGCAAGTAGTTCTCCTTTAATTGTAGTAGATGGTTTTGTGGGAGCTTCAATGCCACAAGCTAACGATATTGAATCTATGGAAGTTTTAAAAGATGCTTCCGCAACAGCAATTTATGGTTCTAGAGGATCTAATGGTGTTGTTTTAGTGACTACTAAAAAAGGTAGAAGTGGTAAATTAGTAGTAGAATTAAATTCTTCATATGCGATTAACTCTATCTCTAACGAATTAGATTTATTAAACGCAGATGAGTTTGCAGATTACCAAAATCAAATTAGAACAAATAACGGTGTATCTTCTCCATATGTTCAAGGCGATGCAGATACAGATTGGCAGGATTTAATTTACAGATCTGGTAGTACTCAAAACCACCAACTTTCATTCTCAGGAGGTACAGAAAAAGTTAATTTTTATGCTTCGGCAAACTACTTCAATCAAGAAGGGATCATCATCAATTCAGATTTTGAAAGAGCAACGTTCTTATCTAATATAGATGCTCAGGTTACTGATAAGTTAAAATTAGGTATGAATCTTTTTGGAAGTAGAGGAACTAAAAATGGTGCTGCTACACAATCTAACGGTTCGGTTTCTGCAGGTGGAGATGATGTGATTACTTTAGCAATGCGTTATGCTCCAGATCAAGGAGTTTATAACGAAGACGGAACATATAACTACGGAAACACTGTTGGAGATCCAGTAGACAATCCTTATGCCGTTGCAAAAGAAAGAATAGATGAAACTAAAACAGATGATTTTAGAGCTAACTTTTATGCTAACTATGATATCTTAGAAAATCTTACTTTTAAAACAACATTTGGTCTAAGTACAGAAAATTCTACTCGCGGTATTTACTTACCATCTGTATTAACACAAACAGCAGGAGGAGATAACGGTAGAGCATCTGTAGAGACTGATAGAGAAACTAGTGTGTTAAGTGAAAATTACTTAACCTATACCAAAGAGATTGGAAAAGGTAACTTAACGTTATTAGCCGGTTATTCTTACCAAAAAACAACTTCAGAAAATTTTTACTCAGAAGCAACAGGATTTATTTCAGATAGTTTCTCTTATTATGGATTAAGTTCTGCAACAAATGTATTAACACCAGATTCTTCTATCTCTGTTGTAGAAATTCAATCTCAATTTGGTAGATTAAATTACGATTGGGACGATAAGTACTTAATTACTGCTACTGTAAGACGTGATGGAGCTTCTAACTTTGCTGAAAACGAAAAATATGCAATCTTCCCTTCTGGAGCTTTAGGTTGGAAAATATCTAACGAAGACTTCTTAAGTGATAGCGAAACTATTTCAAATTTAAAATTAAGAGCTAGTTATGGTGTAACTGGAAACCCTTCAATTGGAGCTTACGAGTCTTTAGCGAGATTTGAAACACTTTATGCTTCTAGTAATGGACAAACAGTAAGTGCTATTACTCCAGAACAAGCTGCTAATCCAGATTTAAAATGGGAGTCTTCTTACCAGTTTAATGCCGGTGTAGATGTGTCATTTTTAAGTAATAGAATATCATTTTCTGCAGATTATTATAATATAGATACTAAAGATTTAATATTAACAGATAATACCATTACTGAATATTTAGGGTATACAGGAGATGATATCTTAGCTAACATTGGGCAAATAAATAACAGAGGTTTTGAATTTGCAATCAATTCAAGAAACATTACAAACGATAACTTTAGCTGGTCTACAGATTTCAACATTGCATTTAATAAAAACGAAGTAGTTAGCTTAGCAAACGGAGCAGATTTATTCTTTGATGCTACACCAAGCTACTGGAGTCATGACAGAAGTTATGTATTAAGAGAAGGTGAAGAAGTTGGTTTATTCTGGGGTTACGATTATAAAGGAGTATACCAAGGAAATGATGTGCCAGAAGGTACAGCTACATTAGCTGGTGGTGTTGCTGGAGATCCATTATTTGCAGATTTAGATGGTAGTGGAGATATTACCGAAGCAGATAGAACAACAATTGGTAATCCAAATCCAGATTATACATTTGGTTTTACAAATAACTTTAGTTATAAGAATTTCGACTTAAGTATTTTCTTTCAAGGGTCTCAAGGTGGAGAAATCTTTAATTTAACAGATTCTCAATTAACTAACGGAGATGCAAATACTACTAAGAGTTACTACAACAATGCTTGGACAGCGACAAATACAGATACCAATGATCCAAGAGTTGGAAATAACAGTAACAGAGAAGTATCTTCTCGTTTTGTAGAAGACGGAAGTTATATAAGATTAAAAAACATTGCCATAGGATATAACTTACCAGTAGATGTTATAGAGAAATTTGGTTTAGAATCATTAAGATTTTCAGTTAGTGCACAAAACTTATTAACCTTTACTAATTACTCAGGTTTAGATCCTGAAGTAAGTTATTATGGTGCTGGAGGAGATAATAACACATCTGCTAACACAGCTCAAGGGTTCGACTTTGGAAACTATCCAACTGTTAAGTCTGTAAACTTTAGTCTTAACTTGAAATTTTAATAAATAATCTTAAAAAGAAAAAAAATGAAAATATATAAATATTTATTCTTATTCTTGGTAAGCATATCAATTGTAGGATGTTCAGATTTAGAGGAAGAACCAGTAGGGTTATTGTCACCAGAGGGATTCTTTCAAACAACAAGTGATATTCAAACAGCTGTTAATGGAGCTTTAACACATGCTATTAACGAACAGTTCTGGGGAAGAAAATTATCTATAGCTTTAATGCTACGTTCAGATATGGTAAGTCTTGCTTCTAACGAGACAAGAAGGGTAGAGATGGAAGAGTTTTCTACTTTAGCAAGTAACGGTATGATTAGTGAATTCTGGCCAAGAACTTATCAAGGTATTGCAGCAGCTAACCAAGCGATTGCAGGAGCAGAAGATGTAGATGTAGATGAATCAATCAAAAACCCAGTAACAGCACAAGCTTATTTTGCGAGAGCATTTTACTACTTTCATTTAGTGCGTTTATTTGGTGCTGTACCATACATTAGTGAGCCAATTACAGATGTTGATGCAGCGACTTCAATTAGCAGAACACCAGCATCAGAAGTGTATGATAATATTATTGCAGATTTAGAGTTTGCTAAAACATGGTTACCAGACACGCAAGAATCTAGAGCAACCCCTTCTAAAGCAGCAGCTAGTTCATATTTAGCTTTAGTGTATTTAACTTTAGGTGAATACCAAAATGCTTATGATGAAGCTACAGAAGTTATTAGTAATGCTGGAGCATATAATTTAGCCTTAGATTCTAATTTCCAAAACTTATTTAATGCGAATGTTATTGATGCGTCTTCAGAACCAATTTTTGCTGTAGACTATAATAATTTTGAAGCTGAAGATAATGCTTACGATCAAACTGCTCCTATGACAGGTATTAGAGGAGACGATAGAAACCTTGGTGGTGGATGGTCTGTAGCGGTACCTACACTTGCAGTATATACAACTTGGGATGAAGGAGATTACAGAAGAGCTGTAAGTTTAGACGACAGAGCTTCAATTAATGGTACAGTTGTAGATTATACAGAATTTGATATTAGCGGACATGAATTTGCTAAAAACGTACCTTACATTGCTAAGTATATGCGTTACCCAGGACCATTTGCTCGTGCAAACGCTAGAGCAACTAGCCACAATAACTCTATGATTCGCTATGCAGAAGTATTATTAATTGCAGCCGAAGCAGCAGTAGAATTGGGTAATAACGATGCAGCGCTTATGTATGTTAATCAGGTTAGAGCTAGAGCAAGACTTGGTGGAGCAACTAAAACTGGAGCAGATGAAGAGTATACGTTCCCACCAAGTGCTGTGCCAGCAGATCTTACAGGAACTGTAACTGTAGATGATATCTTAGAAGAGCGTAGATTAGAATTTGCTTTTGAAGGTATTAGATGGTACGATATTGTTAGAAGACAAATAGGAAATGAAGTATTTAACTCAAGTGGATTAGAAGGTGATAAGCCTTTCTTTACTTCAGATGACTACTTGTTACCATTACCAGAAGATGAGTTAGAAAGAAATCCTAACTTAACACAAAACCCTGGTTACTAGGTGAAATAGTATAAAGTAGATATACTTTTATATATAAATTTTGTTGTTGAATAAATACTGGTCTAAATTATAGGCCAGTATTTTTTTTTTGATCTTAGTTTAAAATTAATTCTCTATAAAGTAACGGTCTTTATAACAAAAACTCGAGTATTTAACTACCTAAAAAGAATTGTTTTAAACCTTAAATTTTGTAAAAAAAATCTTTCTTTAAATCAGTCGTTTTTTTAAAGATTAATTGCCTAAATTTATGGAGCTATATACTTTTAATGCCAGTAACCACGGCAGTTAATAGGGTTGATTTGTGTTACGGAGTAGTGAATATTTTTATTATCTATCTTACTTATAACACAAAGTGATTTAACTTGTTAATAAAGAGTGTGTAAGCTTCTGTAAAACTAAACTAAATTCTAAAACTACTAAATATTCATGACATCAACTCAATTATCATTTAAGGATAAAATTAAAAAAGGATTAAAGGATTTTGGACCTGCATTCTTTATTATTGGTTATGTAGTTGGCACAGGAAGTGTAACCTCAATGGTTGTTTCTGGGGCTAATTACGGTTTAAGCCTTTCTTGGGCTTTATTATTATCTTGTTTTTTTACATACTTTTTACTTGTCTCTATTAGTAAATTAACAATTGTTTCTGGAGATACGCTTATGTATAATTTTAAAAAAGCATTTGGTAAGCCTGTTACTATTTTTATTATTGTAGCTCTGCTGGTTTCAATAGTGTCTTCTGTAATAGGTGTTATGGGAGTTGTGGCCGAGGTTACAATGGAATGGATTTCTGTAAAAACATCTATATCATTTCTTAATGCTCCAGCAGTTTCTATTTTCTTTATTTGTTTACTAATTGGATTATTCTGGACGGGAAAACATGAGAATTTTATAAAGGCAATGAGTATTATGGTTGGATTTATGGCACTGTCTTTTATTGCAACTAGTGTAATGGTTGTAAAAGAAACAGTAACTAATATATCTGATTTCTTTCCAGAATTGCCGCATGGCGATAATTCTGGTCTTGTTATTGCAGGTATTGTGGGTACTACTATGGCTGGTGTGTGTTTAGCATCAAGAAGTATCTTAGTGCAAGAACAAAAGTGGGGAATAAAAGATTTAAAAACAGAAAATAGAGATGCCATGTCGTCTATGGCCTTAACGTTCTTTATTAGTTTAGCTATTATGATTAGTGCAACGGGAACTTTATATTTTCAAGGTATTAAGGTTAATGACGCTACAGATATGATGAGTGCATTGGGACCATGGGCAGGAGATTTTGCACTTACGTTATTTACCCTAGGAATTATTGGAGCAGGATTGTCTTCTATTTTTCCTAACTTACTATTGTTTCCTTGGTTAATAGCAGATTATACTGGAACAGAGCGAAACATGAAAAAACCATTGTTTAAAGCCTTAGTGGTTATCGTAGCTTTAAGTGGTGCAATTGTTCCATTTTTTGGAGGAAAGCCTGTATGGATTTTAATAGCTTCTCAAGCATTAAGTCCATTTGTAATGCCTTTAATTACACTGTTTTTAATTATTTTATTAAACAAGACAGAAGTTATGAAGGAATATAAAACAAGTATATGGATGAATATTGCATTAGGTGCAACTTTAATTTTTAACATATACATGTTGTATGTTGCCTTAACTGGATTTATGGGGTACTTTTAATCATAACCTTTTTTAATTTTCTAATACATATTAAAATATAAATAAGAAATCATGAGTGATCACTTACAAAAATATGCACATATGCCTTTAAAACAACTTCATAATAGAGTGTGGAGAACGTATGAAGGCGGTGCATTGATTGATAGATGGAAGCAAACAACTCCTGAAACAGACGGAAGCATGCCAGAAGAATGGATTATGTCTACCGTTACAGCACGCGGGAATAATAGACCTGCAGATGAAGGTTTATCGCTTATAGATACAGAAGAAGGTACTATACCTTTAAAAGAATTAATACATTCTAATCTGGAGTTGTATTTAGGAGAAACTCTTGCCGAAAAATTTGGAACTACAGGTGTCCTTATTAAAATGTTAGATTCTAAAGAACGTTTAACAGTTCAAGTACATCCAGATAAAAACTATGCAAAAACTGTTTTTAATTCAGAATTTGGTAAAACAGAATCTTGGTATGTTTTAAATACTCGAGAAATAGACGGCGAAAAAAGTGTCGTGTACATGGGCTTTAAAAAACATGTTACCCGCGAAGAGTGGCGTACTCATTTTGAGAATCAGAACATTCAAGGCATGTTAGATTGTTTGCATAAAATTGAAGTCAAGCCAGGAGATGCTTTCATGATTTATGGTGGTGTCCCACATGCCATTGGTGCAGGTTGTTTTTTAATGGAAGTTCAGGAACCTACAGATTACACCATGCGTGTTGAAAAAACAACACCTAATGGCTTAACAATTGGACCAGAACTTATACATCAAGGTGTTGGTGAAGAAAAAATGTTAGAGTGTTTTCATTATGATAATTATACGTTACAGGAAGCGCTTGATGCATGGAAAATTACACCAGAGATTTTAGATAGTTCGGAAGAATTTACATTAAGAACATTATTTAATGCCAAGCATACAAATTGTTTTGGGTTAAGTGAATTGCTACTAGATGGGAGTCATAAAATTAAAGGTAACGGTGCCTTTTATGTAGCTGTTATTTATTCTGGTGAAGGTGTAATGACGTGTAATGGTAAAGAATATAGCTATGCTCAAGGTGATGAGATTTTTATCTCTGCTGCGATTTCAGAACTTACATTTAAATCGAGTACGGCTTCAAAGATATTATTATGCTATCCTCCAAGTTAAGTAACTTAAGTTTAAAGTATACACTAATATTATAAGATTAAGGCTTCATCTTTTCAAAAACAAGGATGAAGCCTTTAATTTTGTTAAGCCTTAACTAATTTTATAAAACCAACTCTTCAAATAAGCGTTGCGAAGTCTTTTCGAGGTGATAACACATGCCTGGATGAGGTCTGGAAGTTTGTATAGCGGAGCTTCTAATTGCTGTTAACCAACGAAAACGAGATGGTATATCCATATGTGCAATAGGGCTATCTGTACAAGTCCCTTTAGCTATAGTTTCAAAAGCTTTTATGTTTAAAGCTAATTGGTCCACATCAAAATCTTCAGCAAATAGTTTTATTTTTTTAAAAGGTATATCATATAAAACTGTAATAAATTTAGCCTGTTTACTAAAAAGTATAATGCCTATATTTATAAACTCTTCGCGTTCTAACTTTGGTACTACTCGTATTATAGCATATTCGTATAGTTTAAGATCTTGCATGTTCAATTTCATTTACAAAAATTTCTGAATGGTCTAAACGCGTCACTAAAAAATTATAATACACCTCTCGAATGGCATTTGGAGAGCTATCTATATCTTCTCTTTGCAACCATGCTTCAGGAATAGAATTTACGATGTCTCTTATTATTTCTGGTGTTAATATTGCTTTAAATTCAGCATCTATAGTTTTAATTTTAGATGCTTGAGGTAGTAATACATGATCTTTAATAAGCTTAAAAGGACTCTTTGCAGATTGTTCCCAATTGCTCCACGAATGATGAAAGTATAAACATGCACCATGGTCTATTAACCATAGCTCTTTATGCCACATAAGCATATTTGTGTTTTTAAAGGTACGGTCTACATTGGTAATAAAAGCATCTAACCATACAATTTTAGAGGCTAAAGTCTCATCTATAGTTGTAACAGCGGGATCGAAAGTTATAGCTCCAGATAAAAAATGAAGTGCTAAATTTAAACCTTGGCTGCCTTGTAATAAATCCTGAATTTCTTCATCGGCTTCTGTTCTTCCAAAGGCTTCATCTAAATGTGCAAAAACTAGTTCAGGTAACTGTAAGTTTAACGCTTTTGCTATCTGTCCGCCAATAAGTTCAGCAATTAATGCTTTTGGGCCATGTCCTGCGCCTTTAAACTTTAAGACATACTTAAAATCGTCGTCGGCTTCTGCCAATGCAGGCAGCGAACCTCCTTCTCTTAAAGGCATCATATACCGCGTTACATGTACGTGCCTTAATTCAAAATTATTTGTCATACGTTTAATACTAGATTGTAAATTTAGTGATTAGTTGTATGCTATGGTTAGAGTATACCAATTTTTGATTTATAAGGTTTAAAACGGATATCCTATTGCAAAGTTAAACGTGGTTTCTTTATACTGAAACTCATACCGTTTACCTTCTTCTAAAGCGAGGTCATGAATTGGCGTGGCAAAATCAAATCTAATTACAAAGCCTTGTACATCTACACGAAGACCAACACCAACACCAATACCTAATTCTTTAATAAAATCTGAGCTAAATTTTCCGCCAGGTACATCTTCTATTTCTGTAGAATTCCATACGTTTCCAGCATCTGCAAATACAGCACCTTTAAAGTATGAGAATAATGGAAAACGATATTCTAAATTTGCTTCTAATCTAATATTTCCAGTTTGGTCTATATAATAATCATCATCTGTATCCTCTTCGCTTACATATGTTCCTGGACCTAAAGATCTAATTCTAAAAGCACGAACGCTATTTGGACCACCAGAATAGTACTGTTTAATATATGGCATATATTCTGAATTTCCATAAGGGATACCGTAGCCAGCAAATAGTCTGGTAGCGAGTTTGTTTTCGTTATCAAAGTTAAAATGATAACGGAAATCAATATCGGCTTTAACATACTGCGCATATTCTAGTCCAAAAATAGTTTGAGTTTCATTGTTGTTTTTTGAGTCGAATAAACTAAGGGCATTTCCTGCAATGTCAAAAGTTACGTTGGTGTATAACTGGTGTTTTTTAGAAGTATTTATCATTTCATTATATATAAATGAATAGTTTAAACCCGCAATAAACTGTTGTTCGAAACTTTGTTCTAAATACGAGTTTTCATCTAAAATGGCTTCAAATTCATCAGACGTATTAATTAAGTTATTATAATTTATAGAGAACGGATTTATCTCGTGTGTGGTGTATCTGTTTGCATTCCACGAATACCCAAATTCGGCCGTTCCAGATAATAATGTATATAATTCTGTACGGTTTAAATAATCTATACCGATACTGGTTTTAGTTTTAGGAATAGAATATTCAAAAAAATCTTCATTAATCTTTATCGGAAAAATAACTCGCGGTAATATCAATTCAGATTTCAGACCTAAAGAAGTATTGCTAATAGAATTACCACCACCTACCTGAAGCTCGTAACCAATATTAGCACTAAGACTTAAGATTTCTCCACCGTTAAAGATATTTCTGTTATTGTATGAAAACTCTAAAGCTGGCCCTGCAAAATTATTTGACTTTGTTACAGCCTGCAATTCTGCTCTTAAGGACCTTTTATTTAGCGGTGATAAGTAAATGTTAGCATCTACTACTTTAGAACTGTCTGTTAGCGTGCTGTCTTGCTCTTCGTACTGAATATTTACAAACTTATAGGTACCTATGGTGGAAAGGCGTCTTGCCGTATTTCGTGATGCTTCTGGGTCGTATAATTCATTTTCGTTAAGGGTAATAAACGGATCTAAGTGCCTTAATTTAAAAAATTCTTCGTCTTGAATATAGCTTTTATTATTGTAGCGTGTAACGGTTTGTTTAACGCTGTCTTTTTTTATGTCGTAATTGGTGTAAATATTTATTTTACCAATCTTGTAAGGCAATGTAGCTGCTTTGGGAACAGATGATTTGAGCCTTAGATATAAATCGAATTTTTTATTAGTGTAGCGGGTAGTATCTGCTTCAAAAATTAAAAACTCCGAATTAAAATTGTAATATCCAGCTTTCTTTAAATCTGAATCTATGCGTAATCGTTCTGTTTTTAAATAATCTAAATCAAAACGTATACCTGGTTTAAACTCGGTATTAGCTACACTTTTTTTTATCTCTGAGAATATGGGATCGGGTAAAGAATCTACTTTATAAGTGCCCATTATATAAGGTTGTTTTATGTGTGCGTTATAGGCAATAGAAGATTTACTGTTGTCTTCGTCTTCTAAAATTTCAGAAGAAGCACTGCTATAGAAAAATCCATGGTTTTCTAATCGGTTTACTAATATATCTTCCACTTCAAAAGTCTCGATAGAAGATTGGTAAACAGGTTCTTCTCCTATCTTTTTGTATAGCCAGCGGTTAATAAACCCTGGTTTTTCTTTCTGATTTTTATAGTAATAATATAACCCCGGATACATGCCTAAAAATTTGGTGTTAGGAACAGGACGTATTGTAGATTCTAACTCGGATTTGAGTTCGCTTTTGTTTTCTATAATAGAATCTGTTTCTAAGGTTAGACTAGCACCGGTATATAATAATTCGTCTTCAGGGATATATTTAGCAATGCTACAGGATTGAAAATAGACAATACTGAGCAATACAAATATATATTTGAAGCACGCATTTATAGAGCCAAAGTTGATCTTATTTTTCAAAATATTTATTCGGTTGTTTCCTGTGGTTTTTCAATTTCTTCTTTGCGTTTACGGCCGCGTTTACCTCGTGTTTTTTCTTTTTCAGTATTAAGTAATGCAGACCATAATTCTTTAAACTTATTAAATTCTTTAGTAAAAATTAAAGCGAGTCCACTTACTGTGGTTTGACCATCTATAACAGATTCAAATTCGTTTTTCTGAAAGGCCTTTACTCTATATTTTCCGCTAGGTGTAATTAAGTATTCTAAACTTACATCACCAATTAGTGGTGTTTCTTCTCCAGAAGCACTACTTCCTTCGATATCTACATCACTTCCTACACGAACAATAACCCGATCATTAAATAGTTTTTTTTGTGCGGCTACTTCTAATTGTGTGCGTTGTTGAGAGGAGTCGCCTTGATAATCTGTAAAGCTATTTAATCCAAAATCGAGTTCTACGCCAGAGCTTCCTAGTAATTTATCTGAAAACATATTGAGCTGATCTGAGATCGCATCATTTAAATTATCTCTAGCAATAGAAGCAAAGCCACCACTGCTACCATCGCTTCCAGATTCTGGGTAAAAACGATTCATGACTAAAAGTGAAAATACTTGTCGGTTTAGTTCGCCTTCTTGTTGGTTAACTTGTTGTAAACGCCCATATACTTGTCCGCTTACAGCTCCTTGTTCTTCTTCAGGCATATCTAAGTTAAAAGATATTTTAGGATGCATGAGTTCGCCATCTACATTTAAATAGACCTCAAAAGGTAATGTTTGTTTAAATTCGTTTTGTGTAGAACTGCTTGAACCAGAGATCTGAGCAGCCATTAAGGCCGATGCTGAGGTTTCTACATTGTATAAGGCTTGTATATCTAGATTCGCATCAAAAGGGTTTCCAGACCAAGTAACTTGACCGCCAGAAACCAGTTCGAATTTACGTTTTACAATTTCATATAGGCTCATCTCGTAATGCCCGCTAGATACTGTATATACGCCTGAAAGATTCATCCGGCCGTTAGTTTCCATTTTAAATAAAAATTTACCTTCACCAGAAGTTGTAAAGTTGTCTCCTGTATTTTTATCGATAACCAATGTGGCTTTAGCTTCTTTTGGAATAGAAAAATTTGCTGTGATATTAAAACCAGTTACCTCAGTCATGTCTTCTTGATTTCTAGTTAAAATAGCATCCGGATTATCTCTGTTTACAAATATGACTACACCGTCACGATCTTCAATATTTACAGTAGAAGAAGGCATTACATAGGTTATATTTGTTTTAGGACTCACACCGGCTTTAATGTTTATAATAGGGACATTTAAATCGCCTTTAATTGTGCCATCAGCTTTAAAAGCTAAGAATCCATAAAGCATATCATTATCTTCTTTAGTTGCATTTAAAACTTGAAAATTATTTGCTTTAATCTTTAAATCGAACTTTGGATTAATTAAAGATTCGGTGTCTATAAAACCATCAAGAATAAAAGCACTATTGTTTTCGTCGTTAATCGTGAAATTAGTCATGCTAATCCCCGAATTATCTATATTTAAAGTTTCATTAGGAAGCTCAAAAAAACTATTGAGTTTAGTGACTTTAAATCTTGTTTTGTTAAACACTAAATCGCCTTTATATTGCGGAGCATTTAACGCTCCATTAATGTTAAATTGGCCATTAAAAGAACCGGAAGTCTCTGTTAGTTCTCCTAAAGATAGCCCCTCGAGTGCTTTTGTTTTAAACGTATTAATATTTATATCTGCATCAATATTTGAATTGGTTTCTGATGCGGTGTAAACGCCTGAAATATCTAGATCTGCATCTCCTTCTTTTGTAGATAAACTAAAGTTATATTTTGCGTTCGTTTCAGAATCGCCTTGTAATGTTAGTGTGCCAAAATTAGTGTTTAATACATTAAATTTATTAATTGTTAAATTGGCTAAATAGCCCCGGTCGCTAAAAGGGTTTTGTACTGTTAAGTTTCCGTTTAAAATACCCTGAGCTAATTCTTGTTCGGGATTTAAGTAGTTTAAAAACTCAATTAAATTAAAATTTTCGAAGGCTATAGAAAAATTATCTATGTTAGTCTCTGTAGTTGTTGTATTAGTAAATGCGATAAACTGATTGTTTTTTGTGAAATTAAAATTGTTAAAGGTGAGTTTATCTGTGCCGTAAGAAGCATAATTATCTTCAGGTATTTTCCAAGCCAATTTGTTTATAATAAGATCTTCTGGCAAGAGGTGTAATATGAAATTATTGTCTTCTTTTTTTATTTTAGATTTTAACTGCATAAGGAGGTCTTCCTCATCGTACGCATACATATCTAAATTTAATTCTTTGTTTAAGACTTGTCCTGTTATTTCCGTACGTTTTAAAAATATGGGATTTGCATGAATGTTATTAAATCCGAAATTAAATTTAAATAGGTCTGGAGCAGTATTAAACGTTAAAGCTAAACTATCTATAGTGTTTCCTCCATAATTAATGTGCGGTGCTAGTATATTAGCATCCAATATTTTTTCAGATTCATTAAAATTTATGCCTATATCTATAGTGTCAATTTGTTTTAAACTTGGTAGGAATATGTCTGTTAATATTGGATCTTCACTAAGTTTTCCTGTGAATTTTAAATGTACCGGCGTATAGTCTTTTGAAATGGTAAGTGTAGAATCGGGTGAAAAATAACTTGACATGTGTTGCTCTAAAGCGTTACTAAAAGTTTGCGGGTTGGCATTTGATGCAAGCTCTAAGTTTAATAATTTATTAGTAAGACTTACATAGGTCGAATCTGTATTAACATAAGCTTTAGCATTTACATCGCCCAACAAATAAGTTTTATTATCATAAACAATAGTGCCTTCGTCTATAGAGCTCGTTAAATTAAAACGGTCTGCATTTCCTTTAAAATTAGCATTAAGTTTAAGTTTAGCACGTATATCTTTTTCTACAAGCCCAAGAGCAAGCAAATCTGCTCCTATAATATTTAAATTGGCATTAATTTCTGGCGATATACTATCTAAAACAACATGTGTTTGGAGTTCTAGATTTATGTTTTTGTCTTTGTAATTAGAATTTATATCTCCTGTTCCATTTTTTATGTCACCGTGTATGGGTAAATTTAAAATTTCATAAGAGTTTAGTTTAAAACTAGAAAGCATTGCGTCTAGATTTGCATCTAGAGTATTTATATTTTTTCCTGATCCGCTAGCTTTAACAGTTAGACTAAGGGCTCCTAAGTTTTCATTTAATAAAAGTTCGTTTAGCTTAAAATCTTCAATACTCAAATCGGAAGTGAAACCTAAAGTATCATTATCTGTATAAGTTGCGTTTAAATTGGCTATACCCTGAGATGTATTAAGTTTTGCTGTAGTTTCTAAATTATTTAAATTCCCTTTTAGTATGGCAAGTAAAGTAACTTGTTCTGGGAGGTTAATGCCTAATGTTTTTTCGTCTATAAATTTAAGAAGGTCTGGTTTTGACGTCTCTGCTTTAAAATTTGAAATATTGAAACTTAAAAGATCCGGATTTGTAGCATTTTCAATTAAGCCTGTAGTTGCAATATGGGTTGTTTTACCCCAGTTTAAAGTTGTGTTTTGTAATGCTATTGAAGCTAAATAGCCATCGGCATAGAGTTGTCCTGTAATTACTTTCTGACTTAAACTGTCTAGATACGGATTGGATTTTAAATCAGGTTGAAACCTATAAGCATCTTTAAGGTCTACTTGAAAATGGGGTAGTTTTAAGCTAACTTTAGAGGTTTCGGGTGTGTTTACTAAAGCAGAAATACCGTTATAATCTAAACGACTGTCTCCTTGAATAAGATTATTATTTAAAGCTAATTTTAGATCTTCAATTAAAAGTTTGTTGTCTGTAGCTTCAACTTTTACTTGTCCTTGTTTTAGGTGTAATCCTGAGCCTTCATTAAAAGACAATGTATTAAGATTTAGACCGGCAGTTTTATCTAAAAGATAGATGTCTTTGATATTTAAGTTAAAATCTTCTAGAACTAAAGCGTCTGCGTTAAAAGTATTTGGAGTAGGTATTTTTTGATTAACTAGGTATTGTACGGTATTGTTTGCAAAGTCTATAGCATTAATTTTTACAACCATTTCTGGCCAAGCTATAGGAGAAGAAGATGGTGCTTCATTTTGTGGTTCAGGCGTAGCTGTATCACTAGACAAAATCGCTATGTCAGAATTTTTTAACCCTACAGCATCAATAATAAATGTGTCTTTTGGTAAGTCGATACTTGCATTTTCAATATAAAAATCTGAAATGTTGGTGTTGAGTGTTATGCCGTTTTCTTCTGCAGAATAATTTACTTTTAAATTTTTAATTTTAAAATCATCTATATCTATATATGGTAAACTTGTAGTGGTTGTATCTGTACTTGGAGCTACAGGAGTTTGTATATAAGTAATATTAGAATTAGAAATAAGAGCTTCAGAAACCTTAAAATCCATTGTCTCTAAATCAAAAGTATCAAACTCTAAGTTAAATACTCCTAATTTGCTTTTACTGGCAATACCTAAAACAGCATCATTAAAATCTACGTCAAAATCTTTTAAATGAATATCTTCTACTATTATTTTCATAGGATTACTATCCGTTTCAGTAGTTGTAGCAGTTAATGTGTCTGCTGTAGCAAAAGCATCAATTAAAAATTGAAAATTGTAGCCTTGTATCGAATCTTTTCTAACAATGTTGGCACGAAAGCCTTCCCATTCTATGGCTTCTATGCCTATTCCTTTTCCTGTAATGGCAGGCCAAAGTGGTAAATCGGCCTCTAGAGATTTAGAGTATATAAGCGTATCTCCTTTGGTATCTTCTAGATATAGTCCGTTTAATTTAATATCGCCTCCAAATGTAATATAGAGTTTTTCAATTTCAACCTTAGTATGCGTTTTGTTAGAAACAAAAGTGGTTGCATAATTTATAATAATGTTTTGTCCCCAAGAACTTCTAATAAATAAGATTATGGCTAGGAATAAAACAAAAAAGACTATACCTATAATCTTTAGAATTTTAAAAACCTTATGTTTTTTAGCGTTTTTATTATGTTGTTTTTTGTCTTCCAATGTTTATCTAAAAATAGATGCTAAAATATTATAATTAATGTTGACGTATTAACTCTAAATAATTCAATATTAAACCAAATGTAATCATAAAGTGCTATTACTTTAAAGTACAATATATGTTCTCCCTAAATTATTTAAGTTAATATAACAGATTTTGGTAAAAAACTACAGTTTTTAACGAGCACTTGAAATCGAAATTTAATCTAAATTTTGGACTTCATGGGTACATCAAAACAGTCAATTTATAGTTAAAAATGAAAATTTTGGCAAGAAAAAACTTACATAGTGTTAAAATTTAGTGTATTTTATCGATAAATAGTGCTTTTTAACGTTTGCTTGTTTGGTGGTTACAAAAAAAAATGCATATATTTGACCTGTAACTAGTTCATATAGTTGCAATTAATTGTTGTCTAGACTCCCTGTATTGTTATTTCTGGTATTTTAAATGATTTCCAAAGGCTATTTTATGTCTTATATTTTGGAAAATGATGAATACCATGTACTAAAATTTATCCTTTATAACCTAAAAAATTTAAATTATGAAATTCTTAAAAATTACTTTATTCGCTGTATTATTATTTGGATCTTTAACTGCTTGTGTAAATGAAGAATTAGACGACGATATGTTAATAGCTAGTGATGATCTTGAAACAGATGCAACTGGTGGTGGTGTAGATGAAAGAGATACAGAAGCAACCACTTTTACAGGAGGTGGTGTAGACGAAAGAGATACAGAAGCAACTACTTTTACAGGAGGTGGTGTAGACGAAAGAGACTAAACTTAAAAAGTACCTTATATAGAGCCTTTATCTGTTAAGATAAGGGCTTTTTGTTTTGTGTTAAATCAAAAATTATAGATACTTTTGAGATTATTAATATAAAATATTTCGATTATTCTACAGAAAGTTTTAGTGTTAGTCAGTTTAGTATTTAGCCTGCAAAGTGTTGCACAGGTAAAACAGCTTGACTCTATACATTTGCTTTTAGATAAGGCATCTAATCGTAAAGATTATACCTTTAACGAAAGGTATTCTTTTGCATCAGAAGGCGAGGGACTAGCTAGGCAACTTCAACAAGACTCTTTGGTTCTTATGAGCCAATTTAAAATTTCTGAATTATATTATGAAAAGCAATGGTTTGATTTGTTTTTAAAAACAAATCGTATAAATATTCGAGATGCTAAACGTATTGATAACCCTCAATTATTAGCAAAAATTTACACCCTTCGTGCCGATTATTTTTATAACCGAACTTCAGATAGTGCTTTTTATTATTACGATAAGGCAGAAAAAATATATACAAAACTAGACGATGCTTTTAATAGGACTTCAATGCTATTAAATATCGCAATAATTCAAAAAAATGAAAAAGATTTTGTGGGTAGCGAAGTGTCTTCTTTTGAAGGGATAAAGTTATTAGATTCTTTACCATTAGAAAATGATGTCATTAAAAAAAAAGCTTTTCTATATAATAATTTAGGACTTGTTTATGATCAATTAGAACAATATGATGATGCAGTAGAGTATCATAATAGATCGCTAAATTTAAAACGTCGACTCAAAGGTGATACTAAAGCGACTATAGATAATTCGTTAAATAATTTGGCGTTAGCATATAAAAATTCAGGTAATTATAATATTGCTTTAAGCTATTATAACGATGTGTTAAAGAAGAATACAAGGTTGAAATTTGAACGTCCAGATTTTTATGCTTTAGTCTTAGATAATTATGCACATACACGTTACCTAAATAAAAATGAAACAGCACTTCCTGAGTTGTATCTAGAGGCTTTACATATTTGTGATTCTATAGGAGCAACTTATAATTCAATTATAATTAATCAGCATTTGGCAGAGTTCTATAATGATAAAAATAAAAAAGATTCTGCAAAATATTATGCTTACGCAGCAAAAGATATTTCAACACAATATCATAACGACGATTTATTAAAATCACTATTATTATTAACTACTATAGAGTCTGATAGTATTGCGGTAAAACACTATAAAGACTATATCGCTTTAAATGATAGTTTGCAAAAAACGGAGCGCTCAATTCGAAATAAGTTTGCAAGAATTAGTTATGAGACCAAAGAAATTGAATTAAAAAATGCCAAAATTACTAGAGAGCGACTTTTATTTATGATTTTATCTGTTGGTTTATTTTTTACTGCCTTTTTAATATTTGTAATTGTATCACAAAGAAGTAAAAACAAGTCGTTACAATTTAAACAAATTCAACAACAAGCTAACGAAGAAATTTATAACTTAATGCTGTCACAACAAGATAAAATTGATGAAGCAAGAATGTTAGAAAAGCGAAGAATATCTGAAGAATTACATGATGGTATTTTAGGGAGACTCTTTGGGACACGTTTAAGTTTAGATAGCTTAAATGGAAGTAAGGAAGACCATGCCATTAAAACCCGAAGTAGTTATATTGAAGAACTAAAGGCTATAGAATTTGAAATTAGAAGAGTATCACACGATTTAAATATTGATTTTGTCGCCAATTCTGGTTATATTGATATCATTAAAGCATTGCTTGAAAAACAATCTTCGGCTTACAATTTAATGTGTCATTTAAAATATCAAGATAAGATTAATTGGGACGACATTTCTAACAAAACCAAGATTCATTTTTATAGGATTATCCAAGAGGCTTTACAAAACACATACAAACATGCAAAAGCCGATAATATTTATATAAACTTTTATACTAAAGATGACGATATATGTTTAGAAATTAAGGATGATGGAATTGGATTCGATCTCTCAAAATTAAGAAAAGGAATAGGATTAAAAAATATGACATCCAGAGTACATGAGATAAATGGGTTTATTACCATTACTTCAGAAAAACAAGAAGGTACTAAGATTTCTATAAGAACACCAATTTATAATAAATAAAGACCCCAAAAAAAACATGGAAAATAACCTTATTAGAATATTAATGACAGATGATCATCCTATGATTATAGAAGGCTATCAAAATACATTATTATCTACTAAGAAACCCGAACAAAACTTACACATAGACACTGCAAATAATTGCGATGAATCTTTAGAAGCTATGTTGTCTAGTATTAGAAGGGAAGAACATTATGATGTATTATTTATAGATATTAAAATGCCGCCTTCTTCAGATGGTAAATTTACTAGCGGAGAAGATTTAGCCAGACATGCAAGAAAGATATTGCCTAAAGCTAAAATTGTAATTTTAACAATGTTTAATGAAACCTACCGCATACATAATATTGTTGAAGAAATTAACCCTGAAGGGTTTTTAATTAAAAGCGATTTAACTTCTAGTGAGCTGGCTAGTGCCTTTCAAGCCATATTAAATCACCCACCATTTTATAGTGGTACAGTGAGTAAGTATTTAAAACAAACTTTAACTTCAGATATCTATTTAGACGATAAAAATAGACGTATTTTATATTTACTCTCTCAAGGGATAAAAACTAAAAATTTAGCAGAGCATATAGATTTATCCTTAAGTGGTGTTGAAAAACGTAAAAAACAATTAAAAGTTATATTTAACATTGAAGATGGACAAGATGAATCTTTAATTAAAGAAGCAAGAAAATTAGGATTTATATAGATGAGACTAATTAAAACAAGCATCAAAAATGCAAAAAAGTGCAAATATTACGGTTTTACCGTAATATCATTTTAAATATTGTGCTTATATTTGTTATTGTATCAAACAGATATATGATTAATTAATCCCTCATGTAATTAATTGTTGATAATAGCAAATCATAAAAAACCTTAAGATCTATATCTTAAGGTTTTTTTAGAATGTAATTATACCGTCTTTAAACTTCCAAAATAAATTTATAAATAGTCCGAAATACACAACAGATACAATAAATTTCAATAAAGTCCCTGTTATAAAACCTAAAAAAGAACCAAATGCAGCTCGCATGGCTGTTTTATGATTGGCTTTATAAATCATCTCTCCAACAAAAGCTCCAATAAAAGGCCAAATAATAATACCGAGAAGTCCTAAAACAGGAAAAATCATAGATACTACTAAGCCTACAGTAGTCCCAATTACACCATATTTACTACCTCCAAATTTCTTGGTCCCCATGGCAGGAATGGCGTAATCTAAAATTACAATAACAATTGCTATAAGCAAAGTAATCCCTAAAAGAGTCCAATCGTTCGGAATGGTTCTGGTTAAATACAGCAATAACAAACCTACCCAAGATATTGGAGGCCCTGGTAATACGGGTAAAAAACTACCCAAAAGCCCAACAATCATACATATAAAACCGAGTATAATAAGTAAGATATCCATTTGTAATATTTTAAGTTTTTGCGAAGTTACATATTTAATTTATTGTTTTTGTAACTAAAAAATTAGTTCAAACTAAATATTTAGTTATATTTGTAATGAACTAAAAACTTAGTTGAATGAAGGCGTTAACAAAAGCAGAAGAAGAAATTATGCAAGTGCTTTGGCAATTAGAACATGCCAATGTAAAGGCTTTAATAAAAGAGTTGCCAGAACCTAAACCTGCATATAATACTGTATCTACCATAGTGCGTATTTTAGAAAGTAAAGGTTTTGTAGATTATGAAAAGCAGGGGAAAGGTCATATTTATTTTCCGTTAATTTCTAAACAAGACTATAGTAACCAATCATTAAATACATTGGTGGATAATTATTTTCAAGGATCGTTTAAAAGCTTAGTGTCCTTTTTCGTAAAGAAGAATGATGTGAGTTTAAATGATTTAGAAGCTGTTATGAAGGAAATCGAAAAAAACAAGTAATTATGCTACACTACATTTTACAAACCATAGCGTTCCAGTTGTTCTTTTTATTGGTTTTCGATTTATTTTTAAAACACGAAACCTTTTTTAATTGGAACCGATTTTACTTATTATTTACGCCAATAGCTTCATTAATTTTGCCCGTAATTAAGATAAATTCTTTTAAACAATTGGTCCCACAATCGTATGTAATCCAATTGCCAGAAGTTATTTTAAATCCCGATGCAAACACCTTACAAACGCAATTATTGCCAACTGTTTACCTTAAAAACAGCACTTCGTTTTGGTCTTGGGAAACTATACTTTATTTAGGTGTTGTTGTGGCGGCAGTCATTTTTTTGGTTAAAATATACAGACTTATAAAAACCATTGTAAACAGCTATAAAAACGAGGAGAACGGACTCACTATTGTAACGATAAAAAACAGTACAACCGCATTTTCATTCTTTAATTATGTGTTTCTAGGGGACTGCATTCCAAAACATACTTATGCTACAATTTTATCTCACGAGAGTGTACATATAAAACAAAAACACAGTATCGATTTATTATTATTCGAGCTGCTTCGAATCCTATTTTGGTTTAATCCGTTAGTGTATATGTACCAAAATAGAATGGTTACACTTCACGAATATATTGCCGATGCATTGGTGGTAAAACATCAAGATAAAACAACTTACTATCAAAACTTGTTAAGTCAGGTTTTCGATGTCAATCATATTTCATTCATCAATCCATTTTTTAAACAATCATTAATCAAAAAACGAATCATTATGTTAACAAAATCGAAATCAAAACAAATTCATTTATTAAAGTACGCCTTACTTGTTCCTATGGTGTGTAGTATGTTACTGTACACGTCATGTGATAAAGAAGCGGACAATTCTGAATCTACCGAAATGAAAACAAGTGAAGAACAGCTTCAGGAAAAAATAGATAAGCTTATGGAGGAGAATCCAAATGTGAAAATTGAAATTAGTGATGTAGAGTCTACCTCAGATGTAGATGTAGAAGTGCCTTATAGCGTTGTTGAACATCCACCGGTATTCTCTGGATGCGAAGACGTGCCTACAGCGGAACAAAAAAACTGCTTTTCTGGGAAAATTTCTCAATTTGTAGGACAGAATTTTAATACTGATTTAGCAACAACATTAGGGCTTTCTGGAAGACAACGCATTAGTGTGTTGTTTAAAATTGACAAAAGTGGAGATATTAAGGATGTAAAAGCAAGAGCACCGCACCCTGAATTAGAAGCGGAGGCTATTCGTGTTATTAATAAATTACCTAAAATGCAACCCGGTAAACAAAAAGGGAAAGAGGTTACTGTGCCCTATGTATTACCTATAGTATTTGAAGTGCAAGAATAGAAAAAATAAAAAGTTATGAAAAAACCGAAGCTAATCCCTTCGGTTTTTTGTTTTAAGGTATAATATACCTGTCTTTAAGCATTTTCAATTAAGAATTGGTCTGGAAAAAGTGTTAAATTATAAAAATATTGTATTTTCGATTTTCATCTTGAACTATGAAGCATTTCGTATTTATTCTAGCATTACTATTAATCTGCGCTTGCGATGATTTAAAGGTGAAAAAAACATCTACAGAAGCCATTTTAAATGAAGAATTAAAATCGTTTAAATGGAATGAAGTCGATGAATATCCAACCTTTATCACTTGCGAAACCTCAGGCACCCAACAAGATCGAAAATTGTGTTTTGAGCAAACTTTGGCTGCTGTAATTTTAAAACGTATGCAAGCCGAACGTATTATTGTTAATAAAGATGTATTAGATACGGTACTTATTAAATTTAAAATTTCAGATGAAGGCCATTTAAGTTTATTAAACTTTAAGGTAGATTCGCTTACCCAAGCAGAAATCCCGAATATAAAATTTTTAATTACTTCTAGTTTAGATAGTCTTCCTAGTATAGAACCAGCAATTAAACGCGGACAAAAAGTGAATTCTGAATTTACACTACCTATTATAATAAAAGCAAATTAGCTTTTAAATACACGATCTTTCCATGTGTAAGATGTTAACATTGAAGATACAGCAACATATGTGCAAAATAGAGGATATAATAAAGCGACTATAGCATACCATTTTAACCCTTCTTTCTGATTAAAAAACAAAGCAGTTTTATAGATAATTAAAAAGTCTACATAAAATTTTATAAGACTAATAACTGTAAAGTATAGCGGTGAAAAAGCCCTAATACACATTAAGGTAAATAAGCAAATTAGTAATGCATTCATACTTAATACTAATAGTCCTGTAATCTTACTAAACGTGTTTTTATATGCCTTAGTTTTAGAAGCCCAACGTTTACGCTGATTAATTAAATCTGAGAACGTGGGTTGTGCATGGGTATAAATTACTGCTTCTTGAGATTTTAAATACCTAACGCTTTCAGGAAATTTATCACTTACTTTTTCAAGTAAAAATATGTCGTCGCCACTCGCAATGGTATTGTTTTCGGCAAACCCATTTACAGTATAAAAAGCGTTTTTTGTGTAGGCTAAATTGGCACCGTTACATAAAAAAGGTTTATTAATACCAAATCCACCAATGGTTGCACCTTGTAAACTCATTACATCAAACCACTGGAACACATTTAAAAATTTTCTGGTTGTAATATAAGTAATTGGAGCAACAATAAACTGAGACGTGTTATGCGCTTTAATAAACGTATTAAAGCTATGTAACCAAGTTTTAGGCAATATACAATCCGCATCTGTGGTTATTAACCATTCAAATTTAGATTTAGAAATAGCTAGAGTAATTGCATCTTTTTTTGGTGAATTAGAATAGCGTTTGTTTTGTAGTAACGTAATATTAAGCTGAGGTTGTGTTTCAATAAAATGCGATATAATAGCTTCAGAAGAATCCCTAGACCCATCATTAACTAATAATATTTCAAACATTTTTGGATCATAATCTAATTCTGAAATGGATTGTAATAATTGTGGTAAATGTACAGCTTCATTTCTAAATGGGATGATAATAGAAAAACCAACATGATGATGTGTGCTAGTTGGTTTAAATATTTCAAGCTTTTTAAAACCTAAGTTTAAGCGTCCAATGAGACTAACATAGAGAATTACAATAATAACACTGAACACAACCATACATTAAGATTTTATGAATTTAAAATGCATAATATAATAACAACCTAGAAGACTTGGGATAACAACATTAAATAGCCACATAATAGTAATGCAACTTAAAATAATAGCTTCAGAAATATTAAAAAACGAAAATAAATATACTGCGATACCACCTTTTAAAACTACGTCAAATATAAAAATGCTAGGTAAAACAGAGACTAAAAGATACATGCTAGAAATAATCATCATAGCGTTTGCATAACTTAAATTAACACGAAATAAGTCTAATAAAACATAAAATTGAAATGAAAAGATTAAATATCGTATTACAGAAAATAAAAATGTCTTAAAAAATAAAGATGGTGAAATTGAAGTTATAAAATGTTTTGTTTTGCCTATCCAAGTGTCAGTTTTTTTATAATGGATTAACACCGTAAATAGTAAGAAAATAAAGCTTATAAAAGCAGATAGCGTTATCCAATTTAAGGTTTTTAAATGTATTTGTAACTTAAAATTAGAAAATAAAAATAACAGACCAATACTTCCAAATATAGTTGTAACCAACATTTGTGCTAGGTTGCCAATTCCATTTAAACCTACAATTTTTATGCGCAGTTTAGACGAAAAATATAAGGCTTTTGCCCCGTAATCTCCAATGCGGTTTGGAGTAAATATAGAGGCAGTATGGGCTCCTAATGTTTGTTCTATTGCCGTTTTAAATGTTATGTTTTTAACAGTCTGTACAAGATATTTCCATTTTATAATCTCAAAAAACCAATTTAAACCCGATAATAATGTGATTATAAAAATAGAATTAAGAGAAAATAAATTATTCGTTAAGATAGTTGTGTAAAATTCAGAAATTGATAAATCATTGTTGTTGAATAGTTTATAATATATAAAGTAAAAACTAAAAACAATAATGCTTATCTTAACAAAGTAAATTAAGAATTGATAAGATTTAAAAGTATGTGTTTTAACATGCATATTGCAAATTAAACCTTTTATTATAAGATGTCTTCTATTTTAAAACAACAAAAACGTAAAACGCTCTTCGTTATTTTTTTATTTCTATTTTCTTATTCCGGATTCGCTCAAATTGAAGAAGATGTATTGCGGTTTGAACTGGGTTTTGGATTAAATCAGGCTTTTAATAACGGCTATCCCGAGACATTTTCTAGTAAAGGACTAAATTTACCTACAATAAATGTGGGTGCCCAATATATGTTTACAGAACAACTTGGAGCAAAATTTGATTTAGGTTTTAACCGTTTAAAGGGTGAAGGAAGTACAGATGATTTTAAAATTAATTATACGCGTTTAAACCTACAAGGTGTGTATGATTATACTCATATTGTAGGGTTACATGAGGTTAAAAAATTAAAATTTCAAGCACATGCGGGTCCAGGGTTTTCATTTGTTAGGCCTATGAGTATTCCTTATAATAACGATCAGAATTTTTTTAACGCCATAATTGGATCAGAATTTTTATACAGATTAAATCAAAATTCGTCAGTATTTTTTGATGTATCTTATATCCATGGCTTTACAAGTCCTGATAGTTATTTATACCCTTCTGAGGGGTTAGGAGCTTTTAATGGCAGTATACTTACCTTTACAATTGGCATTTCCCTATCTTTGAGCGGATGTTATTATTGTAATTAATGAGTAAGGAACGTATTATTTTAGGGATTGATCCCGGAACCACAATTATGGGGTTTGGACTTATAAAAGTTGTAGGTAAAACTATGTCTTTTCTGCAATTGAATGAATTGGATTTAAAAAAATACGATGATCATTACTTAAAACTTAAACTTATTTTTGAACGTACTATTGAACTTATAGAGACGCATCATCCCGATGAAATAGCTATCGAAGCGCCTTTTTTTGGTAAAAATGTTCAGAGTATGCTTAAGCTTGGGCGTGCACAAGGTGTCGCTATGGCAGCTGGTTTATCTCGAGAAGTACCAATTACAGAATATTCTCCTAAAAAAATTAAAATGGCTATTACCGGAAATGGTAATGCTAGTAAAGAACAAGTTGCAAGAATGTTACAGAGTGTGTTAGGTTTAAAATCGCTACCTAAAAATTTAGACTCTACAGATGGACTTGCAGCAGCAGTGTGCCATTTTTATAATGAAGGTCGTGTAGAAGTTGGTAAAAACTATACGGGTTGGGCTAGTTTTGTTAAGCAAAATGAATCACGAGTTAAATCGCCTACTACAAAAAAAACAACAATTAAGTCGGGAGTAAAACAGATTAAAAAATGAATTTAAAACCACAGACGAGCTCTTCTAATCAGTCAGAACGTGTTGGCATTTATATTCATATTCCATTTTGTAAACAAGCTTGTTTTTATTGCGATTTTCATTTCTCTACATCCTTAAAAAAAAAGGATGAATTAATAGAAGCTTTAATTGTAGAATTAGACATCAGAAAGAACGAGTTTAAAAACAGTACTGTAGCAACTATTTATTTTGGAGGAGGTACACCAAGTGTATTAACATTACATGAAATTGAATCTATTTTAGATGCTGTATTTTTACATTATACTGTTGTTGATGATCCCGAAATTACATTAGAGGCTAATCCTGACGATCTTACAGCGTCTAAGATTATAGAGCTTTCTAAAAGTAAAATTAATCGTTTAAGTATTGGTGTGCAATCCTTCTTTGAAGCCGATTTAAAACTCATGAATCGTGCACACAATGCCGCAGAAGCTAAAAAGTGTTTAACCTTGGCCACACAGTATTTTAATAATATTTCTGTCGATTTAATTTATGGTATTCCAGGGGGTACAAATCAGCAATGGCAAGAAAATATTCAAACGGTATTAGATTTTAATATTCCACATATCTCAAGTTATGCACTAACTGTAGAACCCAAAACAGCATTAGATGCCTTAATAAAAAAAGGCAAAATAGAGGATGTAAACGAGAGGCAAGCCGAAACCCAATTTCGTGTATTAATAGAGCAATTAACAGCTCACGGATTTAAGCATTATGAATTGTCTAATTTTGCAAAACCCGGATATTACAGCATTAATAACTCAGCCTATTGGCAAGGTAAAAAATATATTGGGATTGGTCCTTCTGCACATTCTTTTACAGGGAACTCCAGAAGTTGGAATGTTGCTAATAATTCAAAATATATTAAAGCTTTAGCTTCTAAAATATTACCAAGTGAAGTCGAATACTTGTCTGTAAACGATAAGTATAACGAATATGTAATGACTGGACTGCGTACCATGTGGGGGCTCTCTTTACCATTTGTAGAAACCCAATTTGGATTAGATTTTAAATTGTATGTATTAGAACAATCTAACAAATATATAGAAGACGGTTTATTGTATATAGAAGCCAATTGCCTCAAAGTAAGTGATAAAGGCAAATTTTTAAGTGATGGCATTGCGTCTCATTTATTCAAAATTTAAAACATATAAAAAATGATTGCAAGTATTCAAACCAATTCAAAAAAATATAAAATAGATCTTACTAAGCCTATTGATATTTCTATACCATTACGCGGATCGCATACTAATGTATCTGCATGGTACGTAGATCCTCCAAAAATGGAAGCGGTAAAAGACGATAGTGGATTCTCTGCTCGCGTATCTGAAGGAGCAGCATTCAATTTTAATAATATTTCATTTAATCCGCATGCACATGGTACACATACAGAATGTGTAGGATATTTAACACGTAAATTTAACTCTATAAACACAAGTTTAAAGCAGTTTTTTTTCTTAGCAGAAGTGATTACTGTTGCCGTAGAAAAATTAGAAGACGATTTAGTTATTTCTAAAAAGCAATTACAGTTTGCTCTAGGAAACAAAAAACGTAAAGCAGTTGTTATAAGAACTATTCCCAATACAACAGAAAAATTAAATCAAGACTACGCACATACAAACCCACCGTATTTAATGGAAGATGCAGCCCAATACTTGCGTGAAAAAGGTGTGGAACATTTGTTAGTAGATTTGCCTAGTTTAGATAAAGAAAAGGATAACGGAGAATTACTTGCGCATCATGCTTTTTGGAATACCAAAGGACAGATTAGAAAGCAAGCCACTATTACAGAGCTAATATATGTTCAGAATTTTGTTCAGGATGGAACATACTTTTTAAACTTGCAAATTGCACCTTTTGAAAATGATGCAACACCAAGTAAACCTGTATTATATGAAGTTATTACATCTTAAATTACCTAAATTCCCTTTAAACGTAAATTTAGTTTGACTTATGAAATCTATTCTAAAATTAGAAGAAATAGCCATGTTTGCAATCTCACTATGGTTATTTAGTTTGTTGTCCTTTAATTGGTGGTGGTATGCTGTGTTATTTTTTATGCCAGATTTAAGTTTTGTAGGGTATGCTGTAAATACTAAAATAGGTGCTATGTGTTACAATATATTACATCATAAAGGATTGGCTATCTTATTATATTTAACTGGTGTATATTATAATATAGAAAGTTTACAATTAGTAGGTGTTGTAATGTTTGGTCATGCCGCATTCGATCGTGTATTCGGGTATGGACTAAAATATAAAGATAGTTTTAATCATACACATTTAGGGGTTATCGGAAAAACTTCAGATTTAAAATGAATATAGAGCAGCTTTACAAATACTGTCAGACCAAGAAAGGTGTTACCGAGACTTTTCCATTCGATAATACAACATTAGTTTTTAAAGTTTTAGGTAAGATGTTTTTGTTAACCTCCTTAAAAAGTTGGGAAGAAGGTGAGCCTGCAATAAATTTAAAATGCGATCCTATAAAAGCAGAAACCTTAAGAGCTAATTACCAGAGTATAATTCCGGGTTACCACATGAGTAAAAAACATTGGAATACCTTACAATTAAATCAAGGCGATTTAGATACACCTTTAGTTTTAAGTCTTATAGATCATTCTTACGATTTAGTGGTAGAGGGATTACCTAAAAAGTTGCGAGATAGTCTGACGAGGTAGTAATATAATTTAGTTTTTACTTCCGTAAATTATGGTTTTATAATATTCACAACACATCAAATTATGCCATCCATTTTAATACTTTGGTAAGAGAAAGGCTTCTCCCAATGGATTATCTTATCTTTGAATTTGTAATTATGCTATCTCTCTAAATACAATACGATATTTCTAAGGTTAGATATCTTAAAATTCAATATGTTTTACATCCCCAAAAAATACACCTTTAATTTAGATAACTCTCATCTAAACAAAATTATATAACATGAGATACAAACAAATTTCAAACACACTTTTTATCAATAATAGAAGTCGTTTTACGGCTAAAATGAAACCTAACACCATTGCCATTTTAACGTCTAACGATATTAAACATAATAACGCAGACGATATGATGGGCTTTACTCAAAATAACGATCTGTTTTATCTCTCCGGAATCGATCAAGCAGAAACTGTTTTGGTATTGTATCCAGATGCTGTAAAACCCGAACATAGAGCAATTCTCTTTGTAACCGAAACCTCTGAACAAATTAAAATTTGGGACGGCGATAAACTCACCAAAGCACAAGCTTCAGATATATCCGGAATTAAACGCGTAGAATGGATTCAAGATTTTGAGAAAACATTACAACTTATGGCGTTTGAAGCCGATGGTTTTGTACTCGGACATAACGAACATATTAAACGTATAACATATAATCAGCAAACACAGCAGGATCGTATGATTGTATGGATTAAAGAAAAATATCCATTGCATGATTTACACCGCGTTGCCACAATAACACGAGAATTAAGACCCGTAAAGTCAGACATAGAAATAGACTTAATGCAAAAAGCAGCAGATATTAGTGTAGAGAGTTTTAAACGTGCATTAAGAGCTACAAAGCCTGGGATTATGGAGTACGAAATTGAAGCAGAGCATATGTATCATTTAACAAAATCTGGAGGTTTAAGGCATGCCTTTAAACCCATTATTGCCTCTGGGAAAAATGCGTGTGCTTTACATTATAACACCAATGATGATGTGTGTAAAGACGGCGATATGATCCTTATGGATTTTGGTGTGTGTTATGCCAATTACAATAGCGACACAACACGATGTTTTCCTGTAAATGGCACATTTACTGAAAGGCAGAAAGAAGTATATGCTGCAGTATTACACTGCTTAAAAGAGGGTGCAAAATTATTAAAACCAGGGACCCTATCTGCAGAATACGAGAAACAAATGGGAAAGTTGGTTGAAGAGCAATTAATAAAAATAGGGTTATTACAAGCAGAAGACGTTGCTAAACAAGATCCAGAACAACCCTTGTATAAGAAATATTATATGCATAATTCTGCGCACCATATTGGTTTAGATGTGCATGATGTTGGGTTGTATTCTCGACCATTTGAGGTCGGGATGGTACTGACTTGTGAACCCGGAATATATATACCGGAAGAAGGTATTGGGTGTCGTCTAGAAAATGATTATTTAATTACAGAGGATGGTAATCGTAACCTAACAGCAGCGATGCCAATTGAAATAGAAGACATTGAATTAATAATGAAAAAAAACAATTAAACGATGATGACATTAGGATTAGGAGGCTCTACAATTGAAGCCGAATTAGCAGCAATACAACCTAAAGCACACACCGTGCAACCCATACAAAGTGATGCTTACCCAAAGCGTATAAAACGCGCTTTAGAACTCATGGCAACCCAAAATATCTCGGCCATGTATTTAAACGCAGGTACAAACTTATATTATTTTACAGGAACAAAATGGAGTGCTAGCGAGCGTATGGTTGGAGCTTTACTATTGCCGGATGGTACAATTCATTATATAGCGCCTCATTTTGAAGAAGGTACCATTTTAGATTTTATGGAATTTGAAGGGCCAATTCATGGGTGGGAAGAACATGAAAGTCCGTTTGAGTTATTAATTTCCATTTTAAAAGAAAACGGAATTAGCAATGGCAAAATAGCTATGGATGAAGTAACGCCATTCTTTATTATTGATGGTGTTTTAAATTGTCAATCAGATTATACATTAGTTAACGCGAAACCCATTACAGCAGGTTGCCGAATGATTAAATCTGATGAAGAAATTGCAATTATGCAGGTGGCTATGGATATTACTATGGAAATTCATAAGGCCGTGGCACGTATTTTAAAGCCTGGTATAGCAGCCCAAACGGTAGTCGATTTTATTAATGAAGCGCATAAACGCTACGGGGCTCCTGCAGGATCTTATTTTTGTATCGTGTTGTTTGGCGTAGATACATCATTTCCTCATGGTGTGAAAAAACCAAAAGATTTAGAAGAAAATGATGTTGTTTTAATAGACACGGGGTGTATGCTTCACAACTATATTTCAGACATAACAAGAACGTATGTTTATGGTGATATAACCGATGAACAACGTCGTATTTGGAATTTAGAACGAGAGGCTCAATTTTCGGCTTTTAATGCAGCTCAATTAGGACAAGCATGTGGTTCAATAGATGTGGCGGTGCGAAAAACATTAGAAGAAAATGGTTTAGGACCAGATTATAATTTACCAGGATTACCGCATAGAACAGGACATGGTATTGGGTTAGATATTCACGAATGGCCTTACCTTGTAAAGACAGATAAAACCATTTTAAAACCCGGCATGTGTTTTAGTAATGAACCTATGTTGGTGGTTCCAAATGCATTTGGTATTCGTTTAGAAGATCATATTTACATGACCGAGCAGGGACCAAAATGGTTTACAGAACCAGCCTATAGTATTGAAGATCCCTTTGGACTTTCAAAATAATTATAGGATTACATATAAAAAGCGGTAGTTAAAACATTTAACTACCGCTTTTTTAGGTAATAGGCACGAGTTTAAAACTAAGCTTTATTTGTGGTAAATGGTTTTAAACTGTATTTTCGCAAAACTAAAAATTAAAATCATGAGTGTACTTCAAATGTTACAGGAGCGCAGTAATTCAACTTGCGAATTCTGTGGTTCAAAAGATCAATTAAAACAATATATTATTCCGCCATCATTAAACGAAAATGTAGACAACAGTGTATTGGCTTGTAATACATGTTTAGATCAGATTGAAGGACATACAGATATGGATGTAAACCACTGGCGTTGTTTAAATGACAGTATGTGGAACGAGCATGTGGCGGTACAAATTACGTCTTGGAGAATGTTACAGCGTTTACGTGAAGAAGGTTGGCCAAAAGATTTAATAGATATGATGTATCTAGACGATGAAGCTATGGCTTTAGCCCGTGCTACTGGCGAACATGAAGATGAGAGTGCTAAAATTATCCATCGCGATGTAAATGGTATTGTTCTAGAAACTGGAGATGCTGTAGTGTTGGTAAAAGACCTAAAAGTAAAAGGATCAAGTATGGTTGCTAAACAAGGTACTGCCGTGAGAAATATTCGTTTAGATCATGAAAATGCTGAGTATATAGAAGGGAAAGTCGATGGGCAGCAAATTGTAATAATTACTAAATATGTGAAGAAACTTTAATATATTTTGATTTCACAATAAAAACACACAGGCTGTAACATTATGTTGCAGCCTGTGTGTTTTATTATATAATAGATTTCTGTTTTTTATAAAACGCTTCGGCTTGAAGCTGCATCAATTCCCGTGATTTTTTCTTTTTAAACTGATAATATTCGTCATCTTTTGCTATATCTGTATACACCTTATCATTTATGGCAGCATTTGTTTTTAATTGTAATTCTCGTTCGTAAACATGTTGAGCGACGACACTTTTCAATGCGGTTTCTTCATCTTCTAATTTAAAATCATACTCGCCCTTTTTTACTAATAATTTTGATAAAATTGGAGCGGTTTCAATACATAGAAACAGTAAAAATATAAAGAAAGAAGGAAGCCAAGGTAAAGTGTTTAAAGCTGTAATACGCGCCATTAGGCCTCCGTATTGGTCAAGAATAGGTTGAGAGTTTTTTACCTGCTCTTGATAAGCGGTTTGCAAGGCTTTAATGTCAGATTCAATAGCAGTGATTTTATGAGTATGGGTTGTTTTTAATTGTTGTAATTCTGCTAATGCAGCATCGTGTTTCTCTCGTTTTTCTTTATAAACAGGCCCTTTTCCTAGTTTATTAGTTCCTGAAGTGCCTTCGGCTTCTGTAATATATGTGTTGTAAAGCACATTAACCTCGGCTTCCTTATTGTCAATTTCAGCTGTAAGTGCCCCTATTTGAGCTTTTAAAGCCTCAATTTGAGGTGTGTACTGATTGGCTATTTGGTTTTTGTTAGCTAAGGTTAAATCGTTTTTTTGTTCTAATAATACTTGGTTTATTTCTTTCTCAAAAATCTTTAATTCTAAAGGTTTCGAGATAACTATGGCAATAATTAAGGCTAGAACTAATCGGGGTAAGACTTGGAGAAATTCATCTAGAAAAGAGGTTCTTTTTTTTAAGGTAGATACTATAAAACGGTCTAAGTTAAAAATTAGTAAACCCCAAATAAGTCCAAATATGATGGCGGTTATTGTATTTTCGAACACCATTTGTAGCGCAAAACCTGCAGCTATACTAGCCATAAGCGCTGTAAAAAATACGGTGGCACCTATGCCGGCATATTTGTTTTGCTCGCCATTAGAACACGTTTTTAAAATGGTTTGATCGGCTCCAGAACAGAGTATAAAGAATTGTTTTAACATGAGATTGATTTGATTGATGATTGCTATTAGAACGCGATTTTATACTAAATGTTACACGTTTAAGTCTTAATTTTTAAAATGTTATAAAAAAAGAAAGAAGTTTCAAGTGTTAGAAATGTTTTAATAGACTTAAGAATACTTTAATTGTACTATCTTTATGTGTTTTATTTCTATTAACTTTTTTTATGAAAAAATTATACTATAGTCTACTTTTTCTTCTTTTTAGTAGTGCGCTTGGTTATAGCCAATCGGTTGCAGATATTATAAATGCAGTAAGTTTAGATTCTCTCTCGCAAACGGTAAAAGAATTTTCTGGGGAAGTCCAAACGGTTGTTGGTGGGAATACGGTTACGATTTCAAATAGAAATTATAATAACAACAATTTGGCTGCGCAATATTTATTTGAAAAATTTGAGAGTTTAGAGCATACCACTGTAACTTATCAGTTAATGAATGGAGATGATAATAGACGAAATGTTATTGCCACACAATTGGGGACAACCCATCCAGAACGTGTTTATATGATATGCGCACATTACGATACGGTTAACGATTATTGTGCAGATGATAATGCAAGTGGAGTAGCTACTATTTTAGAAATAGCAAGATTGCTCTCTGGCCAATGTAAAGAGAATACTATTATCTATGCTCTTTGGGATGAAGAAGAGATTGGATTAATAGGCTCTAAATATTATGCTGAATTAGCAGAGAGTAACGGAGAATCTATTTTAGGGGTTTATAATATTGATATGATAGGTTATGATGGTGATGATGATGAAAGCTTTGATATTGATGTTAAGAAAGATGATACAGGCTCTCAAGCCATGAGTGATGATATTGTTGAGGTACTAAATACCTATCCATTTAAATTAAATGTAAATATTGTTATTCCAGGTACAGAATATAGCGATCATTCTAGTTTTTGGAATCGTGGATATCCTGCGGTATTGGTAGGAGAGGCTTGGTCTGAAAATGATCAGAATCCAAAATATCACTCTAAAGACGACAGATTTGAGTTATTTAATTTAGAGTATTATCACGAATTATCTAAACTGTCTGCGGCATATATGGCTACAAAAGCGGGCTTAACAGGTGTAGATAATACAGTAACCCTTAGTAATAATAGTCTTGTTGCTAATCAGGATAATGCAACTTACCAATGGTATAATTGTACGACTGGCAGTGCAATTCCAGACGCTACATCTCAAACCTTTGTCCCAACTTCTAATGGGAGTTATAGGGTAGAAATTACTTCTGGAAGTTGTGTTGAAGTGAGTACATGTTATGAATTTGCTACTTTAAGTTTACCAACATTTACAGATCTAGAATTGTCTGTGTTTCCTAATCCAGTACATTCGGTGTTAACGGTAGAAAGATCTACCAATGAAAAGGCAGAAATTATTTTGTATAATGTGTCTGGAAAACGCATTTTAAACGTGACCTCTACTACACAAAATACTCAATTAGAAATGGGGAGCTTGACTAGAGGAATATATTTTTTAAGTGTTGAAAGTGCAAATAAATCAGGGATGTTTAAGATTGTTAAAGATTAATTTTTTTATGATTTTATAAAGTTGAATAAGACACGGATGGTTGCGTTAGCGATTGCAGTGGCATCCTTTTTATGAGCCTATAACAACATATTTAGTATGCAACCGAAGCCTTTGTTTAGGCTAAAAATATCTAAAGAGTGAAAATGAAATAAAAAGATATAACGGAAAGCGCGACCTTTAGGTAACGCCCAAATTGGTATAAATAAAAAATCCGTTCGAAACGTTATTGAACGGATTTTTTTATGATAATAGGTCTTTATTTTTTAGACAATGCTGTAAAATGTTTGTAGAACATTGGGATGGTTTCTATGCCTTTTAGGTAGTTCCAGATTCCGAAATGTTCGTTTGGCGAGTGAATGGCGTCGCTGTCTAATCCGAATCCCATTAAAATAGTTTTGCTTTGTAATTCGTCTTCGAAAAGCGATACAATAGGAATACTTCCGCCGCTTCGTTGTGGAATTGGCGCTTGCCCAAACGTATCGGTATAAGCTTTAGAGGCCGCTTGGTACCCAATATTGTCTATAGGCGTTACGTATCCTTGTCCGCCATGATGAGGTTTTACTTTAACTTTTACTGCATCTGGAGCAATACTTTCAAAATGGTTTTGAAACAATTCTGTAATCTCCTTCCAATCCTGATTTGGCACTAAACGCATAGAGATTTTTGCAAACGCTTTACTTGCGATAACGGTTTTTGCACCTTCGCCAGTGTAACCTCCCCAAATACCATTTACGTCTAAAGTAGGACGAATAGAGTTACGTTCGTTAGTAGAATATCCAGCTTCGCCGTAAACAGCATCGATATCTAGCGCTTTTTTATAGCTATCTAAATTAAATGGTGCCTTAGCCATTTGTGCACGCTCGTCTGCAGACAATTCTTCTACTTTGTCGTAAAATCCAGGAATGGTAATATGATTGTTTTCGTCGTGAAGCGAAGCAATCATTTTGGTTAAAATATTTATTGGGTTTGCTACTGCACCGCCGTAAAGCCCAGAGTGTAAATCGCGATTTGGTCCAGTAACTTCAATTTCTACATAGCTTAACCCACGTAATCCAGTGGTAATTGAAGGCACATCTTTAGCTATCATTCCTGTATCTGATATCAGGATGACGTCGTTTTTAAGTTTTTCGTGATTGTTTTTTACAAAGGTTGCTAGGTTTACACTACCCACTTCTTCTTCACCTTCAATCATAAATTTTACGTTACATGGTAACTCGTCGTTTTTGGTCATGAATTCTAATGCCTTTACATGCATGTACATCTGACCTTTATCGTCGCACGCACCACGCGCGAAAATAGCGCCTTCGGGATGTGTTTCGGTAGTTTTTATTACAGGTTCGAATGGTGGAGACGTCCAAAGTTCGATAGGATCGGCAGGTTGTACGTCGTAATGCCCGTAAACAAGCACGGTTGGGAGCGATTTGTCTATGATTTTTTCACCATAAACAATGGGGTGACCATCGGTTTTACAAATTTCAACGTGATCGCATCCGGCTTCTTCAAGACGTGTTTTAACGATTTCTGAAGTTTTTAATACGTCGTTTTTGTAAGCAGAGTCTGCGCTAACGGACGGTACTTTAAGTAATTCGATAAGTTCGTTTAAAAATCTATCCTTGTTATTTTCGATGTAAGTCGAGATATTTTTCATGTGGAAATTTTGTGTTTCCTACAAAAATACAAAAATGTTGAATTTTTTTTCGAAAGATATATTGATTATTAAAAGTAATTTTTATATTTGCACACCTTATTGCGGGCGTGGTGGAATTGGTAGACACGCTAGACTTAGGATCTAGTGCCGCGAGGTGTGAGAGTTCGAGTCTCTCCGCCCGCACTTTAAAAACCCTTGAAAACACTGAGTTTTCAAGGGTTTTCTTTTTTTCCGTGTCAAAAACATGTCAAATAATTTTTGAAAATTACTTCTTTTGATTTTAAATTACTTGTTAAGTTGTTGGTAGTTAGTTTTTTTTGTTTAGATAAGTTGTAAATAGAATATAGATTGTAGAGAATAAATAAATTACACTTATAGCCTTACTAGATTATTCCGGATGTCTAAGGAAATTAGATTTTACTATCTTAATTAATGGTTTTTCTTTGGATTTGAATTTCATATGTGTCTCAAATGAAAAATACACACAACTTTTTATTAAATTTATTACAATTAAATTTAAATTTTATATATTTGTAGATGTAAAAAAAACTCTGGTGGAACAGAGTTTAATTATGTGTTCTTTGACATTTTGGGTGTTACGTCAAAATTTTGTTTTTGTATGGTAACAAAGTTACATAAAAATCCTTTTCCTGCAAATAGAATAGGGAAAAGAAGAGAAGTTCGTAAAAATGAACTTCTATTTGATCTTAAAGAAAATTTAGAAGAAATTTTCTTTGCCTTCAATAAAGCGGTAAAAAAATTCAATTCAATTTCTGCTCTGTTTCCCCCGGAAGCAAAAGTCAGGTTTGATGCAAATGTTTTAAATACAGCTATAGTTGAAAGTTTGCAAAATGCATTTCCTACTAAATGGAAATGGGGTAAGTACAAGCGGTTTATTTTAAAATTAGACGATTATATTATTTTAATAAAAAAGTTTAATAATAATAATAAACCAATGAATATTAAAACAAAACATGTAAACACGATTTCTAATCAGCAATGTTTACCTCTGTTTGATAGTGATGTGTATCAGGACGATCCGATACTGTTTTTTGGTTATAAAGTAGATCGTATGGGTGAAATTTATTCACCACAGATAGTCTATATTGATAGCGACAATGTACAGTGGATTGTTTCTGAAGATGATGTATTTAAGGACAATGAAAAGTCCTTTAATAAAGCTACAGACACAAATTCAGATGTGAAAGTAACTTTAAAGGTTGTAAATATTAGAAGTAAATCTTCTGATGAATAATGTTTAATCTGTAGCACCCAAAATTCAAAGGCAGTCAATTAACTTAAAAAATTATAATATGAGACTTAAAACTTCGCAATTTATTTTTGCAAGGGAGTATAGAGGATTAAGTCAAACAGATGTGTCTAAAAAAATTAAAGGTTTATCTCAGTCGAATTTATCGAAATTCGAGAAAGGATTTGATGTCCTTTCAGAATCTGTAATAGAGAGCCTAATAGCTTTATTGAATTTTCCTAAGAATTTTTTTTACAAGGAAATCAATATAGACATTGAAATAGCACATTACAGGAAAAAGTCGGGGTTATCAAAACAAATCAAAACAGCATTAGAGTCAAATAACAAATTTTTAGGCCATTTAGTAGATAAATTAAATGAGGCTGTTGATTATCCTGAATTTTCTTTAAGACCATTAGATCCTGAAGAATATTCTCCTGAAGATATCGCAAAACATACCAGATCTCTTTTAGGTTTAAATAAAAAAGAACCGGTTGTCGATATTTTTAATAAGATCGAAAAAAGTGGAATAGTAGTAATAGAGTTTGATGATGTTACAGAAAAATTTGATGGTGTTTCTTTTTTGTCGGGGAACGGAACTCCAGTTATAATAATAAATAAGAATTTTTCTAACGACAGAAAACGATTCACTTTAGCACATGAGCTTGGGCATATATTGATGCATATTACTGGAGGATTTCCAGTTCCTATGCACCGTACAGAAAAGCAAAAAGAGGATGAAGCTAATAGATTTGCATCTGAGTTTTTAATGCCGGAGTTAGGGATTAAGAATTCCTTAGTGAACTTAAAACTTTATGATCTAGCTACTCTTAAAAAATATTGGAGAACATCTAAGCAAGCAATTATGCGCAGAGCAAAAGATTTAAATTGTATTACAGATAATACTTATAGATATTTAATGATAGAATTAAGTAGGCTAGGAGAGAGAAAGGTCGAAAAAACTTTAGTAGATATAGATTGTCCTGTAATTTTTGAACGGGCTTATAGATTGCACGTTGATGAACTTAAATATTCAATAGAAGATTTTTGTCAATGTTTTAGTTTGCCAGAAGACGCAATTAAAAAGTATTTGAATTTTGAAGATCGGTCTAAGCTTAGAGTTTTAGTGTAGTTAATCATTAAGAAGTTTAAAAAAGCACCAATATTTAAGTGGTGCTTTTTTGTTTTGTGTTTTATCATAGAAAAACCTTATTCTTTTTTTAATTTTAGATCTTATTCTTGATTTCAAGACGCATAGTATTGGTAAATTGTATTTTATAATTGTTTTAACTAAAGACTAGTATGTGTCAAAATCGTGTCAAAAAAATATAATATTAACTTTTTTCGTTTTATATGTTCCAGGAATTACTCTAAAGTCATACAATAGTCTAGTAAATATAGGTTAGCTTAACACAAAAGTTACTGTAACGGTAGTACCGTTTATAAGAAGGGTTCTCTTTCTAACTATGAGTTATTTTATGGTTAATTTTTAAAAGGTCATACTCTTATAATTTATAAAATATTAGTTTTATAAAACCATTTTTAAAATCTAATTATTAATTTTTTTATTTACTTTTAACATACACTGGGTTATAATTATATCGTAGCTTTTATGAAGTGATATGGCTAGAGCTCACAACTTTATACGTAATAACCAACCTAAAACCAATGAAGGATTACAAAAAGCGCCTAGTAAAACCAAAAAATAAAATTGTAAGCGGGATGATGTATTTGTTACCCATATTTATTCTCTTTATTGTTATTGAAAAACTATGGTATAAAGTAAGTCATCTTGGAAAAATAGTTGTTCATAATTTGCATTTAGACGATTTTTTCGGAAAGTATTCTTTAACCATTACAACGGGTTTACTTTTACTATTCATTTTTTATGTGTTTGGTTATTTGGCAACCTTTCCAAAATTTAAGACATTTTATAATTGGTTTGAAGGTATGATGTTAGATGTTATTCCAGGATACAGTAAGTATAAAACCGAATTAGAGAATAAAATAAGTCCGAAACCAGATAATAGATTATCTGTATTAGTACATACGCCAATGGGCAATAAGCCCGGCCTTTTAATTGATGAAAAAGCTAGTAGTTCGGTAGTGTTTTTTCCGAGTACTACAAATGCTTTAGAAGGCGAAGTTTTAGTCGTAGATAATAAAATGATACAGAAAATAGATTTAGATGCAAAATCTCTTCTTGGAATCATGAAAAAACAGGGAAAAGGTTTGCCAGTGGTTTAGGACATTTTCTTTGAAAAAAAATAGTGTTACTAAAGTAAATTAAGACACATTAAATAAAGAGACTATTAATACAGCAAGGTTAAAATCTGTTTTATAGTTTTTTATATATAAAGTCTATTCTTTTTTTATTGAAGCACTATGCTATATCTTATAATTTAATCCTATGAATCAATTCACCATGAAAAAAATTACTGTAACCATTTTTGTCTTCTTAGTGGCTTTTTTTAAGGCAGCTGCTCAAGATGAATCCAAAACCGAAACAAGCTCAAGTGCAGCTCAAGCCAATAATCCTTTAGCGAATATGACAGCTTTAAGTTTTCAGAACTATTTAATGCCCACATTAGCTGAAGCTCCAGGAGATGCTTTTATGAATACAACATGGGTTCGTTTTGCAAAGCCCATAGCAAAAGGTAAGTTATTACTACGTGCGTCTATGCCATTCTCGACCATTGGATTACCAAATGAAACAGGCGTGGTAAACACGACTAGCGGATTAGGTGATTTTAATGCATTTTTAGCATATAATTTAGTATCAGACGCGACAACTACTGTTGGTATTGGGCCATCTGTTACTGCTCCAACTGCTTCCGATGATCTTTTAGGTACAGGAAAATGGCAAGGCGGATTCGCTTTTGTAGCATTCTTTTCTAAATCACCAGTGTTTCAATTTGGAGGATTAATAACTTGGCAAGCATCTTTTGCAGGAGATTCCGATAGAGATAACACAAATTTAGGAGCTATTCAGCCATTCTACTTTTGGCAACTTGGTAAGGGAACTTATTTAAGAGGTGCTCCAATTTGGGTGTTAGATTTTAAAAAAGAAGCTTACTCTGTGCCTCTTGCATTAGGTATTGGTAAAGTAGTAAAAGTAGGAGATACGGTATTTAATTTATATATAGAACCTCAATATTCTATTTACGTAGAAGGTGTGCAGCCTGTCTTTCAATTATTATCTGGAATAAATTTACAGTTTATGTAAATATACTTTTTCTTAAATAATTAAAAGTTGAATTTTTGTATAAATAAAAATATGATCTTTTATATTCCCTTATTCGTAGGTTGATTTAATCCCAGTTTCAATCTCATTTATATGCACTTTTCCTCTAAAGTATGTATGAGTATTTTCTTTTTTTTGAGTTATTTTAATTTTTTGATAAATGATAAGTTTCTTTTAAACTTAAATTACATTTTTTATCAGTTTCATCTATTTAATTAATTTTACTTTTTTAGCTTAAACTGAAATTGTTAGAATTACAATTAATTACGGTTAGTAATTAATGAACTGTGAATTTATTTAATACGAATTAGTAACTATATGATGGTCATCATATGTAAATATATGTTTAGTAAGTGAAGTGTTTATTAGTATTTTAATGTACGCATGAGGGAAAAAGTAATTATTAAATCAAGATCTGTTTTAACTAAATGTGTTGAAAATATTTATTGTTTGCTATTTCTGTCCTTAATTTAAAGAAAAGAAAGTTTTACAATTTAGATTTTATAAGAGCCTTGATTCTGGACCTATCATTTAAAATATCTCTTCTGTAATCTTTATTTTTAATAAAAAAATAAGTCCTATTAAAAAGTAATTTCAGTAAATCTAAATACGCATGTATTTTATAAAGCAAAAAGTTAAAGCTATTATATTTATTTTTTAAGTGATAAATAGAAGTGTTGTATTTAATTCTAAGTGTATTTGTAGGTTCAGGAATTTCACTAAAATATAAATGACCTAAATTAAAATTATTTGATATATGACGATTCTGTAGTACTTGTGTTAGTGTAATATCATTTATACGCGGTAATAACACTAAAGTATCGTAACAGTTTTTGAGTCCAATATAGTTATAGTATGAACCAAGGTCGTTAATCTGAAAATTTAATACATTATGTGTTATTAAATGTTTTGGAGAAGGAATGGGAAGATGTGTATGATTAACAAATTGTTTGTTATTTAATACATGTTCTGGTTTTAATATCGCTTGATCTTTGTCTAAGAGTTTAAAGTGTACTTCTACAGCTCCAATATAATTTTTAGAAGCTAACCTTAATAAATGTTTGTCTTCAAAATATTTGGGGTTTATTGTCGGTGTTTTTGCGTAAGTATACCCTTTGTTTATTAAAATTTGAAATGCTTTTTCAGATAGCTCTTTAGGAACTAAAACATCAATATCTCCAAGCATACGTTCTCCTAATAATTCGTAATAATTAGAGGCGATCATTGCGGCTCCTTTTAGGAAAACATGTTCAATGTTATTAGCGTTGAACCACGAATTTATAAGTTTTACTTCCTCTAGTAAAAATTTGTTTCGCTCTTCATTTAGATTGTAAATATATTTAAGATAATCGTGTAAATCTTGTGGTAGATACTTGAGGAGACCTTTAGACTTTAAACGAGCGTAAATGGTTGGAATAATGAGGTGTTCACTACCCATTTTTACAATATTCTCCCAGTTGTAGTTCTTAATGTCTGCTTTTAAAAAAGACGCGTCTGTTTTAAAACTTATAATATGGGATATATGAGATAATGTAGTATGAGTGGTGTTCATAAACGATACTTATTCGCCTATAAAGATAGTTGAAAATACCTCAAGAGCATCTTCATTTTTACTGTATGTTAGTTTAAGAAATTTAACTGTACTAATCCAATTTAGGAAAGCTGCTGCGTTCTCAGTTTGTGGAGAGATCCATGAGTCTGGTATTAATATTTCTAAAGCAGTTTTTGCATCTATTTTTTCTAAGAGTACTTTAGCTTCAGTTTGATAATTTATTAAAACTATGGTATTGCATGGCACATGTTTTTGATGGGGTATGGGTGTTGCTACATATTTTATACCTCCTTTATGAGCTCTTAAATAGCTCTCGGGTAAATTTTCAAAATTGGAAATAAAAGGTTTTAATGTAGAGAAGGCTCCTGGTTTTACAGATATGCCACCAGGGAAGTAATATGTATTAAAATCTGCCCGTAAAATAGGAGTTGTATCATCAGCAATTAAATCATAGCCGTTTTGAGTTAAGACCGTAGTTAATGTGCTTTTCCCGCTACCAGAGGTGCCAATAAGCATAACTGAATTTTTGCCATTAGATACTGTTGAGGCATGAAAAAGCCCAATCCAATCATGTTCTTTTTTATGGTGCAATCCACAAATTAATTCCATATTAAATTTGCCTTGAAGCTCGTGAAAATTGTATGAATCGCAAGACCTAATAAATTTATTATTAGTAAAAAGACTAATAACATTGTCTTTTACTTGAATGTCAAACCAAAAATCAGGTTTATTTTCAGTTGTAGTTTCTAAATGGTGTATTTGTGGATGTATAAAATTAATTAATTCTTCTGATTGATAATGAACATTAAAACTTGTTTTTCCTATAGCATATTGTTTAGAGTAAATCCTATTATTATAGTTTAACTTTAAAATCGGACCAGTTGTTTGTGTAATAAGCGTATTCCTATCATTAAGGAATTCTGTTATATCTAAATATATTGCTTTAGCATCTGCTTTAGTGAGATCAAAAGTGGCTTGATAAAGGGCTATGCATTCATCAGGATTATCAGACTCAATATAGGTTTCTATACAAAAGAATAATCCGTTATCGATTATTGTATATTGGTTTGATTTCTCAAACCATAATATCTTAAAATCGATAGCGGATTGTATATATTTAGGAGCTAAGTTAGCTTTCACTAATTACTCTTAATATTGTTGTCTACTTGAGTTTTTCCTACTTGAGTATTGGTACTAGACGTACTAGGAGTGGTAGTTTCATCCAAAGTTTCATTTTCAGATGTCGTCGTTCTTCCAAAACCTCCCCCTCCAGGACCAATAGGTTCACTAGTTGTTTGTGCCTTTAGTGGATTTAATACAGCAAACGTACCAATTGCAGTAAAAGCTGCATATTTACCCATTTTTTTTACGGCTTCCTTTCTAGTAATTTTTGTATGTTTTGTTTCTTCTTTCATAATTAATAGGTTTTTCTGAAATTATATTATTTTAAAATAACACGCTTAGAGATTTTGTTTCCGTTGTTGTCTATTCTTATTATATAAATACCACTGCTTAAATTTACTGTGTCAATAGTATATTCGCTAACTGTTTGATTTATAGTTGAATAATGTATTTGTCTCCCTTGAACATCAAATACACTTAAATGAGTATTTTTATTTAATTGACCTTTTAGCTTAATAGAGTGTTCGCCTGAATAAATCTGTAATTGGTTTTCTTGAATGTTGTCTTCTATTCCTAGTGACTTTTCATTTGATATATGTAAAACAAAACGTCCTACTCCATTTAAACTTTCGTTTGTGACAAATGTGTAAGGTGAATCATTTAACAATATCCACTCATCAGTTATAGTATCCTCTAAGTATACTTTGGTTGTGGAATCTAAATTAGTTTCTTTAATACTAATTGATATTTTCTTTCCTTCAGGTGCTATTACCCCCAATTGAACTGATACTTCTCCTTCAGATACTTCATCTTGATTTAATGTTTGTATTGCTAATCTATAATTTGTATTACCTTCAACTAACTGTGTGAACAATGTGTATCCACTTTCATTAAGTCCGTATATAGAACTATCATATCCTTTATCAAGGTTGTTTGTACCATTTTCGTTGAAATATAATTGGTTTGAGTGCTTCTCTTTATCGTCTGCATTCAATGCTATATCTAAAAAGTAGTTTGTTTCAGTTCGTCCTGCAATAAAATCATCTTCATTGTTAAGTCTCATCCAACTACTACGAAATTCTAATTTTCCTAAATTTGCAATATTTTCATTAACAGCTACATAAAAGCCTTGACCTGGAGCTATGTTTACGGCATTGTTATTATTATAAATGGTCCAATCTGTACCATTGTAAGCATAAACAGCTACTTTGTCTTCCTGAAATAAATCTTGATTAACATTAAGGAAAGGTGTCATGGTTATGAAGGATGGATATGGATTTCCAACTAAATTCCATTGAGAAGCTAGGGTACTTATGTTAAAATATACATCTGTTTCTACATTTTCTGTAACTACATTACCTGTATAGGAAAGTAAATTACCACTAACTGTAGATGCTCTGTATCCTACTCCAGATTCTAATATTTCATTGCTGTCATTTATGGCGTGCCAGTTTGCGTATGAACCACCAACTCCAGCTGTTTTAACAAATGGACCGAATTTTTTTAAATTATTATCATTTTGACTATAGTATAAACTGTCATTATTTATACCAGTGGAGCTTGCAAATTCACCAAATGTAATTCCTGAAAGTGGTGCAGAAACTAAATCATTAATACCATCCATCATCGTGAATCTTTCATAGGTAGCTAAACCTGTGGCTGTTCCATCTACACGAAGAGTACCGTAACTGTCAGATTTTGATGTGATTGTTAAGTTATTGTCTACTAGCAAATTACCGTAAACTCTGACTCTGCCATTATAATTTATTCTTACATTAGCTTCGCTAGATATGGTCAGGTTATTTACGTTAGTTCTACCTGTAAAAGTGTAAGAGCCATTAATAATTAAAACATTTTCAGCTGTTGTGCTGTTATCTGGTTCATTGCCATTTTTCCATCCGCCATAATTAATCTCGTCGTAAATTAAACCATCAAATTCTGATTTTACTTCTCCTATTAATTCTACATTATCTATCGCTAGATAATTACTTGCAGATGTAGAGATCAATGTAATCTCCATATAAATCTCCTGTATGTCATCTGTCGAAGCACTTCCTCCAGAAGTAAGTAAGTCAATATTAAAGTTTTGAGGAGCGGAAACTACGCCTGAGGTTGTATTGGCTCCAACTAAAAATGTGTCAGTAATATAGTCTAAATTGCCATTTTCATCAACTGTTACAATTGTTATTTCGGCAGATGTGTCGTTAGCGGTTGCTAAACTATATTGAAAATCAAAAGAAATTTCTAATGAAGAAAAGTATTGGACATTAATATTTGAAAATTCTATAGTTTTTCTAGATTTACTAGATAAAGGAGCTGAATTATTAAATCCAAGAAATAAATCGTTTGGATCTGCATTTGAAATTGGACCTAAACTATTATAAGTGCCCCAACTAGTTGAAGAATTCGTATTATCTTCAACAAAATTAGTATCCCAATTAGAGTCATTATTTCCATCAAAGTTCTGGCTTGCTACTGTAGCTGCTTGTCCCATACAAACTGATGAAATTGTTAGACATAGTAGGATTAAATAGTAAATTTTTTTCATAGTATCATGTTTTTAGAGTGAAAGCAAAACCTACTTTTTTTTAAGTAAGTATTTAATTGTTTGATAATTTAGCAGTTGCAAATATAAATAAAAATATGTACTCAATTTTACTATAGCATTAAACTTTGTATTTTTTGCTTAAAAGCATATAATCAAGATAAAATGAAATATTTATATTTATTAAGAGTGTGTTAACGATATTATAGGTAAGATGGTCTAATTGTTGTCTTTATTGTCAGATTATCAGCTTTTTATGTTTAAATTTAATTTGGTTATTATGAATTTAAATCGTTTATTATGATTAATTTTTTTCTATTTATACAGGATTTTTATATGCCAAGTAAAATTTTCTTGGGTGCTTTCTTTTTATTAGTGCTATTTTTTTTGGTTTACTATGTCTTTAAATTGGTCGAAATGGTATATGTTATTTACTTTAGAAAGCCAATGTATGTACATTTTTATGTAGCTAAAAAGAAATTAAGTAGTCAAGATAAGCAGTTATTAAGCGAGCATTTTAATTTTTATAGAAACTTATCTCCTAAACAACAATTGTATTTTGATCATCGGGTAGTGTCGTTTATAAAAGATAAAGATTTTATAGGGCGAGATCATTTAGATGTTACTTGTGAAATGAAATTATTGATTTCTGCTCATGCGGTGATTCTTACATTTGGTTTTCGAGACTTTTTTATTGGTTTAATAGATAAGATTTTTATTTATCCTGATGCGTTTTATTCTGCAACGTACCATGCTTATCATGCGGGAGAAATAAATCCTATGATGAGAGTATTAGTAATTTCATGGAGCGATTTTAAACATAGTCTAGATGTTAATGATTTAAATACAAATTTAGGTATATATGAATTCTCTCAAGCCATTCATCTAAATTGTATGAAAGAACGTGATGTTAGTTCTACGATTTTTTCAGATACATTTAAAGAATTAGCATCTATGTTAACTCATAATGAATCACTACGTCAAAAACTGATTCAATCTCACTTTTTTAGGGGACATGCATCTACCACTCAATTTGAATTTCTTGCAGTAATTTTAGAAACCTTTATAAAAAAACCATCAGAATTCCGACTTGAATTCCCAAATGTTTATGCAAAAACTAAACAAATGCTAAATTTTGATTACGCAGGTTATTAGGGGTGTTTAGTGTAATATAATTCTGAAAATTAATTTAGACAATAATAATTTTACTGATTTTAATTGTTGAGAATTTAATAATATTCGATCTTAAAAACTTAAAAAAACACATTCTTAATATATATTGTTAGGGGATCGTTAATTCTTCTTAGCTAAAACGTTATCGTTAAAAAACAATAGTAAAAAAACTTTTGTGTTAAATAAAAAAGAGTAGTTTTGTTACTCGTTTTTAAACTGTTTATGTTAGAGTCTTTAATTACTTCAAAAACTAGAATACGTATACTTGTTAAGTTGTTTCTTAATGCAAACAATAGTGGGTACTTACGTGGTTTAGCGTTAGAATTTAATGAGTCTACAAATTCGGTTCGTAAAGAATTAAATCAATTGTCTTCTGCAGGTTATCTAGGAAAAGAAAAAGAGCGTAATAAGGTTACTTACAAAGCTAATACAAACCATCCGTTATTTAGTTCGTTACAAAATATGGTGCGTAAATACGTGGGTTTAGATACTATTGTTGCTACTGTTTTAGCTAGAATGGGGCATGTGTCTAGAGTAATAGTAATTGGAGATTATGCAGAAGGTTTGGATTCTGGATTGATAGATGTTGTTGTGGAGGGAAAGGAGTTAAATACGGTGTATATTAATCAGATGGCAGGTAAAATTGAGTCTGAAATAGATAGAAAAGTTAATTTTACCTTTACTGATTCTTATCAGCATGATAATGGTTTTGTGATATACGACGAATTGATAGACAAGTCATAAAAAAGGGAAAAAAAGTATTGTATATTTGTTATCATATGGAGTTTTAAAATTCTTCATAAAATATAAAATAAAGTCATTATTTAAGTTTTGATTTGTAGAATCAAATTTATCATAGTTAATGATCTTTTAATAAATTTTTAAAGTAACCATGTATTCTGATTTTGTGGAAAAAGTTTCTGAAAAAACCGTAGCCATTATAGGTTTAGGTTATGTTGGTCTGCCTTTGGCTGTAGAATTTGCTAAGCAATATACTACTATAGGTTTTGATATTAATGCAAATCGAATCACTGAACTTGCAAGCGGGGAGGATCATACCTTAGAGGTTAGTCCAGAGCATTTAAAAAAGGTGCTACTAGATAGAGATGGATTAGTGTTAGGAGAAAAAGGTTTTTTTCCAACAAATGATTCAGGTTGTTTAAAAACAGCTAGTATATTTATTGTAACGGTACCAACACCTACAGATAAAAATAATAGACCTGTCTTAACACCATTAATACTAGCTTCTGAAACAGTAGGTAAAGTCCTGAAAAAAGGAGATATTGTTATCTATGAGTCTACTGTGTATCCTGGTGTAACAGAAGATGAATGTGTGCCGGTTTTGGAGGCGTTTAGTGGTTTAACCTTTAATTTGGACTTTTTTGCGGGGTATTCCCCAGAGCGTATTAATCCAGGAGATAAAGAGCATACAGTTGCAAAAATATTGAAGGTTACATCTGGTTCTACGCCAGAAATTGCAGAAGTTGTAGATCAATTATATCAATCTGTAATTACTGCTGGTACATTTAAAGCAACGTCTATAAAAGTTGCTGAAGCAGCAAAAGTAATAGAAAACAGTCAGAGAGATATTAATATAGCGTTTGTAAATGAATTGGCTAAAATATTCAATTTATTAAATATTAATACGCATGATGTTTTAGAAGCAGCAGGTACAAAATGGAATTTTCTGCCTTTTAAACCAGGCTTGGTTGGCGGACATTGCATAGGTGTCGATCCGTATTACTTAGCACAGAAAGCTCAAGAAGTAGGTTACCATTCTGAAATTATTTTGGCAGGACGTCGTTTAAACGATAGTATGGGCGATTACGTGTCTAAAGAAATTGTAAAAGAAATGATTGGTCAGGGGCAATGTATAAAAGGGGCTAAAGCTTTAATGCTAGGAATAACTTTTAAAGAAAATTGTCCTGATATAAGAAATACTAAAGCTATTGATATTTACAAAGGACTAAATAGTTTTCATATCGATGTAGATGTGTTCGATCCTTGGGCAAATCCTCAGGAGGTTAAGCAGGAGTTCGGAATAGATTTAGTAAATAAATTAGAAGAAAACAGGTATCAAAGTGTCATACTTGCGGTGTCTCATAAAGAGTTTTTAACTCTTGAAATAGAAAAGTTAAAAGCAGCAGATGGAATTATTTACGATGTTAAAGGTATACTTCCTAATAATATAGTAAATAAACGTTTGTAATACATACATTATTAAAGACAAGTGATACAAGAACTCTACATATCTAACTTGAAAAACCATACTGTTTTAGTAACAGGTGGTGCGGGGTTTATAGGTTCAAATTTAGTAGAAGTTTTACTAGAAAATCATGTAAAAGTTATTTGTTTAGATAACTTTTCTACAGGCTACATGCATAATATAGAGCCCTATTTAAATAATGCTTTGTTTACTTTAATTACCGGAGATATAAGAGATTTAAATACGTGTAAGTATGCTTGTAATGGAGTGGATTTTGTGTTACATCAAGCTGCATTAGGGTCTGTACCTAGGTCTATTGAAGACCCTATAACATCCAATGATGTAAATGTAAATGGGTTTCTAAATATGTTAGTTGCGGCTAGAGATGCAAAAGTGAAACGTTTTGTGTATGCTGCTAGTAGTTCAACGTACGGCAATTCTGAAGCTTTGCCAAAAGTAGAAAATAAAATTGGTAAACCCTTGTCTCCGTATGCAATTACAAAATATGTAAACGAATTATATGCAGATATATTTAATGCCACTTATGGTTTAAATACTATTGGTTTGCGATATTTTAATGTATTTGGACGGCGTCAGGATCCTAAAGGTGCTTATGCAGCAGTTATTCCTTTGTTTGTAAAGCAATTTATGGAACATGAAAGTCCTATAATTAATGGAGATGGCTCTTATTCTAGAGACTTTACATATATAGATAATGTGTTACAAATGAATTTGAAGGCCATTTCAACTTCAAATATAAATGCATTAAACCAAGTTTATAATACCGCAGTAGGAGAAAGTACAACGCTATTAGAATTAACATCGTATTTAAAAACATATTTGTCTCATTACGATTCAGAAATTGCCAATATAAATATAGTGCATGGGCCTAATCGTGTCGGTGATATTCCACATTCATTAGCAAGTATTGAAAAAGCACAACAAAAATTAGATTACCAACCAACCCATACCATAAAACAAGGACTTGAAGAAGCTGTAGCTTGGTATTGGGAAAATATATAAAACGATTATAGAATTTATACAAAATGTACAATGAGTAAGAAAGTAGCTTTAATTACAGGAGTAACAGGACAAGATGGAGCTTATTTAAGTGAGTTTTTATTAAAAAAGGGCTATGAAGTTCATGGTTTAAAACGTAGATCTTCATTGTTTAATACAGATCGTATTGATCATTTATATCAAGACCCACACTTGGATGGTCGTAATTTCTTTTTACACTATGGAGATATGACTGATAGTACGAATTTAATTCGTTTAATTCAGGAAATTCAGCCAGACGAAATTTATAATCTTGCAGCTATGAGTCACGTACATGTGTCTTTTGAAGTTCCTGAATATACAGGTAACGCAGATGGATTAGGTACATTACGTATTTTAGATGCAGTACGTTTACTAGGTTTAGAGAAGAAAACGCGTATCTACCAAGCATCAACTTCTGAATTGTATGGAAAAGTACAAGAAGTGCCACAATCTGAAACAACACCATTTTATCCTCGTAGCCCGTATGCTGTAGCTAAAATGTATGCATACTGGATTACTGTGAATTATCGTGAAGCTTACGGAATGTATGCATGTAATGGTATCTTATTTAACCACGAATCTCCAATACGAGGAGAAACTTTTGTAACAAGAAAAATTACTAGAGCAGTTTCAAGAATAGCTTTAGGATTACAAGATAAATTTTTCTTAGGAAATCTTGATGCGCAACGTGACTGGGGTCATGCTAAAGATTATGTAAGAATGATGTGGTTGATTCTTCAAGCAGAAGCAGCAGAAGACTGGGTAATTGCAACTGGAAAAACAACACCTGTTAGAGATTTTGTAAAGATGGCTTTTGGTGAACTAGGTATTACATTAGAGTTTAAAGGTGAGGGTGTAGATGAGAAAGCTTATGTTGCAGCTTGCGATAATCCGGAATTCCAATTAGAAATTGGTAAAGAAGTATTAGCAGTAGATCCTAAATATTTTAGACCTACAGAAGTTGATTTACTTATCGGAGATGCATCTAAAGCTAATAACAAATTAGGTTGGACACCAGAATACGAATTAAAAGATCTAGTGAAAGACATGATGCAAAGCGATTTAAAATTAATGCAAAAAGATCAATTTCTTAAAGAAGGAGGTTATGATACTTTAAATTATTTTGAATAGTAAATAAAGAATCATTTACCATTATGGACAAAAAATCAAAGATATATATAGCTGGTCATCGCGGTATGGTAGGGTCTGCTGTTTGGCGTGCGCTAGAAGCAGATGGATTTACTAATTTAATTGGTAAAACTAGTGCCGAGTTAGACTTAAGAGATCAGGTGGCGGTCACTCAATTTATAAGTACAGAGAAACCTGTAGTTATTATAGATGCAGCTGCACGTGTAGGTGGAATTTTAGCAAATAATGATTATCCATATCAATTTTTAATGGAGAATTTACAAATCCAAAATAACTTAATAGATGCTGCGCATAAACATGGTGTTCAGAAATTTATTTTTTTAGGAAGTTCTTGTATTTATCCAAAATTTGCGCCTCAACCATTAAAAGAAGAGTATTTACTTACAGATTCTTTAGAGCCTACAAATGAATGGTATGCTATAGCTAAAATTACAGGTGTTAAAGCCTGCGAAGCCATAAGAAAACAATATAATAAGGATTTTGTAAGTCTTATGCCTACAAATTTATATGGATCTTATGATAATTTCGATTTAAAAACATCCCACGTTTTACCTGCAATGTTACGTAAATTTCACGAAGCTAAAGAAAACGGTAATACAGCAGTAACCCTGTGGGGTAGCGGGACGCCAATGCGTGAATTTTTATGTGTAGACGATATGGCAGAAGCCGTAGTATTTGCCGTAAACAATGTTTTACCAGAACATTTATATAATGTTGGTACAGGTAAAGATGTAACAATAAAAGAGTTAGCAGAAACCATACAAAATGTGGTTGGTCATACAGGAGAGATTATCTGGGATTCAGAAAAACCTGATGGTACGCCACGTAAACTCATGGATGTCTCTAAATTGAAACATGCAGGTTGGGCATATAAAATAGAATTATTAGAAGGCATTAAACAAACATATACTTGGTTTCTAGAAAATCAAACAGAATTAAAACAAGTTAAATTATCTAAATAAATCATAATGAAAATTAAAAACATTTGCTGTATAGGCGCGGGTTATGTTGGTGGCCCAACAATGGCTGTAATTGCTCAAAAAAACCCAGGAATAAAAGTTACTGTAGTTGATTTAAATGAAAAACGTATTGCTGCGTGGAATGATAGTAATTTAGGTAATTTGCCAATTTACGAACCAGGATTAGATAAGGTTGTAGGTGAAGCTAGAGGAAAAAACTTGTTTTTTTCTACAGAGGTAGACAAAGCTATCGATGAAGCCGAAATGATTTTCATTTCTGTAAATACGCCTACCAAAACTTATGGTGTAGGTAAAGGCATGGCTGCAGACTTAAAATATATTGAATTGTGTGCACGCCAAATTGCTCGTGTAGCTAAAAGTGATAAGATTATTGTTGAAAAATCTACATTACCAGTACGTACCGCAGAAGCTGTGAAAAATATTCTTGATAACACAGGAAATGGTGTGAAGTTTCAAATTTTATCTAATCCAGAATTTTTAGCAGAAGGAACAGCTGTAGAAGATTTAATGGCTCCAGACCGTGTGCTTATTGGAGGAGAACAAACTCCAGAAGGATTAGAAGCTATTGATGCTCTAGTTAATGTATATGGCTCTTGGGTTGCTAAAGAAAATATTATTACAACAAACTTATGGTCTTCAGAGTTATCTAAATTAACTGCGAATGCATTTTTAGCGCAGCGTGTGTCTTCAATAAATTCATTATCAGAATTATGTGAAGTTACTGGTGCCGATGTTAATGAAGTTGGGAATGCTATTGGGAAAGATAGTCGTATCGGACCAAAATTCTTAAAATCGTCTGTAGGATTCGGAGGATCTTGTTTCCAAAAAGATATTTTAAACTTAGTATATATTGCAAAATCATATGGTTTAGATGCAGTTGCCGATTATTGGGAACAAGTCATTATAATGAACGATCACCAAAAACATCGTTTTGCTAAAAACATTGTAAAGACGTTGTATAACACCGTGTCTGGTAAAAAAATTGCATTTTTAGGCTGGGCATTTAAGAAGGATACAAACGATACAAGAGAATCTGCAGCAATTTATGTTGCTGATATTTTGTTAGATGAACAAGCTAATATTGTCGCTTACGACCCTAAGGTAACCGCACAACAAATGTATGGTGACTTAGATTACTTACAAACTAGAGATTCTGCTTCTAACGAAAAAGGATTAACAGTTGTAAATGATCCTTATGAAGCTTTAAATGGAGCACATGCTATAGCTGTATTGACAGAATGGGATGAATTTAAAACATACGATTGGCAAAAAGTATATGACAATATGCAAAAACCAGCCTTTGTATTTGATGGGCGTAATGTTTTAGATAAACCGGCTTTAGAAAAAATTGGTTTTCAAGTTTATGTAATCGGACAATAATTATGGAAAGTAAAACTATTCTTGTTACAGGTGCAGCAGGGTTTATTGGATTCTATGTATCTAAAGAATTATTAGCATTAGGGCATAACGTAATAGGTATTGATAATATCAATGATTATTACGATGTAAATTTAAAATATGCACGTCTAGCCGAATTAGGAATTCTAAGAGAACAAGCAGAGAATGAATTAAACCTAAGTTCAAGTACAAGCTATGGAGATCGCATGCAATTTGTGAGAATGAATTTAGAAGATCGCGAAGCTCTTCCTAATTTATTTAGATCTCAATCCATAGACTTGGTTTGTAATTTGGCTGCTCAAGCAGGTGTGCGCTATTCTTTAGAAAATCCTAATGCTTATGCCGATAGTAACATGATTGGTTTTTTAAATATATTAGAATGTTGCCGTCATAACAACATATCTAAATTGGTTTACGCTAGCAGTTCTAGTGTGTATGGAAATAGCGATGCTGTTCCTTTTCAAGAGACTGCTAATGTAGATCATCCTATAAGTTTGTATGCTGCGACTAAAAAAGCAAACGAACTTATGGCGCATACCTATAGTCATCTATACGGTTTTGAAACTATAGGTTTACGTTTCTTTACAGTGTATGGTCCATGGGGAAGACCAGATATGGCCATGTTTTTATTTACGGATGCTATTATTAACGATAAGCCAATAAAGGTGTTTAACAATGGGAATTTATCAAGAGACTTTACATATATAGGTGATATTGTTTCAGGAGTACTTTCAACTTTGTTGGAACCGTCAGATTCTAGTCAGTTATATAAACTATACAACATAGGTAATAGTCAGCCTGTAAAATTGTTAGACTATATAGAAGCAATTGAGGAAGTAATAGGTAAAGAAGCTAAAAAGGATATGTTACCTATGCAGGCAGGAGATGTTAAGCAAACATATGCAGATGTTTCTAAACTTAAAACACAATATAATTATCAACCAAAAACCAATGTTAAAGCAGGTGTTTCTGCTTTTATAACGTGGTATAAAAATTATTATAAATAAGTACGTTATTTTAAATTTTTAAGACACTTAATTTTTTTGATTGATTTCAACTTTAATAATTGTTAGGATAATAAGAAATATATGAATTCAAAAATAGAACATCAAAAAATAACAATTTACGAAGCACAAGCGGCTTTATCTTTTAAAAAACTGTTTAAAGAGATTGTTGCAGATATTACACCTGCTAAAGCGCTTGGGTTACAATTAGCTAAGCGTGATATTAAAGCAGCATACAGACAATCTGTTTTAGGTATAGTGTGGGCTTTTATTCCTCCTATAATGACGTCTTTAATATGGATTATATTAAATAGTTCTAATACCGTTTCTATAAAAAACACACCTATTCCATATCCAGCATTTGTATTAATAGGAACCTTATTGTGGCAAACATTAACAGATTCGATTAACCAACCTTTACGTAGTGTAAATACAGGAAAAAGTATCTTGGCTAAGTTAAATTTTCCTAGAGAGTCATTATTATTTCATGGTATGTTTACTTTGTTTTTTAACACGTCTTTAAAACTCTTAATTATTTTTGCTGTATTAATTGTATTTAAAATAAATCCCGGATTACAAGGACTAGCCATTTTACCCATGATTTTAGGGATAATGATAACAGGATTTACTATAGGCTTATTGCTTATGCCTGTAGGTATGATGTATGGAGATATATCCCGAATGATTCCTTTTAGTATGCAATTTTTAATGTATTTAACTCCTGTAATATATCCTATGCCAACAAGCGGGAAATTGGTGTTTTTTAATAAAATTAATCCGTTTACGTATTTAATAGAAACAGCTCGTAATTTATTATCAGCTCAGCCGGTTTCAAATTTAGGATTGACATTTAGTATACTAGCAATTGCTTTTATAGTTTTATGTTTAGGAGTAATAGTTTACCGTTTTATAATGCCAATAATAATAGAAAGGGTAGGTTCTTAAATTAAACCTAATTCTCAATAATAATTTGTAATAATTTTACATAAAATGTCGGAAGTATTAGTAAAAGTAGAAAACGTCTCAAAAAAATTTAGTAAAGATTTTAAAAAGTCGCTTTGGTATGGGGTTAAGGATATGAGTTCAGCACTCTTCACTAATCAATCTAATCAAAATATATTACGACCATCTGAGTTTTGGGCGGTTAAAGATGTATCTTTTGAATTGAGAAGGGGAGAATGTTTGGGATTAATTGGCCATAATGGTGCAGGTAAATCTACATTATTAAAGATTTTAAACGGATTAATCCGCCCAGATGAGGGTAAAATTACTATGAATGGACGTGTTGGTGCATTAATAGAATTAGGAGCGGGCTTTAATCCTATTTTAACAGGTAGAGAAAATATTTATAATAATGGATCAGTTTTAGGCTTTTCTAAAAAAGAAATTGATGCGAAGCTTGAAACAATTATTGAATTTTCTGAAATAGGTGAATTTATCGATGCTCCTGTACGTAATTATAGCTCTGGGATGAAAGTACGTTTGGGCTTTGCCGTAGCGGCGCAAATGGAACCAGATATATTAATTATAGATGAAGTTTTAGCTGTTGGCGATATGAACTTTAAATTAAAATGTCTTCGTACTATTGATGAATTATTGAAAACAACAGCTGTTATTTTCGTGTCGCACGCTATGCCTCAAATTTCAAGATTATGTAATAAAATTATTTTAATGGATCATGGAAGTTGCTTATATAATGGTAATGACGTAAGTCATGCTATAGATGTTTATTACTCTAAACTTGCAAATAATGGATTGCAATTAGATCTTAAGAATGAGCATGCCGAATTATTGAGTATTTCTATAGGAAATACAAATGATCAGGAATCTATACCTCAGATAAAAAGATTAGAAGATTTAGTTATAAATTTAGAATGTAAAGTAAAAAAAGAGTATGCTAATCCAATTTGTATTTTAAGTATTTTTGATAATGAACAAAAACCTATTGGTACATTAATTAATACAAATGGTTTAAAATCAAATATTTCACATTACGATGATGTTTATAATTTTTATAAAAGCAAAGTGACAATATCACGTATAAATTTAAGTAAAGGAATATATAGTATTACATTTTTAGTTACAGAGGCTCTTATGTTTAAACCTTTGTTTCGAGTTCAAGGAGTGCAAGACTTTCAAATACTTAGTAAAATTGATTTATATCCACCTGTTGAATTTGAGGGTGACTGGGAGTAAAATTTATTATGTTGTTTAATAACGAAAACAAATGAAGAAGAATATTTTAGTAACAGGTTCTCATCGTTCTGGTTCAACATGGACTGGAAATGTAATTGCTAGGGCTCCGAAAGTTAGATATGTGCATGAACCTTTTAATATTAGTATTAAACGAGATAATTCTCCTTTTAAGTTTTGGTTTGAGTTCTTAATTGATAGCTCTATTGAACACCAAAAGGATTCTAAAGCATATATAGATTCTTTTTATAAAGTATTTAATAAAGATTCTTTTAATAAATTATTAAAGACGCGAACGCCAAAAGCTCTTTATCATTATTTGTTAGATTTAAAGTGTAGAAAGGTAAATAGAACTATAATTAAAGACCCTATTGCTATTATGTCTACTGAATGGATTTATATGAATTATGATATTGATATAGTTGTTCTAATTAGACATCCAGCTGCCTTTGTTGCAAGTTTAAAAGTTAAAAATTGGCAATTCGATTTTAATGAATTTTTAAATCAACCTGTTTTAATGAACACTTACTTGAAGGATTATGAAGCTTTAATTAATGATTTTTCAAAAAACAAGAAAGACATAATTGATCAAGGTATTTTACTCTGGAATATAATACATGATACAATATTTTTCTATAGAAGAAAATATGAAAATGATTGGTGCTTTGTTAAACACGAAGAATTATCAATGAATCCTAAACAAGAATTTAAAAGAATATTCTCAAAAATTGGGTTAACAATGGATTCAAATGTTGAAGATTATATATTTCAAACGACGAATGCAAAAGTTGATTTAAAAGTTATAGAAAACTCAACAGAAGTTTTTAATACTAAAAGAAATTCTTTAGAAAATATAAAAACATGGAAAAAGAGATTATCCAATGATGAAATACAAAAAATAAAAAAGGGAACTGAAAATGTTTGGAAAAAATTTTATGATGAGAAGGATTGGTAAGTACTATGCAATTTGAAATTAATCATACAATTATTCGATATTCTATTTTTTATATTATTTAACACAAACAAAAAACAGGTTAATAAATGAAACTTATTAATATATTAAACTTACTTAAAAACCCTAAAAGATACATTGGAAACTTAGTAGATTCTAAAACGAATTCTGTTATAACAAAAATAATAGATGATGAGTTTTTAGAAGAAATAGATACAACAAAAGTAGATGATGTATTTATTGTTGGTTTTCCTAAATCTGGTAATACTTGGATGCAATCGCTAATGGCAGGAGTTTTATATGGTATTGATACAGAATTTATGCCAGATAAATTAGCTCAAGAAATTGTGCCAGATGTACATGCTAGAAAATATTATAAACGTTTTGGTGTTATCAATTTTTTTAAAACTCATCATCTTCCCAAACCCAATTATAAAAAAGTTATATATTTAGTAAGAGATGGTAGAGATGCTATGGTTTCGTATTATCATTTTAATAAAAATCTAGGGGTTGATGTTACGTTGGAAGAAATGGTGAAATATGGAAAGAATGTATATCCTGCAAAATGGGTAGAACATGTTAATTCTTGGCAGAAAAACCCTTATAATGCAGACATTTTAATAATTCGTTATGAAGATTTATTAAATCAACCTTTAATAGAATTAAATAAAATTTGTTCGTTCGTTAATATTGAAAGATCAGAAGAATTGCTAAACAAAGTTATTGTTGGTAATGAAATTGATAAAATGAGAAAAAGAGTTAAACAAACTGGAGGATTAGGAAACAAAATGTGGGAAGGAGATAAAGGGGTTAAATTTTTCAGAAAAGGAAAGAGTGGCTCATATAAATCAGAAATGCCTTTAGAACTTATCTCTTATTTTAATGAAGAATCTTCTTCTGCTTTAAAATTATTTAATTACGATGTTTAAAATATCTTAATAGATTTTTTAATGTAAAATATAAATTATTCTAATTAAGTTTTTATTTAGAATTAAAACAATAATAACTTATTAAATAATGCTATCCACAAATTTTAAAAAAAGAGTAGTACTCATATTAAGAAAATATTTAATAAAAATATTACCCGAAATCTCTAGTGTTTCTAAACATGAGCTTCAATTGAATATTATTCAAGGAAGAAAAGTAAATGTATCATTAGGAAAGCATATTAAAATTCAATCGCCTTCTAATATGAAAAATTCAAAAATTGGTGATTACACGTACATATCAAAAAAGTCTAATATAATTAATACACAAATAGGTAAGTTTTGTTCTATTGGTCCAAATTTATTGTGTGGTTGGGGCATACATCCAACTAATGGACTAAGTACCCATCCTATGTTTTATTCGTCGAAAAAACAAAATGGGATGACTTTTTCTGATCATGATAAAATAGAAGAATATAAACCAATCTCTATAGGTAACGATGTGTTTATAGGGGCTAATGTTACTATTCTAGATGGGGTTAATATTGGCAATGGAGCCATTATTGGAGCTGGTGCAGTAGTTAATAAAGATATTCCAGAATATGCTATTGCGGTAGGTTGTCCTATTAAAGTAATTAAATACAGATTTGAAGAAAATCAGATTGAAAAATTAAACAAGATAGAATGGTGGAATTTTAATGAGGAAGAACTTAAAAAAGTCGAAAAATATTTTTGGGAGCCTGAATCCTTTATAACAGAAAACTATAAAACTATAAATTAATGTCTGAAATCTATCCTAAAATAAGCGTAATAACTCCTTCATATAATCAAGGTAAATTTATTGAAGAAACCATTTTATCTGTAATAAATCAAGGTTACGATAATCTTGAATATATTATAATAGATGGTGGGAGTACAGATAATTCTGTAGATATAATTAAAAAATATGAAGATAAAATCGATTTTTGGGTAAGCGAAAAAGATAAAGGACAAAGTGATGCTATTAATAAAGGCTTAAATAGAGCTACAGGAGATATTGTATGTTGGCTTAACAGTGATGATTATTTTTTACCAGATGCTTTAAAAAAAGTAGGCGAGTATAACTGGACAGACGACATTGGTATACTTGTGGGTATTGGCCACAAAGTGAATTTAGATAAAGAAATTATTTACACCCCAGATTATTACGAACCTATTACTTTAAAAGATCTTTTTTATTGGAATAAAGGAAAGAATTTTATGCAACCTGCAGCATTCTTTTCTAAAAAAGCCTGGGATACTTGTGGCCCATTAAATGCAGATTTAAACATTTGTATGGATGTTGACTTGTGGATTAAAATAGCAAAACAATTTAAGTTTGATAGAATTAAGGAAAGTTTAGCACATGCTTATATACATGAAGATGCTAAAACAACAGCTTTGATTGATGAAATGATTATTGAAACAAATTTAATGATTGCCCAACATGGCGGATTAAAAGAGGCGCAAGAAACAATACAAGATTACCTAACTAATAAGATAATTCAAACGAAAAAGATAAATCAAAGTAAAAATGTGTCTTGTAAATCAAAAATAAAACAATATATAAAAAGACTTTTTAACTAATTTAAAAAGCTTAAACAAGCCAGTTAAAGCAGTTTTTTAATACTAAATACGATATGAAAATACTTATTGTAGAAGATTTAGAAGTTCATAAGAGTAATCTATTTGTTAAAGAGTTGGCTATGGGATTAAGTAAGCTAAATCTTGAAGTTATTGTAGATACTGATATGTTTTGGTTTAATGATACTACACATTTTGATGTTATTCATTTACAATGGCCAGAATCTATATTTAAGTGGAGAAATCCTTCGGATATTGAGTTATATTATTTGCAACAAAGAATTGATTTCTGGAAAAAAAAATCAAAAATAATTTACACTAGGCATAATAGTTTACCACATTGCAAAGGAGTTGATAACTTATTAAAACTTTATCAAATTATTGAAAAGAACAGTAATGCTATTATACATTTAGGGGCTTATAGCAAAGAGGAAATTAAAGATAATAATGCTATTCATACAGTTATAGAGCATCATGTTTACGATAACACATATACTAATACTAAAGCATTGACTAAGGAAGTTGCTCGTAAAAAACTTAATTTAAAGGAAAAAGATGTTGTTTTCTTAGCTTTTGGATCATTTAGAACAAAACAAGAATCTCGGTTAATAACAGAAGCTTTTTCTAAGATTAATATTCCAAATAAGGTTCTTTTAGCACCTCGTTTAGATGTAGATATTCCATATACATATTCAAAATCCCTAAGATATATTGACAAGTTTATAATAAATAAAATAAAAAAAATAGCAACTAAAGATAATCGAATAATCTCTAACGGGGGTAATTTTATAGATGATAATGAGTTACCATATTATTTCGCGGCAAGTGATGCCGTTATTTTACAACGATTAAATACCTTAAACTCGGGTAATTTATCCATGGCCTTTTGGTTTGGTAAAACGGTAATTGGACCAAATTCAGGGAATATGAATTCCTTACTTAAGCAAACAAATAATTTAATTTTTAATCCAAATAATTTAAAATCCACAATAGAAACTCTAGAAAGCATAAGTGCTTTAGATTTAAATCAGATTGGTGAGCGAAATTATGATTATGCTTTAAATAAACTTACGACGGAAAAAATTGCTGGAAAAATATATGAATTTTATTGTAATGTTTTATCTAGTGATTTAAATTTTAATAAAGCAAAGAAAAATAATGAATAGAAATATTGCCATCGTTGTTGTTGCTTATAATAGAGCATCTTCATTAAATCGTGTCTTAAGTAGTTTAAATAATGGAAATTACTTAGATATTGATACTGTAGATTTAATTATAAGTTGTGATTTTTCAGGTGAAGATGCTTGTTCTGTTTTGGCAAAAGAATTCATTTGGGAATTTGGGAATAAAAAAGTAATTGTGCATAATGAGAATCTAGGACTTAGAAAACATATTCTTTTCTGTGGAGATTTAGTTAGTGATTATGATGGTCTGGTTATGTTGGAAGATGATTTGTATGTATGCCCTAATTTTTACAATTACATATATCAGGCGGATACTTATTTTAAAAACAATAAAAAAATTGCGCAAATATCATTGTATACTAATGAAATAGAGGAGTTTAGTTATTCTCGTTTTATGCCATTAAATCAAGAAGCTGATAATTTTTTTATGCAAGTTCCGAGTTCTTGGGGACAATATTGGACTAAAGAGCAATGGTTTAATTTTAAAGAAGCATATATGTCTGGAGAATTAGAAATTACACAAAGTAGCTTACTACCAGATTGGGTAATTAATCATTGGCCAGAGTCATCTTGGAAGAAGTATTTTTATAATTATATTATTAAAAATGATTTGTATGTTGTTTATCCTTATAAATCATTAAGTACAAATTTTGGCGATGCAGGTACCCATCATAAAAATCAACACTCTCATAATCAATCTGTATTAGATTATTCAATCTCTAATTTTAAATTTTTAGATATAGAAGAGTCTAAGGTAATTTATGATTATAATTATGAATTGCATAAGAACCTTTTAAATCAATTTTTTGAAAAAGATAGCTTTTATGATGTTGAATTCGATTTAAATGGTATGAAAGACTTAAGTAAAATATCAACTAAATATTTAGTATCTTCAAAAACTTGCTCTAAACCCATAAAAACATTTGGATGTCATTTACTTCCCCAAGAATTAAATATTAAATTTCATAATAAAGGAGACTTTTATTCATTAGGGTTAACAGTGAATTTCGATCCAAATATACAGATAGAAAAGATATATAATAGAAATTTAATGTATATACCTTCTATAACTTTAAATAAACTAAGGAATGAAATTAAATCTATTTATGCTGATTCTAATTCTTATAAGATTGGTAAAAAAATAACATCTTTTTTTAATCCTATTTTAGGTAAATTTAAAAATTTATAATTATATGTTAAATCATCCTTTTTTCTCTATAATAATTCCAACATATAATTCTTCAGAAGTTTTAGAAGTAGCTATAAATTCTATAATAAAACAAACCTATAAAAATTATGAAATTGTAATAATTGATGGTGGATCAAATGATGGAACTCTTGATTTATTAAAAAACTATGTACTAAAATATCCTAATTCAATTCGATTTAAGTCTGAAAAGGATAAAGGTATTTATGATGCCATGAATAAAGGTATTAATTTCTCTGAAGGAGAATGGTTGTTTTTTTTAGGTTCTGATGATTATTTTTATTCAGCAACTGTTTTCCAAGAGCTTCATTCATTTATAAAAAATAACCCTTGTGAAGTTGTTTATGGAGATATTAATGGTGTTAGATTTAATGGTCGCCGTTCAGGTAATTTTAGTCTTACAGATTTAATTACAAGAAATCTATGTCACCAAGGCATATTTTTTAACAAGAAAGTTTTTTCTAAAATAGGTGTTTTTGACTTAAAATACAAAGCTCATGCAGATTGGGACCATAATATGAGATGGTTTTTCAACCCTAAAATTAATAAAAAATATATCCCTTTAATTATTTCAGAATATGCAGATGGCGGGTTTAGTTCTCTTCATGGAGACCCTGTTTTTGAGTCTGATAAGGATTATAAGATTGTTAAATATGGATGGAAAAGTTTACCTCCAGAAACTATTTTATATAGAGCACATGCTATATTTAAAAATAAATCTCTTAATCTATCAACAAGATTAACTGCATTTAGGTGCTGGTTTTTTGTTCAAATCAGAAAAAGATTATAGTCTATATGAGTTTAATAGAACAACCCTTAGTTTCAATATGTATTCCTACTTATAATGGGGAAGAGTATTTAGAGGAAGCACTTTACTCTGCAATTAATCAGTCTTATAAGAATATTGAGATTGTTATAACTGATGACCAGTCGAAAGATAGAACCGTCGAAATTGTTAATAAAATAAAATCCACTACTAATATTCCTATTTATTTACATATTCATAAACCTGAAGGTATCGGTGAAAATTGGAATTATTCAGTAAGGAAGTCAAATGGAGAATATATTAAGTTTTTATTTCAAGACGATTTGTTACATGAAACTTGTGTGGAAAAATTATTAAAACCTTTTTTAATAAATAAAAAAATGGGATTGTCTTTCTGTAGAAGAGAGATACTTTTTAACAAAGATGATATTTTTAATAAGAATTGGGTAAGCAGGTTTAAAGAACTTCACATTAATTGGTCAAAAATCAATTATATGCAAGAAGGGAAAACATTACTAAAAGATAAAGGCTTTTTGTCCGAACCAAGAAATAAAGTTGGAGAACCAACTTGTGTGCTATTAAAAAAAGAGGTGTTTAATACCGTTGGATATTTTAGAAAAGACTTAAAGCAATCTTTAGATTATGAATATTGGTATAGGGTTTTCAAAAAATTTGATGTAGGTTTTGTAGATGAAGAATTAATTGCGTTCAGATTACATGCTAATCAAACCACAGCAAAAAATTCAAAAATAGAAATATCAGATTATGAGTTATACCCAAAATTAGTATATAAAAATTTATTTTGGTATTTACATCCCACACTACAAAAAATACTTTTCTATAAATACAACCGTCTAGGAAAAATCTATAAAAAGTTAAGAAGTTATGTATAGAATTCTTACCATCATAGTAACATATAACGGAGAAAAATGGGTGAATAAATGTTTTTCTAGTTTAAGAGAATCTACCATCCCTCTTGATATTTTAGTTGTAGATAATGGCTCTACAGATAATACAGTTAACAGTATAAAAACTAATTACCCTGAGGTTAAACTCATTGAATCTAAAGAGAATTTAGGTTTTGGAAAAGCTAACAATGTAGGTTTAAAGCAAGTTGTAGATAACGATTATGACTTTGCTTTTTTATTAAATCAAGATGCTTGGATAGAGCCAAAAACAATAGAAAAATTAGTAGAAGTTTCTAAAAATAATAAACAGCTAGGAGTGTTAAGTCCTATTCATTTTAACGGAAAAGGAGATGCTTTAGATAGAAATTTTCATTTCTATTTAGGGCACGATTTTACACCAAATTTTTATTCTGATTTACTTTTAAATAAACAATTACAATTCTATATATCTAAATTTGCAAATGCTGCAGCATGGTTAGTAACCAAAGAATGTATAAAAACTATTGGAGGATTTGATCCATTATTTAATCATTATGGAGAAGATGATGATTATATTTTTAGATTACAAGAATCTGGTTTACAGTTAGCTATAGTGCCTGCTGCAAAAATTTATCATGATAGACCTCAAGTGGGTAAAATGAATGAAAAATTTTATGATAGTAAAATGTTAGTTAAAGTTTTATTGGAAGCTAAAAAAGGTAAATTACCAAATAAATTTTTTGTTTGGCGTAAAATAATAATAGATTATATTACATTATTTTTCTTGTATTTAGGTAAAAATAAAGGCATTAAACAGAATATTAAATACGATTTCTTAGTTCTAAGATTTAAGGACAAGGTTGATTGTAATCTTTTTCAAAAATTATAATATTAAATTTTCATTTAATGCAAAATAATCCTTTAATTTCAATTATCATTCCTTTATTCAATCGAGAAGAGTTAATAAAAGATACTTTAAACTCTCTTCTTAATCAAACTTATAATAGATGGGAGTGTGTAATAGTAGATGATGGATCAACAGATTTATCTTTCGACGTCGTGAAAAACTTCTGTCACAAAGATTCTAGGATTAGGCTGTTAAAGAGAGATAGATTACCCAAAGGAGCACCAACTTGTAGAAATATAGCTTTAGAAAAATCTAAAGGCGATTATATAATATTTTTAGATAGTGATGATTTATTAGCAGCGAATTGTTTAGAAAACCGCATTTTACGTTATAAAGAGAATCTAGACTTAGATTTTATAGTTTTTAAATCTCTTCTTTTTAATGATTCTAAAAATAAGATGGCTTTTAATAAGTTATGGAATATTTCAACAGAAGAAGACGATTTATTACGTTTTCTAAGGTTTGATGCAGTTTGGCAAACAGCAGGCCCTATTTATAAAAGAGAATTTGCTTTAAAATTTCCTTTTACCGAAGGTTTACCTTTTTTACAGGATGCAGACTTAGGTATTAAAATGCTATTATCTAAACCGGCATATAAAAAGTGTTTTGATGAAGCACCTGACCTTTATATACGTTGGGAAAATGAGTCTATTAGTAGAGTTAAAGGTTCTTCTTCGGATCGATTTATTAAAAATTTGGAAGTAATATATAAAATTCAACAGCAAGTTCAAAAGAATACATACAAGTTTAATTATCAAAAACAATTTGTTTATACATATTATAAACTAAGTAAAGAATCGTTCAATCATAAGAATACTACTAAGCTTTGTTTAACTTCAATTAATTATTTACTTAAAATCTTCCCATTAGGATATTTATTGTATTTGCCTCTTTTAATAAGTCAAGGTAGTTTATTAATTTTAAGAAAAACAAATAAAGGTTTATTAGCTAAAATACGTGTTCAGTTGCGTAATAATTTAGACATCATTATACATCGAGTTTTCCATATATCAAAACCAACATTATTCAAAATACCATATAAAAATGAGTAAAAAAATAAGATCGATAGCCATATATTTACCCCAATTTTATCCTATAAAAATAAATGATGAGTGTTGGGGAAAAGGTTTTACCGAATGGACCAATGTGACTAAGGCTAAACCTTTATTTAAAGATCATTATCAACCACATTTGCCTGCAGATTTAGGTTTTTATGATTTAAGAGTTCCTGAAGTAAGACAAGAACAAGTAGATTTAGCGAAACAATATGGTATAGATGGATTTTGTTATTACCACTATTGGTTTACTGGTCAGCGTGTATTAGAACGCCCATTTGAGGAAGTTTTTAAATCAGGCAAACCCGACTTTCCTTTTATGTTATGTTGGGCCAACGAAAACTGGGCCAAAGTCTGGGATGGTGGAGATCAGACAGTTATGTGTGAACAACATTATAGTAGAGAAGATCATATTAATCATATCAATTATTTAAAGCCAATCTTTAAAGATGAGAGATATATAAAAATAGATGGTAGACCTGTGTTTTCGATTTATAGATCTCAAAATATTCCAGATATTGAAGAAACCATTAAATTATGGCGTACAGAATTAGCTAAAGATGGAATTGATATATATATAAATAGATTTGAAAGTTATTCAGAAGGTGGAGAGAATCTTGTGAAAGATGGTTTTGATGCAGCTGTTAGATTTGAACCTTTTAGTACTAGAAAACCCAAGTTTACTAAATTTTGGTTGAAGGATACGATGAAAAATAAATTGAATCCTTGGTATATTAAATATAAGTTATCTTCTGCTGAAGGAAGAAAAAAGATGTTTAGTTTAAGAAGGCTTGATTACGGCGCATATGTAGATTTTATTAAAACCTTACCTAAAGAAAATAATTATAAACTGTATCCAGGAGTAACCCCAATGTGGGATAATTCAGCAAGAAAGCAAAAAGATTATTTTATGTTTACGAACTCTACTCCGGAGAAATTCAAGGAATGGGTAGAACATGAAATAGAAAATTTTGAACCTTACAGTGAAGAAGAAAATTTTCTTTTCATAAATGCATGGAATGAGTGGGCAGAAGGAAATCACATGGAACCTTGTCAAAAATGGGGACATAGTTATTTAAAAGCTTTTAAAGATGCTGTCAAAAAATAAAGAATTGTAATTAGTATGATTATTAGCGCTCCAAAAATTTCAGTAATATTACCTAATTATAATTACGATCAATTCTTAAATCAGAGAATTGCGTCTATATTAAATCAGACATATTCTAATTTTGAATTATTAATTTTAGACGATTGTTCCACAGACAACAGTAAAGCAGTCATTGAATCTTTTAAAGATAAACGAATAACTGTTTATTATAATGACACCAATACGGGGAGTCCTTTTCCACAATGGGATAAAGGCATTCAATTATCTAAAGGCGATTATATCTGGATTGCTGAAGCAGATGATTATTGTTCTGATACTATGTTGGAAAAGCTATTGAAAAAGCTAGAAGAATCGAAGAGTGATGTTTGTTTTGCAGAATCTAAAGTGGTTAATGAACATGGTGTGGAGAAAGGACTATGGTGTAATTTGAATATTAAGGGAAATAATAAATCAATATTCAATACTGATTTCGATATGAATGGTAATGAGTTTATTGAAAAGAATTTAATTTTTGAAAATGCGATTCCTAATGCTAGCGCTGTACTATTTAAAAAAAAATCATACATAGAGGCAGGAGGTGTAGATCAAAATATACCAAATTGTGCAGACTGGCTACTTTGGATAAAAATTTTAAGCAATGGTCGTGTTGCATTTGTATCAGAACCCTTGAATGCATTTAGGAGACATGGAGAGTCTGTTATTAATTCAATTAAAAAAAAGGAGGGCAATGAAGATATGTTTTATGAATATTATAGCCTTACAATGCGTTTAGCTCTTAAAAAATGGCTGATTAATTATAAAGGTAAAAATGTAGTACATAAAATTAATGATAGGTATATTTTAAAGGATCTTTCAAGAAAAATAAATTGGTCTAAATCAAATCAATCTATTTTAGAGAATATTAAACTTTCTTTTCAAGCATTTCATATATCAGGATTTAATCCTAAATATTTATTAAAACCTTTTTTATGATTTCAATAATAGTTTGTTCTATAAAACCAGATTTATTAAGCGATTTTAAAGCTAATGTTTTAGAAACAATTGGTGTACCGTTTGAGTTTATAGTTATAGATAATAACAAAGAGCAATATAGTATATGTAAAGCTTATAATGTAGGAGCAACAAAAGCTAAATATGAAATATTAGCATTCTGCCATGAGGATATTTTATTTCATACTGTTAATTGGGGAGAAGAATTAATAAAAACATTTAATGATAAAGGAATAGGAGCTGTAGGAGCTGCAGGTGTGAAATTAAAACCTTGCGTTCCTGCAAGTTGGACATCTGTTTCAGAAAGGTATTATCGAACTAACTTAATTAAAAATACTAATCACAAGAAAGTTAAAAGTATAAGAAAAGATAATGATACTGAAAATTTATCTGATATTGTGGTAGTAGATGGAATGTTTTTAGTAACAACGAATACCATTTGGAAAGAAAATAAGTTTGATGAAATTAATTTTGATGGCTTTCATTTTTACGACCAAGATTTTTCAATACAAATTATAAAAAAATATAGAATAGTTATTAATCATAAAATTTTAGTTGAACATTTATCAGAAGGAAACTTAAATAATTCTTGGTTAAAATATTCTAGTGTATTTTTCTTCAAAAGAAAACAGGATATGCCTGTTTTAATAGGAGACTATTCAAAAAATGAAATTAACCAAAGTATTTATGACGCTTGCTATAGCTATATTTTTAATAGTTATAGGTTAGGTTCTAAGTCTCAATTTTTATTGAAATTTATTTTTAAGATGTTATTTTTAAAGCCATTTAATAGAAAAACTTTCTCAGCTATAAAATACTTTTTTAAATAGTTATGAAGTTTTATTTTAATAATTTATAAGTAAAGATTATTTTGAAAAAAGAAATAATATATTTTTTGCCAGATTCAGATGCTGGTGTTACTTCTGTTATAAGGAATCTATTAAAATATAGAGAAAAAAAAGATATTTATTATAAAGTTATATTAACGCAATTAATTGAAAAAGAATCTGTTCATGTAAAACATAAGTTGGATGCCGATGAGCAAATTGTTTTTAAATATAGTAAGTACGAAAATTTATATGCAGTATGTAGACGCCTAAAAAAGTATATAACTACTTCAAAATCTGTATTAGTTGCTAATGATGGTTTAGAATTACGTATGGTACAATTATTAAAATTAAAAAATCCTTTGGTTTATATCATGCATGGAGATTTTAGGTATTATTATGGTTTGATAAAACAGAATCAAGGTATTATAGATAGGTATATTGTTATAAGTAAGGTTCTGTATACAAATGTGTTAAAAATATTGAAAGAAGAAGATAAGCATAGAGTTTCCTTAGAATATTTTCCCGTACCAGAAATAAATCAAAAAAATAAGCAATTAAAGGATATAGATTTACTATTTGTAGGGTCATTTAATGAACGTAAAGGCGTACAGTTTTTATTATCTATCTTTAAAGGCATTCAAAAACAATTTCCAGAACTAAACTTTAGTTTAATAGGTAGTGGTGAGTTAAATCATCAATTAAGAGAACAATTTAGTACAGAATCTAATGTTCGTTTTTTAGGGCAGTTAACAGGTCCAGAGGTTGCGATTAAGATGCAACAATCAAAAATACTATTATTCCCTTCTTTGGCAGAAGGTTTACCTAATGTTGTGGTAGAAGCTATGAAATCTCGATGTGTAGCAGTTTGTAGTGACTTGCCAAGCGGTATTCCTGACCTTATTGACGATAAAATTACAGGTTTTAAAATACCAATTGGAGATATTACAGGCTTTAGTAATATAGTAATTGAATTGTTATTAAATCAAAAGAAAAGAGATGAAATAGCTTTAAATGCGCTGAATAAGGCAACAGAAATGTTTCAACCTCAAAAGAATGCAGATAATTATGAAGGTTTAATAATTAACACTAAACCTTATAAAAAATTATATTCCAATAAAATTTTAGGAGGTATTTTAAACCAATCTTATTTGCCTAATGCTTTAGTTAAATTATTAAGAAAATTAGAGTTGTCCCCTAAATTATAATATACAAAATGATTAATACACCCCTAGTCTCAGTCTTAATGACGGTATATAACCGTGAAGAATTTATTTCACAGGCAATTGATAGCGTTTTAAAATCTACATATCAAAATTGGGAACTTATACTTGTTGACGATGGTAGTACAGATAAATCATTAAGAATTATTAGAGACTACGAAACTCACGATAATAGAATTAAAGTATTTCAAAATAAAACTAATTTAGGTGATTATCCTAATCGAAATCAAGCTGCTGCTTACGCAAAAGGAAAATATTTAAAGTATGTGGATGCCGATGATATGATTTATCCATATGGGTTAGAGCAATTAGTATTCTATATGGAGCAATTTCCAGAAGCAGGTTTTGGGTTGTGTTCTTTAGAGCAAGATTTAGAAAAAATATTTCCCTTTATGCTGACTCCTGAACAAATATACAAAAGGCATTATTTTGAGGGAAAATTAGTGTTTCATAAGGCACCTCTGTCTAGTATTATAAGAAAAGATGTGTTTAAAGCAGTAGGAGGATTTGCAAATGTTAGGCACTTTGGAGATTCAGATTTATGGCATCGTTTGTCTCAGAGATACCCTTTAGTACTTATGCCTCATGGTATTGCTTGGTATAGAAAAACAGATGGTCAAGAAGCATCGGTAAGACGTAAAAACCCTCTAAACAGATTAAAAACTATTCATTCTGCTTATAAGCATACAGTTAGCGATAATTCTCCCCTGAGTAGGAAAGAACAAGAAATAATGAAAGTGAAGTTTCTAAAACTTGAAGCATCAGCAATTATTTTTGGATACAGAAAGTTTGGTTGGAAAAAAGGCCAAGAAATGAAAAAGTTTTCAGGTTTAACTTATATAGATATTATTAAAAATAAATTAGGGTAATGAAGATTGTCTTATCATTTATAAAATATCACGTTAATCAATGTGTTCGTCAAATATTTTGGCTTTTAAAGTTAAGCCAATCTAAGATAGGTAAAAATGTTTCTATTCAATTTCCTGTGATTAGAGAAGGAAATGGGTCGTTTAGTTTAGGTGATAAAAGTAAGCTTGAAAAACGTACAAATATAGGTGTTGGAGATAAAGCCGTTTTGGATGTAGGGAAAGTTGCTCTTTTTGAATCAGAATCTACAATATTGGTGAATAAGAATTATTCATTAAAAATTGGAGATCAATTTAAATTAGGTGCACATGCTCGGCTATATGTAAATTCAGATTGGAGTTTTGGTAACGCAGTGAAAATTGAAACACATTGTGCAATTTTTGCAAGAGAATCTGGTTTTGCTGGAAAACTTAGCATAGGAGACCATTCTCATATAGGTGATTTTACTATTATAGATTTAGTGAACGATGTTATTATAGCATCAGATGTTGCTATAGGTCCAAATTGTACATTGTACACTCACGATCATGAATATAAAGATAAAAACGTTGCTGCTTGGAAAGGTGGGATTGTTTCAAAACCAATTCAAATAGAAAAAGGAGCTTGGGTAGGATCTAATGTTACTATTTTACCAGGAGTTACCATTGGAGAACGCGCTGTTGTAGCAGCAGGTTCTGTAGTAACAAAACATGTTGAAGCCGAAACAATAGTTGGAGGAATTCCTGCAAAATTAATAAAAAAGATATAAGGGAATGAAAGCATTTAAAGTTTCAGTAATTATTCCATTATATAATGCAAGTGAATTTCTTAATGAAACAATACATTCTGTATTGAATCAATCCTACACTAATATTGAAATTATTATTATAGACGATAATTCTACAGATGATTCTTTTGATAAAGCATTAGAGTATCAGTCAGACAAAGTTTTTGTAAAATCAAACAAAGGTAAAGGTGCTTGCGCTGCTCGTAATTATGGATTTGAATTAAGCTCCGGTGATTATATACAGTTTTTAGATGCAGATGATGTTTTGAGTCCAGATAAAATTGAAAAACAAGTTGAGGCACTTAACGGTTCAAGAACAGAATTAGCGGTATGTAATACGGTCCATTTTTCGGGAAAATTAGAAGAAGGGAAGTGTGTTGATCAACCCTATCTATATTCTACTACTAAACCAGAGGAATTTTTTATTAATTTATGGGGAGGTAATACATTACCAATGCATATGGTACAAACAAGTGCTTGGTTAACACCGAGAAACTTGATTAATAAATTTGGATTATGGAACGAAACTTTAGCAAAAGATCAAGATGGTGAATTTTTTGCTCGAGTGGGTTTACATAGTTCAGGTATTATATATGTTCCTGAAATTAAAAATTACTACAGAAAACATAACACAGGAAAAAATATAGCCTCTCAAAAGAAAGATATTCATTTAAAAAGTATTTTAAAAGCTACAGATTTAAAGGCAAAATATTTATTTGAAATCACAGAATCTGAAGCTTCTAAAAGAGCCATTGCTACCCAATATAAACATGTGGCTATAGATGCTTGGCCTCAATATAAATCTGTTTATAAGACAGCTATTAGTAAATGTAAAGCTTTAGGATATAGTAATTACAATCCTGTTTTGGGAGGGAGTATTATAGAATTTATTAAGCATATTTTAGGATGGAGAACGGCTAAGTTAATTGCTTTTTATGGTAGAACATTTTTAAACAGATAAATTAAGTAATTTGAAACACCTACTATTCTTAACCACCAATAACTTAGCTACAAACCCACGCCTTGTAAAAGAAGTGCAGTTGGCTTTGCAGCTGAAACATCGCGTAACCATTATTATGTTTAAGCTTAATAATTGGAGCGATGCTAAAAGTATTCAGCTAAAAAATCAGTTATATGGGATTAATAATAACGATGAGGATTATTTAACTATAGAAGAGATTGAAGCAATTCCTTTAAATAAATTAAAATGGATTTATTGGGGAGTTTTAGAGAAGTTAGCTAAAAAAGTATCTGGTTTAATTACAACTAATTTTAAATTGAATGCACTAGCAAATAACAGAAGATCTCTTCAGATCTATAATGCTGCAAAAAAAAATAAAGATATACCCGCTTTAATCTGCGCTCATAATATGGGGGCTTTATATCCTGCGCAAAAATTAAGTAAGTTATGGAACGTGCCTTTTATTTTTGATGTAGAAGATTATCATCCAGGAGAAATAGTGTCTACAGGTGGTGATGTTGCTAAAAACCGAACAGAGTTTTTGATGAAATCATTTTTACCGAAAGCTAAAAGTATTACGTTTGCTAGTCCACTTATAGGCGAATATACTTTAAATTTAATAGGGGGACATACTAGTCATACTATAGTGTTAAATGGTTTTAATGATAATGAATTCAAATTGTTACCTCAAACTGAAATTGATTCAAACAAAAAAGAAACAGCTTTAAAATTGGTTTGGTTTAGCCAAAAGATTAGTTTTGGAAGAGGTTTAGAACAATTGTTTAAAGCTCTGGAAGTTATTTCAAAATCAAGTGCAGACATCGAAATACATTTAACGCTTATTGGCGAGTTAGATGCTAATTTTAAAACGGAAGAACTTTCCAAAATTTGTAAAAAATTAGAAGATACAAATCTAAGTATAACAATAAAAGAGCCTTTAGGACAACAAGAGTTACACGCGCAATTAAATCAGTTCGATATTGGTTTGGCATTAGAGTTTAATTCTAGAGATTTAAATAGACAAATTTGTTTAACCAACAAAATTATAACATATGCTCAAGCGGGATTATTTATTTTAGCAACAAATACACAAGCGCAAGAACAGTTTATTTCAGCTTATCCCGAATTGGGTGTTTTAAGTGGTCAGTCTGAGATAGAAATATCAAAAACAATAATACAACTGTATCAGAATAAAGATCAGATTAAAGCAAATAAAACAGTTAGATTCCAAAAAGGAAAAACTTTGAGTTGGGATGCAGAACAAATTAAAATTCAAGAACTTTGGAATCAAATTTTATAAAAAATAACGTTTTGAAAACAGTACTCATTATATATCCGCATTGGGTTCCTGCTAATTTAGCAGGAGTGCAAAGGCCACGTTTAATTGGAAATTATTTAAAGCAATTTGGATATAAACCTTTATTACTAACCGTAGATTCTAAATATTATGAGGAGACTCCAGATCCTCATATATCAAAAACAGCTTCAGAAGATATTGAAGTTGTATATACAAAAGCCTATAACGTATCTAAACCACGTATAATAGGAGATATTGGGTTAAGAGCCTTTCCGTTTCTTAAAGAAAAAGCGTTACAACTCTGTAATGAACGTAAAATAGATTGCATTTGGATTCCTATTCCATCGTTTTATACAGCCATTTTAGGTCGTATTATTCATGATAAAACGGGTATTCCTTACGGTATAGATTATATCGATCCATGGGTAAGAGATATTACCAATCAAAACGATACACGTGCAAAACTTAGTCAAACTGTAGCTAGAACTTTAGAGCCTTACGCTGTAAAAAAAGCTGCGTTTATTACTGGCGTTTCAACGCCTTATTATTGGCCCGTTATAGAACGTAATTTTAAAACCCCACCAGTACATGCTGGTATGCCTTATGGGTTTGATCCAAACGATCATAAATTAAAATTAGAAGAATTAAAAATGCCTTGGGATGGTATTGAGAATTGTAAGCCTTGGATATATGCTGGTGCATTTTTACCAAATTCTCATGTGTTTATGGATTGCTTTTTCAATGCTATTAAAACTTTAAAAGATAGTGGTAATTGGGATGCCAACATAAAACTGTTTTTTATAGGTACGGGACCTTACCCAGCAAAACGTATTACAGCGTATGCAGCAGATTATGGATTAGAAGATATTGTTGTAGAGCAAAGAGAGCGTCAGCCTTTTTTAAATATTTTAAATTATCTTTCTCAGGCAGATCGAGTTATGTTATTTGGAAGTACAGAAAAACATTATACAGCATCAAAAACGTTCCAATGTTTATTGAGTGAGCGTCCTTTATTTACGGTTTTACATGCTGAAAGTTCTGCAGTAAAAGTGATTCAAGATGTTAAAGCAGATGCCTATTTAGTACCTTATCATGAAGGTGATACAACGTCTAAAATTGTGGCAGCAATGACAGAGGTTTTAAAGCCATTTCAAAATGTTGACACTTGGACTCCAGTATTACAATCTTTAGATCAATATTCATCTAAACAATCTGCTAAAGTATTAGCAGAAGCGATGGATGAGGTATTAAATAAAAACTAAAAAGTTTGAAAAAATTAGCTATAGTTACAACGCATCCTATACAATATTATGCGCCTTGGTTTAAGTTAATGGCCGAGAGACAAAATGTACAAGTTAAAGTTTTTTATACGTGGTCTCAAGCCGCTAAAGAAGTAAAAGATAAAACTTTTGGGAAAACTATTAAATGGGATATTCCATTATTAGAGGGATATACTTATGAATTTATTGAGAATATTTCAGCAGATCCAGGCACTCATCATACAAATGGGATTGATTGCCCAAGTTTAAATGCTAAAATTAATGATTGGAAACCCGATGCAGTTTTAATTTTTGGATGGTATTTAAAAAGTCACTTAAAGGCAATGAAGTTCTTTAAGGGGAAAATACCAGTTTGGTTTCGAGGAGATTCGACATTGCTAGATGATAGACCTGGTATTATACAAATACTACGAAAATACTATTTAACTTACATTTATAGATTTATAGATAAAGCATTTTATGTAGGAACTCAAAATAAAGCCTATTTTAAATCTGTAGGATTAAAAGATCATCAATTAATATTGGCTCCTCATGCAATAGATAATGCTCGATTTAATGATTCGGAAACTAAGAATTATGAGAGCGAAGCCTTAATTTGGAGAAACGAATTAGGATACACTCCAGACGATTTAGTTATTTTATTTGCAGGTAAATTTGAATCTAAGAAGCAACCCGATTTTTTATTGAAAGCGGTTCAAAAAGTAAATAAAACTTTAGAGCAACCTTTAAAATTGTTAATGGTTGGTCATGGTCCATTAGAAGATGATCTAAAAATATTATCTAAAAACGATTCTAATATAAAATTTATACCTTTCCAAAATCAAAGTAAGATGCCTATTTTATATCGTTTAGGAAATGTATTTTGTTTACCATCTAAAGGTCCAGGAGAAACTTGGGGATTAGCTGTAAATGAAGCTATGGCATCGTCTAGACCAGTAATTGTTAGTACAAAAGTAGGTTGTGCATCAGATGTGGTAAAAGTGGGAGTTAATGGTTATGTGTTTGATTATAATGATGAGTCCGCTTTATTAAATATTTTCAATACTATGTCTATAGAAACTCTAAATGCTATGGGGTATTCAGCATCTAAAGATATAGAGAAATGGAATTTTTTGAATATAGTAGAGGCTCTAGAAAAAAGCATCTAGACCAAAATCAATAAATAGTTAATAAATTAATATTATTTACCCATCTTAAAATATTATGGAAACCCCAATTAAAATAGACATATCGGTAATAGTACCATCTTATAATGGAATGCCGTTGTTTAAAACATCTTTAGATTCCGTTTTAGCTCAGGAAGGTGTGATATATGAGGTTTTGGTTGGAAATGATAGCCCATCAGATGGGGAAACTAAAAATTACTTAAATCAAATAGAAAATAAAGATTTAAGGGTTTTTCATAATGAAAAGAACCTAGGGCTTTTTGGTAATTTAAATAATCTCATAAAACATGCCAAAGGAGATATAGTACATTTATGGTCTCAAGACGATATTATGAATCCTAATTGTTTGCTTGAAACAGTTAAATTTCACAATTCTCATCCAAATATAGCATACGCATTTTCAAGAGTTGAAGTTATTAATGAGCATGATGAAGTTATTGACAAAACTCCTTTGTCAAATAATGATACGATGAGTGCTTTAACACATACATTAACATCGTTAATGGCAGGTAGCGTACCTGGAAATATAGCTAATGTTTCTATTAGAAAAAATATTTTCGAAACCTATGGCTATTTTGATGTAAACTTAAAATACTCAGGCGATTTTGAATTTTGGTGCCGTATCACAGAACATTTACCAGTAGGAATTATTCAGAAATATTTGATTAAACTAAGAAGACACACAGGTCAATTAAGTCGAAATCCTAAAATGTGGATTTATAGAATAGAAGAGAATGATGCGATATTAGAAACATTATTAAATAGGGTTCCTAAGAATAAATTAAAATATATAAATAGAGGACTTAAATGGCGTGTTTATAACCAATATTTTGGTTTGTATTTAAATTTATTACGTAGTGGAGATAATAAAGAAGCTCAAGCATTTTTAAGGGTTATTAAAAAGTATAGTAATATTTCTGGTTTTTATTTTAGGTATGTTATCTTAAAAATTTTGAGTGTTATAAAAAGAGATAAAAAATTTCTACATTGGTTATATTATAAACAAGCATTTGGAAATAATGGTAAATAATAAAATACTAATTGCAGGAATGCATAGATCAGGAACTTCTTTAAGTGCGAATTTATTGAGAGAATCAGGTTTGTTTATTGGTGATGATTTGATGAATGGTGGTTTTGATAATAAAAATGGTCATTTCGAAGATTATGAATTTGTAAACTTACAAGAGAAAGATTTACACCGTAAAGGGCTTGAGAGTACAGGTTTAAAAAATATTGAAAATTTTAACTTTGAATTTGATAAAAAAAGTAAAAATTTAATAAAAGAAATTTTACAGAAAAGAGAAATTCATGATGTTTGGGGATGGAAAGATCCAAGAAGCACATTGTATTTACTTGCATGGAAAAAAATAATTCCAGATTTAAAAGTTATTGCAATATATAGGGATTACGATGAGGTTGTAAATTCATTGGATAGGAGATATTGGTATAAAATAAAGAATAAAGTGAATTATGATTCATTTAAGCGTTTTATACATATGCTAATTTATCCTGTTAATAGCCAGTACTTAAAGTATAATCATTATAAAGCTTGGAGCGTTTATAATGAAAGTATTTTAAAATTTAAGGAGCTTTATCCTCAGGACATTGTAATTTATAATTTACCTAATTTTATAAATAATTACAACACAAATATTGATGATATTAATGAGAAATTTAAGATAAAATTAAATCATTTTAATGTGGATAAAATTTTCGAATCAGAAACCATTAAACACAAGAAGGATAATGGTGTTAAATTTTTTAGTGAAAAAAGATTAAAGGATATTACAGAAAAATTGAACCATTCAGCAAATAAATAAAAATTTAAAGAGCCTTATTTTAAGTGTGAGTTATAATGTAGTTCTAAAAGTTACACGTATATATAGCCTTTTAAAATTAAGTATATTATCACTCTAGCAAATGTATAAATATAGAGTATTATGGTATGATGTTTTTTATCCACTCTATTTGTTTGTGAAAAAGTAATAAGTTAAATTCAACAATATTACAGGGGTAAACTAGGTGTTTTATGAGTTTAGAAAGAGATAGAAGTTTAGATACTATATCTGGAATTATGATAATTTGGATGGTAATCTTACATTCTTTTCAGTGGGGAAATTTAACAGGATCAATGATCTATATTTTTCTTTTGAAATGCTTGTATTTTTTTATGTCTTGGTTTTACTATAAGACTGGTTTCTTGTATAATAAAGGGAAAGGATTGAGTATGACTTTTAAAAAAGGTTTAGATCAACTAATTACTCCAATGTTAATTTGGACTACAGTAGGTTATCTGTTAACAATACCAGGGTTATTAATGGGGAATTATCCTTTATGGAAGATTCCGATTGCTCCATTATTTTTCTTAGTGTCAAGTGGAGATACAATAGGAAACTCACCACTTTGGTTTTTGTTATCACTTTTTTTTATTAAAATAGTGTTTCCTTTTATAGCTCGTGTAAATTTAAATTTAAAGAAAATTATAGCCATTTCTTTATTGTGCTTAAGTTGGGTTTTTGAAAAGAATAATATCAAAATTCCATTTGGATTACATAGCTTTCCTTTAGGTCTTTTTTTTACTCTATCTGGATTAATATGTAAGGAATTCAGAGTTCCTGATAGAATTATTAAATCAGGACTATGGTTAGTTTTACCATATATAGTGTTGTCAATATTTTTTGCTAGTTATGTAGATTTTCATAATAATAATTTAGTGTATGGTAATTATTGGTTATTTACCTTAAATGCTTTGTTTGCTATAAATCTATGTTTGGTGTTATTTAGAGAGGTTAATCTGAAGATTTTATCGTGGATAGGAGAAAAATCTTTAGTATACCTTGTAATACATTGGCCCATATTTTTTTTAATAAAAATTAGTTTTGTATTTCTAAATATTTCTACAGAAAATTATCTATACGTGGTTAGTTTATTTGTTATTGCCATATGCATTTCTACACTTATAGCTAAATTTATACCATATAAATATTTAGGTTTGCAGTCATCGCTAATAGTAAACCTTAATACTAAAATTATTTCTGAAAGAAATTGAAGAAGTATAACACATATAAATTAATTGTAGTAAAGTTAAGATATGCAAAATACAAATCGATATTTAAGTGAATAAAGAAGCATCTAAAATTATAGGGTTTTTAACAATTCCATGGTTATTGTTAGCTATAATTGGTCCGCATTTTATGTCTAGTTTATTGGCATTATTTTCATTGTCAGTTGTATTGCAATTATTCTTTAGGCTAAGAAACCCTATTTATGCAACACTTTTTTTTGCTTTACTGTTTCAATGGTTGGCAATAAATATTAAAATTGTATATGGAAACATAGTTAATCTATCGTTAGAAGAGCAATTTAGTTTTTATCAAAATATATATAGGTTATACGATGCTAATACAATCAGTAATATTGGATTAATATGTTTTAGTTCAGGTTTGTTTTTTATGACTAAAAAAAGGATGTCTAAATTGACAATAGATAAAATAATAGACCCTAATTACTCAGTAAGAAAAATATTAATTTGTTATTTAATTTTAACTTTTGGTTTTTCATTTCTTTTTATATTAAAAAATTATATACCTGGATTAAATACTATTTTAATGGCATTCTCTAAATTAAAATGGGGAGTATTTATTTGGGCCTTCGTATATGCTAATTATTACAAAAGAGATTTAAAGTTATTATATATTGTTATTCTTGTTGAAGTGTTAATTGGTTTTACCGGATATTTTTCCTCTTTTAAAGACATTATAATTATAGCTTTTATAGGTATGCTAAGTGTGATTTATCAAATAGATACATCTAAGTTGTTTAAGTTTCTTTTGCTAGGAATAGTGACATTAATGTTAGGTTTAGTTTGGACATCTGTTAAAATGGAGTTTAGAGATTATTTATCTGGCGGAGGAGGTCAAAAAGTTGTTGTTTCTCAATCTGATGGCGTTAATAAAATGATTTCTCTTTTAGAAGAATTAACATTAGAAGATATGGAAGATGCTGTTGATGATTTGTTAGATAGAATTAGTTATATAGAGTTTTTTTCAATAACACTAGATAATGTGCCTGAAAAGATACCATATCAAGAAGGTGAGATTTTTACAAATGCAGTTACTTTTTATTTTAAGCCAAGAATTTTTTTTCCGAATAAAGGAATTATTGATGATTCAGAACATACAAATAAATTTACCATGTTAGGACTAGTTGGTGGAGGGAAGGCATCTCATAGTATCGGGTACATGACAGACGCATATATAGATTTTGGACCTATAAATATGTTTCCTTTTTTAATATTTTTAGGAGCGATATTCGGTTATGTAATCAATATGTTTTTTAAAAAATCAAAAACTATGTTTTGGGCCATTATTTTTATTACTCCATTTTATTTTTTAATTAGTGTATATAGTTTTAACATGATAAAAGTTATGGGAAATATGATTACTTATGTTGTGCCTGTATACTTGTCAAGAAACCTATTATATAAATACTTTGATAAATATTTTAGAGCAGTTAAAACAAATTAGAAAGTAATTAATGTCTTTGGAAATAAATTACATATTTAGAAAACGTTTACCTCAATACAATAGTATTGAGGAATTATTCGGTACCTTAATTACATACATTAAAAAAGAATGTAATGTAGAAGTTACAGAGTTGTCTTCTGGGGGAGCAAGCCTAAAGAATATCTTAATTAATTTAAGAGGATTTAAAAACAAATCTAAGTCAATTGTTCATATTACTGGAGATGTACACTACATGGCTTTGGTAACAGGACGTTATACTGTTTTAACAATACATGATGTAAAATCTATAATTAAAGGTTCTATATTAAAGCAACAATTAATTAAACTTTTATGGTTTTGGTTACCCGCATTATTTGTAAAAAAAATAACAGTCATATCAGAGTTTTCAAGACATGAATTAATCCCAGTTATCCCTTTTGCAAAGCATAAAATTCATGTTGTTTATAATCCAGTAAACGTTAATTTACAGTATACACCTAAAGATTTTAACAGCAACAAACCAAATGTACTGTTAGTAGGAACAAAACCAAATAAAAATTTAGAACTTACTCTAGAAGCTATAGAAGGTGTTAATTGTACAGTTACAATTATAGGAAAATTATCAGAAGAGCAATTAGCGTTATTAAGAGCTTTTAATATTGATTTTACTAATAAGTTTAATATTCCATATGCTGAGATTGTACAAGCATATTCGGATTGTGATGTATTAGTATTTGCTTCAACTTATGAAGGATTTGGTATGCCAATTATAGAAGCACAAACTATTGGAAGACCTATTATCACCTCAAATATAGGAGCTATGAAAGAAGTTGCAGGAAATGGTGCAATATTGATTAATCCAAGATTAAAACAAGAAATTACAAAGGCATTAAAAGATGTTATTGAAGACGATAATTTGCGTGAAAAATTAATTAATCAAGGACTTGAAAATGTGAAACGTTTTCAGTTAGATAAAATAGCAAACGATTATATGAGTATTTATAAAACTGTTTTAAATGAGTAAAAAACAGATTTTAATTTTCGTAGATTGGTTTTTACCGGGCTATAAAGCAGGAGGGCCAATACAATCTGTAAATAATTTAGTAAGTAATTTACATAATGAGTTTGATTTTACAATTGTAACGTCAAATACAGATTTAGGAGAAGTACAGCCTTATCCAAATATTGCGTACAATGAACTTATAAAAAAGGCGAGTTATTCTATTATATATTTAGATGCAGCTCACCAAAATATTAAAGTTTATAAAGATATTCTTAAAGCTAAGACCTATGATATTGTGTACTTAAACTCTCTGTTTTCGTTTAAGTTTTCTATTTTACCTCTTTTGGTAACTCGAAGTATGGATGTTAAGATTATTTTGGCTCCACGAGGGATGTTAGGGGCAGGGGCTTTAAATATAAAACGAAATAAAAAAAAATTATTTCTTACGTTGTATAAATTATTCGGATTTCATAAGGTGGTCACTTGGCATGTTACAGCAAACACAGAAGTCGAAGAAATTAAAGCTGTTTTTGGTAATCATTTTCAATATAAGTTAGCTTCTAATTTGCCTCAAATAACACCTGAATTGAAAGAGAGAGTAAAAATAGTAAATGAATTAAAACTGTTTTTCTTATCCCGAATAAATCCAAAAAAGAATTTACATAAAGCTTTAGAATTTTTGTCTAAAGTCGATTCAAAATATAATATAGCGCTTACCATTATTGGACCAATAGATGATGAGGAATATTGGGAACGGTGTCAAAATGATATTTCAAAACTTCCTAATCACATTCAGACGGAATATTTAGGAGCCATTCCTCATGCGCAATTATCGGCTCATTTACAACAACATCACGGTATGATTTTACCTACACATAATGAAAATTATGGGCACGTTATTGTAGAATCATGGCAAAATGGATGTGCTGTAATTATATCAGACCAAACTCCATGGAGAAACTTAGAAGAGAAGCAATTAGGTTGGGATATCCCTTTAACAGAAGAACAGAAATTTATAGATGTTATTATGTTTTTCGCTTCCTTCAATCAAAATCAATTTAACCACTATTCAGAAAAAGGATATACATTTGCAAAGCAGATATGTGAAAATCCAGATGTGCTGAATGCAAATAGACAATTATTCAATTAAAAATAAATAGTAAAAAATGAAGCGTATTTTAATCACCGGAGGAGCCGGGTTTGTAGGTTCACACCTATGTGAACGTCTTTTAAACGAAGGCAATGAAGTGATTTGTCTAGATAATTATTTTACTGGAAGTAAAAAGAATATAGAACATTTAATGGATCATCATTATTTTGAATTGGTTCGTCATGATGTAACTCAGCCATTTATGATTGAAGTCGATGAGATTTATAACATGGCTTGTCCTGCATCTCCTGTACATTACCAATACAATCCAATTAAAACGATTAAAACATCGGTAATGGGCGCTATAAATATGTTAGGATTGGCAAAACGTGTCAAAGCTAAAATATTACAAGCATCAACTAGTGAAGTTTATGGAGACCCAGCAGTACACCCACAGCCAGAATCGTATTGGGGAAATGTAAATCCTATTGGATTACGCTCATGCTACGATGAAGGAAAGCGTTGCGCAGAAACTTTATTTATGGATTATCATTTGCAAAATGAAGTTGCAGTAAAAATCATTAGAATTTTTAACACGTATGGTCCAAATATGAATCCTAACGATGGTAGAGTAGTCTCAAACTTTATTGTACAGGCTCTAAAAGGTGAAGATATAACTATGTTTGGAGATGGAAGTCAGACACGTTCTTTTCAGTATGTAGATGATTTAGTTGAAGGAACTATACGTATGATGGGAAGCAGAGATGGTTTTACAGGACCTGTTAATATCGGAAATCCAGTAGAGTTTACTATGATGGAATTAGCAAGTAAAGTAATTGAATTGACTAATTCATCGTCCAAAATTATTCACCTACCATTACCTCAAGATGATCCTTTACAACGTAAACCATTAATAGATTTAGCAAAAAAAGAACTAAATGGTTGGGAACCAAAAATTCATTTAGAAGAAGGTTTAGTAAAAACCATTGCATATTTCGATAATTTATTAAAAGCAGATAACTAATTGAAAACAGATTTATCAACATATAATAACGCTTGGTATCAACCCGGTGGTAAACTAAAACGCTTGTGTTGGTATTTTATTAACGTTTTGTTTTTTATCAATCCACTAAACCCTAGTTCAGGATTAAAAGTTTCTTTATTACGGTTTTTTGGTGCAAAAATAGGAAGTGGTGTTGTCATTAAGCCTGGTGTAAATATTAAGTATCCTTGGCTTTTAATTGTTGGAGATTATACTTGGATAGGAGAAAATGTATGGATAGATAATTTGGCTCAGGTTACTATAGGTAATCATGTGTGCATTTCTCAGGAAGCGATGTTGTTATGTGGAAATCATAATTATAAAAAAACTACTTTCGATTTAATGCTTGGAGAAATTATACTAGAAGAAGGTGCTTGGGTAGGTGCAAAATCTGTAGTTTGTCCTGATGTAAAAATAGAGTCTCATGCTATTCTGACTGTAAATTCTGTTGCAACAAACACATTAAAAGCAAATTACATTTATCAAGGAAATCCTGCCAAAGAAATACGAAAAAGAGAAATAAAGTAATGAAAGTTTCAATAATTACAGCAACGTATAATAGTGAGAGAACTCTAGATGGGTGTATAAACTCAGTACTAAGTCAAGACTATCCCAGTATTGAATATATTATAATAGATGGAGCCTCTACAGATAATACATTAAAGGTCATTGATGAGGTTAAAGAAAAATACCCAAATGTAATTAGTGTCTCAGAACCTGATAAAGGTATTTACGATGCATTAAATAAAGGTATTGAAAAAGCTTCTGGAGATATAGTAGGTTTTTTACATTCTGATGATTTTTTTGCATCTAAAGAAACCATTAGTCATATTGTTGATGCTTTTAAAGCTAAAGAAGTTGATGGAGTTTATGGTGATTTACATTATATTAATTCAATAAATTCGAATAAAATTGTTCGAAATTGGAAGAGTCAACCTTTTTCTGAAAGCTTATTAATGCAAGGATGGATGCCAGCTCACCCAACATTGTTTTTAAAGAAATCTGTTTATACTAAGTATGGAGTATTCAATTTAAATTTTAAAATAGCAGCAGATTACGATTTAATGTTGCGTATATTTAAAGACAATACATTAACATTTGCGTATCTACCAGAAGTTATAACAAAAATGAGAGTGGGAGGAGCAAGTAATCGAAGTCTTAAAAACATTTGGTTGAAAACTAGAGAAGACTACTTAGCTGTTAAACAAAATAATTTAAGAAATCCTCTAGTAGTAATTTGTTCTAAAAACTTATCAAAGATTCCTCAACTTTTTAAAAAGTAAAAACTATTTTTGTTTTTGAGAAAGCCATAAAACATTCAAATGTTTTTAGGGCCTTTCTCATATAGGAAGAATATTTTAATTAATTTTATAAAGATTTAGATTTCTTAAATTATTTTTCAAAAATAAACCAACCCCAAAAATCATATAGCCTGATATAGTGAGGTGTTTGATTTTTAAAATCGCTATTAATGAATTTACTTACTTCAATTATAGAAGAAGGATATGGTACCATTTTGTTATTGTTTCCTTTTTTACTCGCATTAATTACGGCCTTTTTAGCTTTCCCTACAATAATTTTTATCGCTCATGCTAAACAATTGGTGGATGTTCCTGATAAACGTAGTGTGCATTCTAAAACCGTTCCAACTTTAGGTGGAATAGGAATATTTTTTGCTGTAGCAATTGTTTTAACGCTTTCAGGTGCTTTTTTAGATGCTAAATTATTAATGCCTGTTGTTGGCGCCTTAATTATTTTGTTTTTTTTAGGGGTGAAAGATGATATTTTAATACTTTCTCCAAAGAAAAAAATGTTAGGTCAAATCATAGCTGCTTTAATGGTCATTTTAATTACAGATATAAGAATTCTAACATTCTCAGGAATCTTGGGTATAGGCGAATTACCTTATTTTGTGTCCATAGGTTTTACATTATTTGTCTTTATTTTAATTATAAATGCATATAATTTAATAGACGGATTGGACGGGTTAGCAGGTTCTGTGGGTTTATTAGTCTCTCTATTTTATGGATTTTTGTTTTTTAAAATGCAAGAAATGTCTTTAACAGTTGTGTCTTTAGCTTTAGTAGGTGCCTTAATCCCTTTTTTATATTTTAATTTTTCTAAAGTAAGAAAAATATTCATGGGAGATACTGGTTCTATGGTTGTCGGGTTTTTGCTAGCGTTTCAGTCTATTGCTTTTATACATCTTAATCAATCAAATCCAATATCACAATTTCATTCAAATGCACCTTTATTGGTATTGGCTATATTGTTCTTTCCCTTATTAGATACCTTGCGAATCTTTTATGTACGTGTAGTCATTTATAAAAAACACCCATTTAGTCCGGATAAAAATCATATACATCATCAAATGTTACAAATAGGGTTAAAGCATTGGCAAGTCACAATTGTGATAGCAATAGCTTCTACCTCAGTATTAATTTCAAGTTTGATGTTTCAGGACTTAAGTGTGAATTTATTATTGTTAGTGATTATTCTATCTGGAATAATTATGTTTTCATTACCTTTCTTTATTAATTATAGCGTTTTTAATAAACGATTTAAGATGAATAAATTATTAAGAAAACTACATGTAATTAGTTACTCTAAAGCAAAATAAAACATTTGTGATTGAATCTATTACGTTTATATTTGTAAATTAAATAAAAAAAGTTTCAATGAAATTATTCAAATTGCTAAGCATAATCTTAGCTTTTCTTTTTATTACAGCATGTGCTACAAAAAAGGAAATTCTTTATTTTCAAGATTATGAGAATATTCCAAAGGATGTTATTTTTAATACAACTAAAATTCAGGTTAATGATATTTTGAATATAACTGTAAAATCTTTAGTGCCAGAGGCTGCAGCACCTTATAATAGGATTGGTTCTTCGACTGGTAATAGTAACAATTCGGGGGCTTTAAAGCAATTAGGATATTTAGTATCTACTGAAGGTAATATTACGTTTCCTATTTTAGGAACCTTATTGGTCAAAAATAAAACTACTAAAGAATTAGAAACATACATCAGAAAAATTTTAATAGATAAGGGACATTTAAAAGACCCTACGGTAATTGTCCGTATCGTAAATGCAAAATTTACTGTGTTGGGTGAGGTTGGGAGCCCAGGTACTTATGATTATGATGAAGAGACTATTACTTTACCTCAGGCTCTCGGGATGGCTGGAGATTTGAGTATATATGGTATGAGAGAGAATGTAATGATTATTAGGGAAGTCGATCAAGTGCGGACTGTTGGGCATATTGATATGACAAAAACGGATTGGTTTAATAGTCCTTATTATTTTATTAAACAAAATGATATAATTGTTGTTGATCAAAACGGTCCCGCAGTTAAAAAAGCTGGATACATAACAAATTATACTGGTTTATTTGGGGTTGTCTCTTTTGCTTTAACTATAATATTACTATTACAAAATTAAAACAAATGGCAGAAGAGAATATAAATAATAGTTTAGAGGAAAATAACTCAAGTATTAATATAAAAGAAGAGATTTTAAATTATTTACATTATTGGAAATGGTTTGTATTATGTCTAATTCTAGGGGTATTAGGTGCTTTTATTTATTTGAGATATACTCCCGAAGTATATCAATCATCAGCTCGAATAAAGATTTTAAATGAATCTAAAGGTTTAGAATTATCATCAAAAGGAGGCGGTGCATTATTCTCTGATTCTAAAAGTCTCGAAAATGAGATTCAGATTATTAAATCTAATCGTTTATTAGCAAAAGTTGTAGATAGTTTAGATTTACATATAAGATATTTTATTGAAGGACAATTTACTAGCAAAGAACAGTGGCAGGGAGCATTAAAATTAGTGTATTTAGAGCCTAACAACAAAATTGGATGGTCTAGATTTAATATTGAGGTTACAGAAAGTGGCTTAAATATTAGTAAAGGTGAAGAGCATTTAGATAAATTTTCAATTAATGGGTATAATCTAAATACGCCAAGAGAAGGTTTCCCTTTTTTAATTCAATCAAAAAAATGGATTAAACAGCATATAGGTTTAACTTATATTGTAACTGTTCAACCAATTTCTTCTGCTGCTAATAGCTTGTCAAACTCTATTTCTATAAGTCAAGTAGGAGCTACAGAGATTCTACAGATATCCATAGCAGGAGAAAATAGACAAAGATCTGAAGCAACATTAAATAAATTAGTTCAACAGTTTAACGAAGATGGTGTAATTGATAGACAATTAGTATATCAACGTACTATAGATTTTGTTGATGATCGTTTTCTTTATTTAGAAGAGGAATTAGATTCAATAGAAGATAATAAAAAAGTTTTTCAACAAGACAATAATTTAGTAACGTTTGGTTCAGATGTAGGGTATAGCATGAGTAAGAGAACATCCTCTGAACAGGCAGTGCTTGAATTAGAAAATCAAATAGCCCTTGCTAATTTATTAAAAGAACCTATTTATACGGATAATTTAAGTTCATTAATGCCTGAGAATGTAGGTTTACAAAGTGTTAATACTAATGGTATGGTCTCTCAATACAATAAGATTGTAATGGAAAGGGAAAATTTAATCGCTAGTGCAGGTGAACAAAATCCTAAAGTTCAAGCTTTAGATCGTCAACTATTAGATTTAAAAAGTAATCTAAAAACTTCATTAAACTCTTATTTTGAACAATTAAATACTGCTTTAGATAGATTGAAGAGTCAAGAAAATTCAGCTAAAGGTTTAATTAAGGGCATGCCTCAAAAAGAAAAGGTTTTACGTTCAATTGAGCGTCAACAAAATATTAAAGAGAATTTATATTTATTATTACTTCAAAAACGAGAAGAAGCCGCCATTAATTTAGCTATTACTTCTCCATCTGTTAAAGTTGTTGAGTACGCTTCAAGTTCGGGTCGCCCAATAAGCCCTGATTCAAAAGGGATATATTTGAAAAGTATATTAGTTGCTCTATTAATTCCATTTGGTATTTTATTTCTTATGTTTAAAGCAGATACCAAAATTCATGATAAAATAGACGTTTTAAATAATTCAAAACGTATTCCTATTTTAGGAGAAATTCCAGAACTTAAATCTGAACAGAAATTATTTTCTAATCCTCATGATAGAACAATTCTAGCTGAATCTTTCAGGATATTAAGTGCAAATCTAAAATATGTTTTAACTTCTAATAAAAAAGATGTTGCTAATATTATATATGTGACATCTACTATTAAGGGAGAAGGAAAAACTTTTGTGTCTGTGAATTTAGCATTATCATTCTCTAGTATCAATAAGAAAGTATTATTGATAGGCGCCGATTTGAGAAATCCTAAAATTGCAGTTACAGATGGTTCTAAAAAAGCGAAAGGGCTTTCTAACTACCTTTTTGGAGATAGTGATTCTTGGGAGCAATATTTGCAAAAGAGTATTTATAACGTAGATTATTTAGATGTATTAACTGCTGGTACCATACCTCCTAATCCAACAGAGTTACTCTCTAATGGGAAAATTGAAATGCTTTTGGAAGAAGCTAAACATTTATACGATTATATAATAGTTGATACCGCTCCAATAATTTTGGTATCAGATACGCTTTTAATCTCCCAGCACGCAGATGCTACAGTATATGTAACAAGAGCCGGCTTTACAGAGAAAAAATTATTAGGTTTTTCTAATGATTTATATCTCAATAAAAAACTAAACAATATGGTTTATGTCGTGAATAGTATTAGTGATGGTAATAAATCGAAAGGATACGGTTATAATTATGGTTATGGCTACGGATATCATAGCGAAGAAAGTGTCCCTGAAGTGTATTCTTGGACGTGGTTTAAAGAGTTTATAAAGAAAAAAATAAGAGGATTATAGCGTTCATCTTAGTGCTGTATTTAAGTTCTAACTTTTAAAAGAGTAAGTTCTTAGTTTTTTTTAATAAAAAATAATCAATAAAAGCTCTATTTATAATTAGTAATTAGAGCTTTTTTATATTACTACTGTCCCCGTCCTGAAATAGCGATACACTAAAAACACAGTGTAATGGAAACATCAGAAAATTCAGGGTATGTGAAACGAACTCAAAAAGATTACTCACTTTCTTTTAAGTGAAAAGTCGTGTAAGAAATCGAACCAGGTTTTTTAACCAGAAGTCAAGCACGAGACAAATATGGCATTCAAGCAGGATCTACGATCTACAATTACCAGATGGTTAAAAAAATATGATAACTTTGATTGGCAACACCAATTACCCATAAGCATGTCTAAAACTCCAAAACAACGTATTTTAGAATTAGAAGCATAATAAGTTTAGTTTTCAGAAAAACAGAAAGCACGCGCTGAATATCTAGTAGAACGTGCAGATAAGAAAGTTATTTTTTTTGATATGATGGTCGATATGACTGAAAAAGAATATAATATTGATGTGAGAAAAAATTACAAACGCGAGTGGTTGACCGCTTCAAAGAAGCACACAAAGAAACCGTAGTTTCTATCTGTGACAGCAGACAGGTTTACTATAGATTGGTACAGTCTAAAAGACAAAAACAAAGTATCGCTCACAAGGTAATAACTCTAGTACAATCTATTCGGGTAACCATGCCAAGGCTTGGAACTCGAAAACTGTATCACATACTAAAACCACAATTAACACTTTTAAATATTGGTAGAGATAAGCTCTTTAGAATACTAAAGGTTAATAATCTACTAATAAAACCAAAAAGAAGTTATCATATTACAACAGACTCACATCATCGTTTTAGAAGGCATAAAAATTTAGTAAACACATTAGAGATTGAAAGACCAGAACAAGTCTGGGTTAGCGATATAACATACATCGGAAATAGAGCAAATCCATCATATCTGGCTTTGATTACGGATGCTTATTCTAAGAAGATTGTTGGTTATAACGTGTCTGATAGTTTAAGTGCTTCAGGATCTATATTGGCTTTAGAAATGGCTATTAAAAACAGAAAATATAAATATCAAAATTTAATACATCACTCAGACAGAGGCCTACAATATTGTTCTGATGACTATCAAAAGATATTAAATGATAATATTATAAAGCCTAGTATGACCGAACAATATGATCCTTACGAAAATGCTATTGCAGAACGCATAAATGGTATTTTAAAACAGGAATTTGCTATAGCTAAACATAATATTGATCTAACACTAAAAACTAATTTGATTAAAAATGCTATTAAGGTTTACAACACTAAAAGACCACATTTATCAAATAACATGCTAACTCTAACACAGATGCACCAACAAAATGCTTTAAAACCAAAACGGTATAAATCAAAAAACCTGAACAATAAATCTATTGTTCAGGTTTAATTATTTTTATCCTTTAGTAATCCTGTATCGTTTATTTAGGATTATACAACCATTTAAATTAGAATCTATATAAAAATTCTATACTATGTATAAAGTTATTATTTGCATAAACCTTTTCATTATCGAATGCAAATTTTGCCATACTTTGAACTCTTACACCATATTCAGGAGCAAACCAAAACCTTAAACCAAGTAAAAAGTTCCCTGAAATATTAGATTCTTCATTTACATCAAAATATCCTAAACCTAAACCTGCATATGCATCTATTTTGTCATTACGTGCTATAAGTTCATCATAATAGAATTTACCATTAACATCGAAAGAAAAATAGCTACCACTCTCATCAAGCCATCCTTGAGATAATCCAGTTTCTTGTGATTGTCCATAATCTACATAAAAGTCATCTATTTTATTAAAAGAAATCATTGAACTTAAAGCCCAGTATTCATCGAATTTATATTCAATACCTAAAGTAATTGGTGTGCTAAAACTCCAATCTTCAGTACCTTTTAAGGGGTCTTTAAATGCACTATTATCAACGATGTTTATACCAACACTAGCAATCCACTCATCGTAACCTCTATATTGGCTATAAGCAAATGTAGTACACATTAGAAAAAAAAGTATGGCTGTAATCTTTTTCATATTAATTTTTTTGTTAAAAATAATGTTTAAATATTTATAAATGAAGTTTATTTTGGTTAAATAGACGAGAATTTATTTTTTTTAGTTTAATGGTAATCAATCGATTCGAGTACTAACATAATCAAAATATATTGTATTTAAAAATAACAATAGTTTAATTTTTTATTATGAATTGGTAATCGATTTTAAATCAGAAATTGTTTTTAACTGATTTGAACTATTAAATACGTAGCTACCTGCTACTAAAATATCTGCTCCAGAATTTACTAACTCTTTAGCGTTGTTTTGAGTAACTCCGCCATCTATTTCAATTAATGTAGGAGCTTTTTTACGTGCTATTAAGGTTTTCAATTGTTTAACTTTATTATAGGTATTTTCTATAAAACTTTGGCCACCAAACCCAGGGTTAACACTCATTATTAAAACGACATCAATATCATTAATTGTGTCTTCTAGTACATTAATATTTGTATGTGGATTTAAAGCTACCCCTGCTTTCATTCCTTCTGCTTTAATTGCTTGAAGCGTTCTATGCAAATGTGTACAAGCTTCAAAATGTACAGTTAAAATATCACTTCCTAAATTAGCAAATGTTTTAATATATCGATCTGGATCTACAATCATTAAATGTACATCTATAGTTTTTTTAGCATGTTTAGTAATAGCTTTTAGAACTGGCATGCCATAGGATATATTTGGCACAAAAACACCATCCATAATGTCGATGTGAAACCAGTCAGCTTCACTCTTATTAACCATTTCAACGTCTCTTTGCAGGTTTCCGAAATCTGCTGCTAATATAGATGGAGCTATTAATTTTGAACTCATTGTGTGTAAATTTTGGGCAAATGTAATATAAAAAAATGAACCCTCGGTAATCAGCCAAGGGTTCTTTCATCAATCAAAAAACGAACAGTTATCTTTTACTCTAAAGAGTATTAACTGTTTGTTACTAGTATTAGAATAGTTATCCTAAATATGTTTTTAAAATTTTACTTCTAGAGGTATGCTTTAATCTACGAATTGCTTTTTCTTTAATTTGTCTTACACGCTCACGTGTTAAATCAAAAGTTTCTCCGATTTCTTCAAGAGTCATTGGGTGCTGATTCCCTAATCCGAAATATAAACGAATTACATCTGCTTCTCGAGGCGTTAATGTCTCTAAAGCGCGCTCTATTTCTGTACGTAGAGATTCATGTAATAATTCTCGATCTGGATTTGGAGATTCTCCACTGTTTAGTACATCATATAAGTTCGAGTCTTCACCTTCTACTAGTGGAGCGTCCATACTTACATGTCTTCCAGAGTTTTTCATCGACTCTTTAACATCATTAATAGTCATGTCTAATTCTTTAGCAATCTCTTCTGGGCTTGGTGGGCGTTCATGAGATTGTTCTAAAAAAGCAAATGTTTTATTAATTTTGTTAATAGACCCAATTTTATTTAAAGGAAGCCGTACAATTCTAGATTGTTCTGCTAAAGCTTGTAAGATAGATTGACGAATCCACCATACAGCGTAAGAAATAAATTTAAAACCACGCGTTTCATCAAAACGTTGTGCAGCTTTAATTAAACCTAAATTTCCTTCGTTAATTAAGTCGGGTAATGTTAAACCTTGATTTTGATATTGCTTTGCTACTGAAACTACAAAACGTAAATTAGCTTTTGTTAATTTCTCTAAAGCGACTTGGTCTCCAGCTTTAATACGTTGCGCTAATTCTACTTCTTCATCTGCAGTAATTAAGTCAACTTTTCCAATTTCTTGAAGATATTTATCTAGCGAAGCTGTTTCTCTATTTGTAACTTGCTTCGTAATTTTAAGTTGTCTCATGTAAAGTTCTTCTGTAAATAATTATGTGAATACTCCTTTGTAATTAGTTATACGTAAGTATATTTATAAATGTTACAAATTGAACACATTTTTTTACAAATTCTTTATTTTTATCTCTTTTAATGCTATTGTAATTTATTTTTATATCGGATTAAAAGAAATTTATTTGATTATTATAATGTTGTATTGTTGTAAATTAAAGAACGATAACACAATGAAAAAGCCAATCTTAAATAACTAAGATTGGCTTATATAAGATTAAAAGAATAAAAAATTAATCTCTCTTTTCTCTAGTTTTTCTGTCATCGCGTTTATTCTCGCGATTTCTATGATCTCTAGGTTTTCTATCATCGCGGTCACGTGGTGGTCTTGATACATAACCTTCTGGTTTTGGTAAAATTGCTTTACGAGACACTTTTTCTTTACGTGTTTTAGGGTCTATTCCAAAGTATTTTACATCAAATACATCTCCCATATTAACAACATCTGATACATTCTCTGTGCGTTCCCATGCCAGTTCGCTTACGTGTAATAAAACTTCATTACCTGGAGCATCTACATATTCTACAACAGCTCCAAAATCAAGCATTTTAATAACTTTAACTTCGTAAACACTTCCTACTTGAGGTTTAAATAATAAAGCATCAATTTTAGCTTGAACAGCGGCTATGCCTTCATTACCTACACCTAAAATTTCAACGATACCTTCTTCAGTTACAGGATCTTCATTTATAACAATAGTAGTTCCTGTTTCTTTTTGCATCTCTTGAATAACTTTTCCTCCAGGGCCAATTAAAGCACCGATAAATTCGTTAGGTATTCTTCTAGAAATCATTTTTGGAGAGTGTTCTTTTACATCTTTATTAGGTTCGGATATAGTATCTGTAATTAATCCTAAAATATGTAAACGACCTTCACGAGCTTGCTTTAAAGCTTTAACAAGAATTTCATAAGATAACCCTTTTACTTTAATGTCCATTTGGCAAGCTGTAATACCATCTGCAGTTCCTGTTACTTTAAAGTCCATATCTCCTAAGTGATCTTCATCTCCTAAAATATCAGATAATACAGCGTATTTTCCAGACTCAACATCTGTAATTAATCCCATGGCAATACCAGAAACGGGTTTCTTTAATTGCACACCAGCATCCATTAATGCCATAGTTCCAGCACAAACAGTTGCCATAGAAGACGAACCATTAGATTCTAAAATTTCTGATACTACACGTACAGTATACGGACAATCTGCAGGGACCATATTTTTTAAAGCACGTTGTGCTAAATTTCCGTGTCCTACTTCACGACGAGACGTTCCTCTTAGAGGACGTGCCTCACCTGTTGAAAAAGGAGGGAAGTTGTAATGTAAATAGAAACGTTCTTCTCCTTCAAAAGATGGCATGTCTATTTGGTTTGCTTCTCTTGAAGTTCCTAGAGTAACTGTTGCTAATGCTTGAGTTTCTCCACGAGTAAAAATTGAAGATCCGTGTGTAGATGGTAAATAATCTACTTCACACCAGATTGGTCTAATTTCGTCGGTTTTACGACCATCTAAACGTAAACCTTCTTCTAAAGTAAGGTTTCTTACTGCAGCTTTTTCAGCTTTACTATAATATTTAGAAACTAAATCGCCATAATCTGCTAATTCTTCTTCAGAGAAAGTAGCTATTATTTCTTCTTTAATTTCTGCAAATGCGGCACTTCTTTCATGTTTAGACGATCCTGCTTTTGCAACGGCATATACTTTATCGTATGCCATATCATAAACTTTTTGCTCAAGCTCTTTATCTTCACGCTCTGGTTCGTATTCACGAGTTTCTTTCTTACCGAATGCTTCAGCTAATCGTACTTGTGCAGCACATTGTACTTTAATTGCTTCGTGTGCAAATTTAATAGCATCTGCCATTTCTTCTTCAGAAATTTCAAGCATTTCACCTTCAACCATCATTACTGAATCTGCAGAGGCTCCAATCATCATATCGATGTCTGAATCTACTAATTGAGCTTGTGTTGGGTTGATAATAAATTCACCATTAATTCTACCAACTCTTACTTCTGAAATAGGTGTTTCAAAAGGAACGTCTGATAATTGAATAGCTGCTGATGCTGCTAAACCAGCCATAGCATCAGGCATAACTTCAGGATCATGAGACATTAACTGAATCATAACTTGAGTTTCTGCGTGATAATCTTTAGGAAATAATGGACGTAAAACACGGTCTACTAAACGCATGGTTAATACTTCACCGTCGCTTGGTCTAGCTTCTCTTTTAAAAAAGCCTCCAGGATAACGTCCTGCTGCTGCAAATTTTTCTCTGTAGTCTACCGTTAAAGGTAAAAAGTCTACATCACTTTGTTTGTAATTGGACACTAATGTACATAATAACATACATTTTCCAGATGTTACAACGACCGATCCATGAGCTTGTTTTGCTAATTTTCCGGTTTCGATAGAGATTTCTCTTCCATCACCAAGGTCTATAACCTCTTTAAAAACTTTTGGAATCATAAATTTTTTATTCTAATTAAACAATGGTCGTTGTGTTGTAGTTGTTGTGTGGGTGACCAATGAAAAACTATATAACAGCTTTTTATCTTATCTTTTTCAAGACGTAATTAATTAAAAAAAGAGGCATAAAGCCTCTCTTTTCTTATTTTCTTAATCCTAATTCTTTAACTATAGCACGATATCTTAAAATATCCTTTTTAGTTAAGTAATCAAGTAACGCTCTACGCTTACCTACTAATTTTACTAAAGAACGCTCTGTATTATAATCTTTACGATTCTTTTTTAAGTGTTCTGTTAGGTGATTAATTCTGTGCGTGAATAACGCAATTTGTCCTTCTGCAGTACCAGTATCGTTCTTTCCTTTACCGTGCTTTGCGAAAAGCTCTTGTTTAGACTCTTTTGTTAAATACATTCCAATATTTATTTAAATGATTTTTATGTACATGAAAGTTTTTCTTTCAAGCGGCAAATATAGCAATATTAAATTACATAAAGGTGTAAATATTAATCTTTTGTTTGATTAGGTAAAAAAAGTGTCTAAATATATTGTTCCTTAAATTAGGCTCTTACAGGTTGATTTGTAATTAAGTCTATATATAAGTTAACCTTATTTTTTAAATCTTTACGGTGAGTAATGAAATCTAAGAAACCGTGTTCTAATAAGAACTCTGCAGTTTGAAACCCTTCTGGAAGTTCTTTTCCTGTCGTATCTCTTACAATTCGTGGTCCGGCGAAACCTATTAAAGCTCCTGGTTCACTAATATTAATATCTCCTAACATGGCAAAGGAAGCAGTGGTTCCTCCAGTTGTTGGATCTGTGCATAATGATATATAAGGAATGCTAGCATCTGCTAATTGTGCAAGTTTTACAGATGTTTTTGCCATTTGCATTAAAGATAATGCGGCTTCCATCATTCTTGCTCCTCCAGATTTGGAAATTACCATTAAAGGAATTTTGTTTTTTAAGGAATAGTTTGCAGCTCGTGCAATTTTTTCTCCTACAACACTTCCCATAGATCCACCAATAAAACTAAAGTCCATACAAGCTATAACTAAATCTTTACCTTTAGATTTACCAACGGCAGTTCTTACAGCATCTTTTAGTTGTGTTTTATCTTGAGCAGCTTTTAAACGGTCTGGATATTTTTTTGTGTCTACAAACTTTAGAGGATCTTTAGATACTAAATCGGCATCTAATTCTTTAAATGTGTTATCGTCAAAAAGTATTTCGAAGTATTCTTTACTACCAATTCTAACGTGATATCCATCTTCTGGACTTACATAAAAATTTTGTTCTAATTCTTCTGTATCTACTATTTTACCAGTTGGAGATTTATACCACAAACCTTTTGGTGTGTCTTTTTTCTCATTAGTGGTAGTTGTAATTCCTTTTGTTTTTCTTTTAAACCAAGACATATTGATTCTTATTTTTTTTATTTTGAAATATAAATTATTTCAAAATAGTTCAGTTTAGCGTTAAGCAAACAGACATAAAAAAAATATTTCTTTATGTCTGTGAGGTTAAATTTATGTAAATATAATAGAAATGTAAATAGCAGGACTGTTAAATCACATTTCGATTTTTATTCTATCATATTTTTGCCAAAATTATAATTTTGTTTTAAATATTAGCATAACGCTAAGATTTTTTTATAATGTATTCACATTATTTAAATCTTCAAAAGCCTTTTTTAAGCGTGCTACAAAGGTTTCTTCTCCTTTTCTAAGCCAAACTCTAGGGTCGTAATATTTTTTATTTGGTGCGTCTGCGCCATCTGGATTTCCAATTTGAGCTTGTAAATAAGCTTCATTTTCTTTCATATAGTCACGAATACCACTCATAAATGCATATTGCATATCTGTATCGATATTCATTTTAATTACACCATAGCTAATGCCTTCTCTAATTTCTTCAACTGTAGATCCAGATCCTCCGTGGAAAACAAAGTCTATATGGTTGTCTGAAACTCCGTATTTTTTAGTGATATATTCTTGTGAATTTTTTAAAATTTTTGGAGTTAGTTTAACATTTCCAGGCTTGTACACACCATGTACGTTTCCAAAAGCAGCGGCAATAGTAAATTGGTCACTTACTTTACTTAATTCTTCATAAGCGTATGCTACTTCTTCAGGTTGTGTATACAATTTAGAGTCGTCTACATCTGTATTATCAACACCATCTTCTTCACCTCCTGTTATACCTAATTCAATTTCTAAAGTCATACCCATTTTACTCATACGTTCTAGGTACGTTTTACAAATTTCCATGTTTTCTTCTAAAGGTTCTTCAGAAAGATCAATCATATGTGAGCTGAATAAAGGCTTGCCTGTTTCTTTAAAATGTTGTTCACTAGCATCCAACATTCCATCTATCCAAGGTAATAGTTTTTTTGCACAATGGTCTGTATGTAATATTACCGGAACACCGTAAGCTACAGCTAATTGATGTACATGTTTTGCTCCTGCAACAGCTCCAGCTATAGCTGCTTTTTGGTTTTCGTTACTTAATCCTTTACCTGCATTAAATGCAGCACCACCATTAGAAAACTGAATAATTACTGGTGCATTTAATGATGCAGCAGTTTCTAAAACACCATTTATAGTATCAGAACCAATGACGTTTACAGCAGGAAGCGCAAATCCTTTTTCTTTAGCATATTTAAATATTTCTTGTACTTCTTTTCCGGTAGCAACTCCCGGTTTAATATTGTGTCCCATAATATTCTATTTATTATTGTGAATGTTGATTATTACCAAAAGTAACAATTTTAAGTGTGTTTTTTAGTTTTTAAACCTCTTAAGTAAGGGAAAAATCGCGAAAACGTTTTAATTTTTACAATTTTTAAAATGTATTAGAACGGATAGTTAATTCCTACATTATAAACTGCATTTCCAAAATTATAATCCTTAAACCAGCGTTCGCCATTAGTGTATGAAGGATCGTAGGTTTTAAAACCAATATCGAATCTAAAAACTAAGAAACTAAAATCGTAACGCAGTCCAAACCCTGTTCCTATTGCAATGTCTTTAAGCGAGTCAAAACTATCGAAGGTAGATGCATCGTCGTCTATATTATCTAAGACATTCCAGATGTTTCCTACATCTATAAATAGTGCACCGTATAAATCTTCAAAAACATTAAAGCGATGTTCTAAATTTAAAGCAAGTTTTAAGTTTGCTTCATTATAATCGTCATTACTTTGTGAACTTCCTGGTCCTAAATCGTATGCGGTCCAAGCTCTGTTATCATTTGTTCCTCCAGCAAAAAAACTTTTTGAGAACGGAATATTATCTGAGTTTCCGTAAGGTATTGCAATCCCGAAAAAGCTTCTAAATGCAAGTATGTTACTGTGCCCTAAATCCCAATGCTTAGTATAATCTAACTCGGTTTTTATATATTGTGAGTACGATACATTGAAAAGTTCGTAATGGTCGTCGTCATTCTTTTTACTGTTTGCTAGATTAGAACCTAATGCTAATAAATTTCCTGCAGACTCAAGTCTGAACCTAAAAATATAAAAGCTTTCATCGCTAATAGAACTTCGATTGTCTTTAATAAAGGTGTAGGCGCTAGATACGATTAAGTTGTTTTCTGTTAATCTAATTTTTCGCTCTTCTATATTGTTAACAGTTTGTATATCGTCATCAGAAATGTCGTTTGGCGGATCGTCTCCTAAGACTCCGGTTATAAATGCTTCAGTGCCATCTGGTATAGATAAATCTTCGTCACTAGATATATACCCAATATCTTGAGCGATATCATTTAGTGTGTTGTAAGAAGTGCTATATACATTAAAATAATTATCTGGATTTAAATTTCTAACATATTGAGCGCTAAATAAATCTACAGACTGTGTAATGTTACGTTTGGGTTTCCAGTTATAATTTAGGTTTCCTGTAAGTGAGCGTTTATCTAGTCCTACATTTTTTTGACTGGCTATAGATAGACTTATTTTTGTTGTAGGAGACATGAATTTAGGAATTAGACTATCTGTTTTAAACGGAAAAAATAGTCTAGGTATAGTTAATTTTAAGTCTGCACCAATTTCATTTATATCAAAAAACACATCTCTATCATCTCCAGCATCATCAGATGCACCAATTGAAGTGAACCCCGATAGTTCAAGTGTTTCTGCTCCTCTAAAAATGTTTCTAGCCAATAAACTTGGACTTAAAGAAAAACCAATAACTTGAATGTTACTTGTAGAGACTTCTGTAGAAAAACCTAAATTAAACTTTTTAAGAGGTGTTAAATGTATGTTGGCAGTTAGAGTTGTATCCGGATTTTCAACATAATTAATATCTGGATATTTAAATGTTTTTAATCCGCTTAAATGATTATATGTACGTGTGCGGTCTATATCCCTGTAAATTCTTCCTGGACTTATAAATAGTGCGTCTGTTAAAGCTTTTGGTCTAAACGCAAGTTTGTCTGTGCTGTATAAATTATAACCATTAAAGGTTGTAGAGTCTTGTATAGCGGCGTTTCTGTTGTTAATTTTAGAGTCTGTATAAATATTAACATCTTTAATTTTATAGACTTTAAAAGGAACTCTGTAAGATGAATCTTGTTTTCTTAATTCGTAATCTTTAATTTGTACTTCAACATTAACCTTTTTATTAGTACCTACAGTGTCTACTTGAAAAAGAACATAGTCTTGACTAAATTGATAAATTCCGTTATTTCTTAATGAGGTTGAAATTCTATCGCGCTCGGCTTCAAAATTATCGGTAGTATAGCGTTCTCCTTTTTTTATTATAGACCGGTCTTTAAACTTATTATATATAGTATCTACAATAGGGGATGAAATTTTAGACGTCAGGCTGTCTATCTTAAATGGTTTACCTAGATTTACATGGTATTCAATTTCAGATTTGTTTTTGGTTTTTTTAATAATATTGTAATCTGCTGAAACATTAAACCAACCATTGTTAGTAAAATAATCTTCTAATCGTTTAACCGATTTAATCGCTCTAGGCTCACTTAAAAGTGTTGGTGCTTCTCCAGTTGTCTTTAGCCAATTGTTAAAACCTTTTCTATTATCTATATATTGTGCAAGTTGTTTTTTAGATAGAAAGCGTTCTAAACGTTCTCTGTGTTTTTCAGATTTGTTTAATTCGGCATCGATTATAGAGTCAATATTTGGTCGAGCTAAGTTATAGATGTATAGTCGAATAGGAAGTCCTAGCATGGTTTTGTTAGGGTCCTGGTATAATAAATTGTCAATCTGCTCTGATGTGTTTCTAACACTATCTACGTATATTGTGTTTTTTACTAAAAGGCGTTCGTGTTCTCCAACTCTTTTTAAAGAATTACAAGCCGTAATAAAACCTGTTATTAAAATAAATAACACTATTTTTGATAACCTTTTTTTCAAGTATATTTTAGGAATTAAAAACGTTTAAAAGACTTGTTTTATGTATGTAAACTTAATAAAGCAAACGTAATAAGTCGCTTATAAAATCAAAAATACATTATTTGAATGTTATCAAAAAATCAAATAAAACTAATTAATAAATTAAAACTTAAAAAGCATAGGGCAGAAATGAATGTGTTTGTTGCTGAGGGGATTAAAACGATTAAAGAATTGTTAAAATCCAACTTAAAACTACAACATTTATATACAACCGAGCTTTTTAATATAGAAACAGATTTAGAAACCCTTATTTCTGAAGCCGATTTAAAACGCATTAGTTTTTTAACAACACCCAACAAGGCTCTAGCCATTTTTGAAATTCCGAAATCCAAACCTATAGATTTATCTAAATTGTGTGTGGCTTTAGACGACGTTAGAGATCCTGGAAATTTGGGGACCATTATACGGTTGTGCGATTGGTTTGGTGTTCAGGATTTAATTTGTAGTGTAGGTACGGTAGATTGTTATAATCCTAAAGTTGTACAAGCAACTATGGGGTCTATTACACGTGTAAATATAAATTATATTGATTTAGAGCGTTTTGTAACAGAAGTTAATGTTCCTGTATACGGAGCCTTCATGGAGGGTGAAAATGTATACAACCACACAGCGCTAAACGATTCTGGTATTTTAATTATGGGTAATGAGGCTAACGGGGTTTCAAAACCCATTGAAGCTTTAATTACTCAAAAAATAACTATACCAAGATTTGGGTCTCTACAGGCAACAGAGAGTTTAAATGTGGCTACAGCAACTTCTATTTTATTAAGTGAGTTTAAACGCCGTACTATTGAAAGGTAAAGTTAACAAAAAGTCCTTGTGTTTTCATACTGGCAATATTATCTGTCCAAGGACTAGGGCCTTCAGAAGAATCGTCACGAACTAATTCGTCACTTAATGCAAAAATTCCTCGGATTGATGGTGTGAATTTAAAGTATTGTAAATAGAAATCGATACCAAAACCTATTTCATAATAATAGGTGTTTTTTGTCATTCTAAATTGTCCACTATGGTTGTCTTCAGTGTTATTTTCATTACTATTAAGATTTAAAGACATAGACACACCTCCTGTAATAAAAGGTTTAAAATTATTAAGTCGTTTAGCAGAGAGCTTAATTATTAAAGGTAAATGTATGTAGGTCGATTTTACTTCTCTTTTAAGATCGTCGGCATCATATGTATAATTAAGATTGGTAAAATATTCTTCTGGGAATATTAAATCTCTGTTTGTAATATATAGTCCAGGTTCAAAACGGAGGTCGAAATAATCGTTAATTCTCATATTTCCTAAAAGACCCACACTAAAACCTATACTTTTTTCTATTTGGATCTGTGGGGCTTCTTTTTCATCATTACCATCTTCATATTCAAAGTCAAATCCGTAATTGTTAAATCCTAAGAAATAACCGTAACTAAATCTGTCTTTATCAAAATTTTGATTGTTTAAAATCTTTTCACGCGTAAAAAGTTGCGCAAAACTAGATTGTGAAATCAGGAAAAGAAATATAACTACAACTAATTTTTTCATATTACTGTTTAGATGATGTATAAATGGTAGCGACTCCAAATGTTTGTGGGTAATCTTTCACATTAATAAACCCAATTTTCTTTAAAATATTGTTTAACGCTTCGCCGTGAGGAAAAACAGCAGCAGAATCACTTAAATATTTGTAAGCACTTTTGTCTTTAGAAAACAGTTTGCCAATAAACGGCATAATGTTATTTGTATATAATTTATAGCCTTGTTTAAATGGGGTTTTAACAGGAACAGATGTCTCTAAAATAACAAAAATACCATTAGGTTTAAGTACACGAAGAATTTCTGCCAGTCCTTTTTCTAGCGTTTCAAAATTACGAACACCAAAAGCAACAGTAATCGCATCAAAAGTATTATCGGCAAACGGCATATTTTCAGAATCTCCCAGAATCATTTCAATAGTGCCATCTAATTGTTTAGCCTTAACTTTTTGTTTTCCAACATCAAGCATCCCCGGACTTATATCTAATCCAATAATTTTATCGGCTTGTGTTTCGGCTAAATTTATAGCTAAATCTCCAGTTCCTGTAGCGATGTCTAATATGGTATTTGGTTTAGTATTTTTAACTAATTCTACAACTTTTTTACGCCATTTAATATCTATACCAAAAGAAATTACACGGTTTAAGTCATCGTAAGTACCTGAAATATTATCAAACATTTTAGTGACTTGTTCTTTTTTACCTAAGTCACTGTCTTTATAAGGGTTTACTTTTGTCAAATCAAAAATTTTTAAGCAAATATAAGTTATTCGGTATGTATTAAGAAACTTGGAAACAAATAATTATATTAATTGCAAAAGTCTACTTAAATTATAAATTCCACTATATTTGTTTTACTTTTTACGACATACCACACATGAAAATTATCATTGCAGGCGCTGGTGAAGTTGGATTTCATTTAGCAAAACTTTTATCTTACGAGGCTCAAGAAATTACATTAATAGATGTAAATAAAGAGAGTTTGATTTATGCAGATACACATTTAGATATTAAAGTTATTAAAGGAGATTCTACTTCAATTTCAATTTTAAAAGATGCTAGAGTGTCTGAAAGTGATCTTGTTATAGCTGTAACTTCTTCAGAAACAACTAACATTACAGTTTGTGTATTGGCTAAACAGCTAGGTGCTAAGAAAACCATTGCAAGAATTTCTAACACAGAGTTTATTAATCATAAAGATGAAGTCGGGTTTACTAAATTTGGAATAGATGAATTGATTTCTCCAGAAGCTTTAGCTGCTTCAGAAATTAAATTGTTATTAGACCAATCTGCTTTTAATGATAGTTACGAATTTGAAGACGGAGCCTTAACTATGGTAGGGTTAAATTTGTCTAGTAGAATGACTTTTGTTGGTAAAACTGTAAAGGAAGCAGCACAAATATTTCCAGAAATACGATTTGTACCCATAGCCATACAACGATTTGGAACCCAATATACAATTATTCCTAGAGGAGATACGGTCTTTAAACAAGGAGATAATGTGGTCTTTATAACGGCAGAAGGTGGTGCAGAAGAACTTTGTAAACTTACAGGGAAAACGCATACTCCAGTTAAAAATGTAATGATCTTAGGCGGAAGTAAAATTGGATTTAAAGCAGCAAGAGATTTAAGCAACTTGTCTACGCGCGTTAAATTGATAGAAAAAGATAAAGATCGTGCTTTCGATTTAGCCGACGAATTATCTAAAGTATTAGTTATTAATGGAGATGGACGCCATGTAGATTTATTAGAAGAAGAAAATCTTAGTGAAATGGATGCGTTTATTGCCGTAACAGGGAATTCTGAAACTAATATTATGTCATGTTTAGTTGCAAAATCTAAAGGTGTGCGAAAAACAATTGCTTTGGTAGAGAATATGGATTATTTTGAACTTTCTCAATCTATAGGAATTGATACTTTGATTAATAAAAAACTTTTAGCAGCCAATAATATTTTTAGATACATTAGAAAAGGCGATGTTGTAGCGATGACAAAGCTGAATAATATGCATGCTGAATTGTTAGAATTTAAAGTAAAATCAAGATCTATTATTTGTAATAAATTAATTAAAGATATAGACTTCCCGCGTTCGGCAATTATAGGAGGTATTATTAGAGATAATAACGGTATTATCGCTTTAGGTGATTTTAGAATTTCTCAGGGCGATCGTGTTGTTGTATGTTGTTTACCTCAATCTATTAAGCAAGTAGAAAAACTCTTCCTATAATTTATGAGATTAAATCAAAAAATTATTTTTTATTTCTTAGGATCTCTATTATTATTTAATGGTGGATTTATTTTGCTCTCTACATTAGTGAGTTTGTTTTATAATGATGGAGATACATTGAGGTTATTAATTTCTGGGCTTATTCCCATTACAATAGGAATAATTATAATGTACAGTACCAGAGATCATAAAAAAGAAATTAATAAACGAGAAGGCTATATAATAGTTACATTTGGTTGGTTAGCCATGACTTTATCGGGAACTCTACCATATATCATAACACAGAGTATTCCTAATTTTACAGATGCTTTTTTTGAAACCATGTCGGGCTATACTACTACAGGATCTTCTATATTACATGATATAGAAATTATTCCACATGGTGTATTGTTTTGGAGAAGTCTAACGCATTGGATTGGTGGTATGGGTATAATTGTGTTAGCCATTGCTATACTTCCGTTATTAGGTATTGGGGGTATGCAGTTATTTGCTGCAGAGGCTCCAGGACCAAGTGCAGATAAATTACACCCCAGAATTACCGATACTGCAAAACGATTATGGTTAATTTATTTTGGTTATACGCTTGCAGAAACTTTATTATTGTGGGCAGCAGGAATGACTTTTTTTGATGCAATTAATCATGCATTAGCAACCTTGTCTACAGGTGGATTCTCTACTAAAAATGCAAGTGTTGCGTATTGGAATCATCAGCCAATTATACAGTACATTATAATTCTATTTATGTATTTAGCGGGTGCTAATTTTGTGTTGAGTTACTTTGCTTTTAAAGGGAAAATTCAAAAAATATTAAAAGACGAAGAGTTTAAGTTGTATACCACATTTATAGCTGTTTTTACAGCTATAGTAGCTTTTATTATTTATTTTAGAGCAGATTTGGGAATGTCTTCGATTACACATCCAATGGTGTGGGGACAAGCAGAAAGTGCTTTTAGGCATGCGTTATTTCAGGTGCTTTCAATTATTACTACGACAGGGTTTGTGTCGGCAGATTACACATTATGGACACATTTTCTGGTAGTGTTTTTCTTTGGTTTAATGTTTTTAGGAGGGTCTGCAGGAAGTACTTCAGGAGGTGTAAAGGTGGTACGCCACTTAATTATGATTAAAAACGGGTTTATGGAGTTTAAACGTTCACTTCATCCAAATGCTGTTTTACCTGTGCGTTATAATAATAAAGCTGTTACAGGGGATATTGTATTTAATGTTTTAGCGTTCTTTATTCTTTATATGTTGTCTTTTATAATTGGTGCTTTAGTATTTTCAATGCTTGGTATTAATTTTGAATCGGCTGTAGGGCTATCGGCATCAAGTTTAGGTAATGTTGGTCCTGCGTTAGGGAATTATGGACCGGTAACAAATTACGCTGCATTGCCTGCAGTAGGGAAGTGGTGGTGTAGTTTTTTAATGCTTATTGGGCGACTTGAACTCTTTACTGTTCTAGTGTTGTTAACGCCTTTCTTTTGGCGGAATAGGTGATAAAAAAATAAGTTATACAAAAAAGCCACAACAAGATGTTGTGGCTTTTTTGTTATAAAAAGTTAAATAATATAATTTATTATTCGGTTACTGCTGCTTTAATTCTTTCTATAGCTTCAATGATTTGTTCTTGAGAAGCTGCGTAAGAAATACGGATACAGTTGTTATTACCAAATGCTTCACCTGTTACAGTTGCAACATGAGCCTCTTCTAATAAGTATAACGAGAAATCTGTAGCATTATTTATTGTTTTACCTCTTAATGTTTTACCAAAAAAATCAGAAACATTAGGGAAAACATAAAACGCACCGTCAGGTACATTTGTTTTAAATCCGTCGATATCGTTTAATAAATCTAAGATTAAATCACGTCTAACTTTAAATTCATCTACCATATATTGAATACGTTTTGGAGATTCATTTAAAGCTGTAATTGTAGCTTGCTGTGCAATACAGTTAGTTCCAGATGTAATTTGTCCTTGCATTTTAGTACATGCTTTAGCAATCCATTCTGGAGCACCAATATATCCAATTCTCCATCCTGTCATGGCGAATGCTTTAGCAACGCCATTTACAGTAATTGTACGGTCGTACATGCTTGGTATTGCAGCAAAACTAAAGTGTTTTGTACCGTAGTTAATGTGCTCGTAAATTTCATCTGAAAGAATATAGATATTTGGATATTTTTCTAAAACTTCAGCTAACGCACGATATTCCGCTTCAGTATAAATGGTTCCGCTCGGGTTGTTAGGCGAGTTAAAGAATACCATTTTTGTTTTAGGCGAAATTGCAGCCTCTAATTGTGCAGGTGTAATTTTAAAGTCGTCTTCAATAGAAGAAGGGATTTCTTTAAATGTTGCTTCGCATAAAGTTGCAATTGCAGAATAACTTACCCAGTAAGGTGCTGGTAATAATACTTCGTCTCCAGGATTTAATAAAGCCTGTGCAACATTTGCAATAGATTGTTTTGCACCTGTAGATACTACAATTTGGGCAGGTGTGTAGGTTAAGTTGTTGTCGCGTTTAAATTTAGTAATAACCGCTTCTTTTAACTCTACGTAACCATCTACTGGTGAGTATGAATTGTAATTGTCGTTTATAGCTTGTATAGCCGCGTCTTTAATGTAATCAGGGGTGTTAAAGTCAGGTTCTCCTAAACTCAAACCAATAATATCAATACCTTGAGTTTTTAATTCGCGTGCTTTTGCTGCCATAGCTAATGTAGCTGATGCAGGCAGACTGGTAATTCTGTCAGAAAGTGGATTCATTTAAATTATAGTTAAGATTGTAAAGCTGGTTTCATGCCCATTTCACGTAAGTAATTAAAATGTGCTGCAATTGCTTTACGGGTGGTTTTATATTCGTTGTAAGGTAAATTAAATTCTAAGGCTGTTTCTTTTACTATTTTAGAAATCTTAGAATAATGAATGTGGCTAATGTGCGGGAAAATGTGGTGTTCTACTTGGTGGTTTAAGCCTCCAGTGTACCAATTAATAATGGTGCTTTTTGCTCCAAAATTTACAGTGGTTTTAAGTTGGTGAATGGCCCAAGTGTTTTTCATTGTTCCGTCTTGTTCTGGTAGTGGCATTTCTGCATCTTCCATAACATGTGCTAATTGAAAAACGACACTTAATATTAAACCAGCAGTATAATGCATGATGAAAAATCCTAATAAAATTTTCCACCAAGCTAAATCTAAAATCAGCATTGGTAATACAATCCAGATGCTAATATAAATAAGTTTTGAAATGACTAATTTGCTATAATTGGCTGTTTTACTAGGAAGTTTTCCGTAAGATAATTTACGTTTCATATAGCTTCTCATTTGTTTCCAATCTGTAGTAATAGCCCAATTAATTGTTAATAATCCATATAATAATACAGAATAATAATGCTGAAATTTATGATGCCATTTCCATTCAGAATGTCTAGAGAAACGTAATATACGTCCAGCTTCTAAATCTTCGTCATGCCCATGTATATTGGTATAAGTATGGTGTAATACATTGTGCTGTACTTGCCAATTATAGACGTTTCCAGCAAGAATATAAATACTACTTCCCATTAATCGATTTACCCAATCTTTATTTGAAAATGCACCATGGTTTCCGTCGTGCATAACATTCATTCCTACACCAGCCATTCCAATTCCCATCACAATGGTTAATACTAATTGTGCCCATTGTGGGATATTAGTAGTTAAGATTAGAAAATAAGGTGCTAAAAATATAGTAAACATAATTACAGTTTTAACCCATAATTTCCAGTTTCCAGTACGTTTAACATTATTTTCTTTAAAATATTCATTTACACGTTTGTTAAGTGTTCTAAAAAACTTAGCAGGATCTTGACGTGAAAATGACAATACTTGATTATTCATACAAAAAAATATTTAACAGCAACTAAATTAGGATGTTGCTATTTTGGACAAATATAAATAATAAAGCGGCGTAACTTATTATTTAAATCATAAAAAAATGTTGTCAAAATGTATATTTTTGCCAAAAATTTAATGAAATGGATCTTATTTTAAAGTACTTCCCAGATTTAACAGATGACCAAATTTCGAAGTTTCAAATGTTAGAGGAGTTATACCAAGATTGGAACTTAAAAATTAATGTGGTGTCTAGGAAAGATATAGACGAGTTATATCTGCGTCATGTCTTACATTCATTGGGAATAGCAAAGTTAATTTCATTTAAAGACGGCACTAAATTAATGGATGTTGGAACTGGTGGCGGTTTTCCAGGTATTCCATTAGCTATTATGTTTCCAGAGTGTTCGTTTCATTTGGTAGATAGTATTGCAAAAAAATTAAAAGTTGTTTCTGAGGTAGTAGAAGGACTTGGGTTAACAAATGTAAAAGTGACACATAGTAGGGTGGAAGAAATTGATGATACATACGATTTTATTGTAAGTCGTGCTGTAGCCGCAATGCCTACTTTTGTACATTGGACTAAAGGTAAGATTGCAAAAACACAACAAAACAATTTAAAAAACGGAATTATTTATCTTAAAGGCGGTGATTTAACAGAAGAACTACAAGATTATAAAACTGTTTCTATTTATAATTTAAGTACCTATTTTGAAGAGGATTTTTTCGAGACTAAAAAAATAGTGCATCTTCCAATAAAATTTAAAGGTTAGTTCTATTATTCAAAAAGAACAAAAGATGGGGTTGGTGCTTTAATTTCATCTACATAAGTTAGAAGCCCGGTGTCTTGATCTCTTTTAAACGACACTAAATTGTCTGAGTTTCTGTGAGCAACAACAATAAAATCTTCTTTAGGTGATAGCGAGAAATTACGTGGTGTTTCTCCTTTAGTAGGTTCAAATCCTATGGTTTTTAAGGTTCCATCGGTTGGGTCTACTTCGTAAATGGCAATGCTGTTAAAACCCCGATTTGATGCATATAAGAATTTTCCATCTGAAGAGATATGTATGTCTGCAGCGTAGGAATCTGCTGTGTGATTTTCAGGTAAGGTTGATATACTTTCTTTAATTTTATAACGTCCACCAGCTTGTCTTTCAATTTTAGTCACAGTATTATTTAATTCGTTTAAAACATAAATCCATTTGTTGTTGGGGTGAAATGTTAAATGTCTAGGTCCAGCTCCATCAGCCATGGTTAAATTTAATTCAGGGTTTGGTTGCAGTTTATTTGTGTCTTTATTTAAAGTGTAAAACCACAAACTATTTGTGCCTAAATCTATGGCAATTATATCTTCACTGTTTGGTACAAAATAAGCAGCATGCGTATGCGGCCCTTCTTGTCTAGAGGTAGTGCCTGTTCCAGTATGTTTTTTTACATCTATAGTTGTATTAAAAAAGCCATCGGTTTTTAATTCTAGGTGAGTTAGTGTTCCATTTCCGTAATTGGCTACAAGAATTTGGTTGTCTTTGTTTGTAGTAACGAAACATGGATTAAAACCACCAGAAAACATCATGTTATTTAAAGCAAGAGAATCGGGCGTTATCTTAAAAGAAGTAACATTACCTTGGTAAGGGTCTTTTTTGTTTGCTGCCAGTAGGTGTTTTTTGTCTGCAGAAAAACTTAAAAATGATGGGTTTTCTGTTATGGATTGAAGACCTAATTCTAAAAATGTGCCATCGGGTTGCAATTCATATTTGTAAATCCCTTTACTCTCATTATTGGTATATGTTCCTACGTAAAAAGGAAAGCCTTGTGTTTGTGATTCTGGATTAGATTTTTTTGAATTACAGCTGCATAAAAGGCATAGGCATAAGCCTATTATAGATACAAAAGTTTTCATGGTTTGGTTTAATTTGTTTGTGCATCTAAAATAATATTATTTTTACTTAATAAAAAATAAGACAAAAAAACCTGTCTAAAAAAGACAGGTTTTAAGTTTTAGAATATAATTTAAGTTATTCTCCTAGAAAAGGGTAACGATAATCTGTTGGTGTTACAAATGTTTCTTTTATCATTCTAGGGGATACCCAACGTAATAAATTTTGAGCACTTCCTGCTTTATCATTTGTGCCAGAAGCTCTAGCACCTCCAAACGGCTGCATACCCACAACTGCACCTGTAGGTTTGTCATTAATATAAAAATTACCAGCAGCATTTTGTAAAGCATCTGTAGCTTCAATAATTGCATAGCGATCTTGAGATAAAATTGCTCCTGTTAAAGCGTACTCACTAGTTCCATCAACTAATTTTAAAGTTTCGCTATATGCATCGTCTTCATAAACATAAATTGTAATTACAGGACCAAATAACTCTGTACTCATTGTTGTGTACTGAGGGTTAGTCGTTAAAATTACAGTAGGCTCTATAAAATAGCCTTTACTTTTATCGTAGCCACCACCAACTATAATTTCTGCATCATCATCTGCTTTAGCTTGATCAATGTATTTTGCTAATTTATCAAAAGAACCTTCGTGTATAACCGCAGTTACAAAGTTTTCAAAGTTTTCTGGAGAGCCTTGTTTAAATGAATTTACATCTTCAATAACATAAGCTTTAACTTCGTCCCAAATGCTTTTTGCAATATATGCACGAGATGCAGCACTACATTTTTGTCCTTGAAATTCAAAGGCACCTCTTACAATAGCTGTCGCTACTTGTTTAGGTTTAGCAGATTTATGAGCAACAATAAAATCTTTACCTCCAGTTTCTCCTACAATTCTAGGATAAGTTTTGTAGTTGTGAATGTTGTTTCCTATTTTTTTCCAAAGTTCTTTAAAGACAAATGTAGAGCCTGTAAAGTGTAATCCAGAGAAATCTGGACTAGATAATACCACATTGGTTATCATTTCGGCATCTCCAAAAACCACATTAATCACTCCAGGCGGAACTCCAGCTTCTTCAAAAACATCCATTATTACTTTTGCTGAAAACACTTGGCTATCACTTGGTTTCCAAACTACAACATTACCCATTAAAGCCATGCATGCAGGTAAGTTACCTGCAATAGCTGTAAAATTAAAAGGTGTTACGGCATATGTGAAACCTTCTAGAGGTCTGTATTCAACTTTGTTCCAAGCATCACTTGTACTTTCTGGTTGTTCATGATAAATATCTGTCATGTATTGCACGTTAAAACGTAAGAAATCTATCAATTCACAAGCCGAGTCAATTTCTGCTTGATGTATAGTTTTTGATTGTGCAATCATAGTCGCAGCATTTATTTTATCTCGGTATGGCCCTTGTATAAGTTCTGCTGCTTTTAAGAAAATTCCAGCACGGTGTTCCCAAGGCATTTGAGACCAAGATTTTCTAGCTTCTAAAGCTGTAGCAATTGCTTCTTCTACGTGAGATTTTTCTGCTAAATGATATTGACCAACAGTGTGTTTGTGGTCGTGTGGTGGAGACATTGTTCTGGTATTCCCAGTAGTTACGTTTTTTCCGTTAATATATAAGGGTACATCAACTTTACTATTAAAAAGCGCTTTGTATGCAGCTTGTACAGCTTCGCGTTCTGGAGATCCAGGGGCATAACTTCTTACAGGTTCGTTAATGGCAATTGGTGTATTGAAAAATCCTTTTCCCATAATACTTTTGAGTTTAAATATGTTTAGATTTAAACAAAGTTACTATTTTTTAATGGGAAAAGTAATGCGATAAATATCTAAATGCCTATTAATAATGCGACATTTTTAAAATTTAGTGTATGGGATTGAGAGATTAATAAATTAAAATAAATTAATGGGTAACAGTGCTTAATTTATTGCAAACGGAGCACTAAGTTTAAAGCTAGGAATATTGACTTTAAATGTTTTAGAATTATTTAAATTTATCATGTAGTAATATCCAGACATCGCGCCAAATGGCGAACTTAGCATACAGCCAGATTTATATGTGTGCGATTCACCCGGATGTAATATAGGCTTCAAGCCAACAACACCTTCTCCTGAAACTTCTTGTGTAGTGCTTAGTGCATCTAATACGTTCCAGTGTCTTGCATATAGTTGTACGGTGTCTTTGCTTTTATTTTCAATACTAATTTGGTAGCCAAAAGCATATTCCACATTATAGTTTCTATATAAAGTGCCCTCAAATGTTGTTTTAACAGAGATTTTTATTCCTCTTGTGACTAATTGAACCATATATGTGTTAGATAAAAGTATATTTTACAGCAAAAATACAAATTTAATAGCACTCCTAAATTCTTGTTGCAGCAATATTAAAAGTGTAGAGTTGTTAAATTTCTGCTAATTAGAAATATTTATAGAGCTAGCTTCTCCTACACCAACTATTTTATCATAACGTCCGCCTAGGTCTCTGTAGTATACAATAACCTTATAATCGTTTTCTGTTTGGTAGTAATTTCCGCTAATCTCTCCTTCATTTACGATACCTGTCTGATTTTCTACAGTTACATATTTGTAATTATAGAACCCTTGTTTTAATAAAATAGGGCATTCGTAAATTCCTTTTTCAGGGTTGTAAATCATTTTGGTACGTTCTTCAATAGTGTAGTTATTAAAGTTTCCGTATACATGAATAGATTTTTCTGACGGCAACGGGTTTAGTTTTAGTGAAAAGTGTATCCAAGCATAATCTGCTTCAATATTAGGGTCTGTGGCATCTATATTGTTAATTACAAAATTACCGTTAATATCGGGGTTGTATGTATACGGTTTATTTCTTTGAGGCGTATTAGTATACAAATAAGAGTTGTAGAGATCGTGCAAATCAATAAAATTAATACCACTATTTGCAGATCGTATATCTTTGTTTTCAAAATAATAATACTCGTTTCCACCCCAAAAGGTAGTTTCTTTATTATATCTGTAAATTAAATCTTGTCCCATAGTATACATGGGTTTCACGTTTTTAATCGCAGAGTTTAAATTGTTATTTTGTATGATTGTAGTTTTAACTCTTTCTAACGGATTGTTAAATTGTATGTTATTAGAGTTAATAATAATATCTACTGTTTGTTTTTCGTTTAAAAATTTAACGTCTCTAGATAACTTCATGCTTACACCTACACTTGCTCCACCTTCATTAACCATAAATTTTCTTGAGAATAGAAGTTGATCGCTTTCATCGTATACTTTAATCATGTAATTTCCAGATACTTTTAAACTTCTCACTTGTTCATTTGGGATTGCAAGTGTGTAGTGAGAATATATTTGATAGGTGTTAAAAGAATTGTCGTAGTTTGTTATGCGCTGTTTATCAAATCCGTCAATATATTCAGATCGCATAAGCGTAGTAGGTGTCCAATCGTAATTAAAATATTCAATAGAATAATAGAAGTCGTCTTCATTTCCGTTAAGGGCATCAAATTCTAGTTGTAACGACTCGCCAAGATCTATAATTGGAAGTACACTTATGTCTGTATTGCCTTTAAAAGTTATTGTTTTTATATAGTCTGGTGGCGCTACTTCATGCTGTACTTGAGCAAAACAAATACTGTGAATAAAAAATAGGGCCAAATAAAGATTAAATTTAATGTTCATTTTTGTACATTTATTGAGGTAAATATAAGGAAAATTAAAAGCTCAAATCGTTTTTTATTTAGAACTATTATAAATAAATAAGATATGCAGTAAATCGAACTATTTTATCTTTTTATTCTTAAATTTGCTCGGATTTTTCAATCATATCAGCATTGAAATCAGTATAACTATTATTAATACATAGATTTATAAATATGTCAAACGACATTAAGATTACAAAAGGTCTAGACATTAAACTCAAAGGTGAAGCTGAAAAGGCTTTAGAAAGTGCTGTAATTAGCAATACTTACACCTTAAGGCCTGAAGACTTTCACGGAGTTATTCCAAAATTAGTTGCAAGAGTTGGTGATAAAGTAAAAGCGGGAGGCCCTGTATTTTACGATAAAGCCAACGAAAATGTTCAATTCGTTTCGCCAGTTTCTGGTGAAGTTGTTGATATTTTACGTGGTGAAAAGCGTAAAATTTTGGCAATTAAGATTCAAGCAGACAAAACGCAAACTTATCAGGAACACGAAAAAATTAATTTTAATTCTGCAACAGCTGAAGCTTTAAGTGCTTACTTACAAGTTACAGGATGTTGGACGTTTATTAAACAACGTCCTTACGATGTTATTGCAAATCCGTCAAAAGAGCCAAAGGCTATTTTTGTTTCGGGTTATGATAGCGCTCCTCTAGCTGTAGATTTGGACTTTGCTTTACAAGGTAAGGAGGCAGAGCTACAAGCTGCTGTTACTGCTTTAGGAAAGTTAACTTCAGGACAAGTGCATGTGTCTGTTAAAAATGGATCGCATTCTCCTCTAGCAGGTTTAACAGGAGTAACGCTTCATAAACTATCAGGACCGCATCCTGTAGGAAATGTAGGAACTCAAATTAATAAAATTGATCCTGTAAACAAAGGTGAAGTGGTTTGGACTGTTAATCCTCAAGACCTTGTTATTATTGGTGAATTATTATTAACAGGGAAGTTTAATGCAGAACGTGTTGTTGCTTTAGTAGGTTCTGAGGTTAAAAAACCAAGATATTTTAAAACTAAAATAGCAAGTGAAATCGCTACAATTATTTACGATAATGGTGTCGATCAAAATGCAAATAGCCGTATAATAGTAGGTAATGTGTTAACAGGAAAACAGGTTAAACCTGATGGAAACCTTGACTATTACAGCAATTTAATTACGGTTATACCAGAAGGAGACGATTACGAATTCTTTGGTTGGAATAAGCCTGTTTTTAATAAGGTTTCAACCTCAAGAGCAATGACGTTCTCATGGTTAAGTCCTAATAAAAAATACGATTTAAATACAAATACAAACGGAGAGCATAGAGCTTTTGTGCTAACAGGTAAATACGAGGAAGTATTTCCTTTAGATATTTTTCCATTACAAATTCTTAAGTCATGTATGTATAAAGATTTAGATGAAATGGAAGCTCTGGGTATGTATGAAGTTGCTCCAGAAGATTTTGCGTTAACAGAATTTGTTTGTGTATCTAAACAGCCACATCAGGACATTATTAGAAAAGGTTTGGATTTAATGATTAAAGAAATAGGGTAATCATGAGTTTAAAAAGTAATTTACATAATTTAAAAGAAAAGTATAAAGGGACCAAAATGGCACCCGCGTTTAATGCTTTGCATACGTTTTTATACTTACCAAATGAAACCACTCACAATGGAACTCATATAAAAGCGGCCGATGATTTAAAGCGTACTATGAATACGGTTATCATGGCTATGGTACCATGTTTGATTTTTGGGATGTTTAACGCAGGATATCAACATTTTTCTGCAATGGGCACTCCTGTTGACTTTTTATCATGGGATGCATTCTATATTGGTTTAATTAAAGTTTTACCATTATTAGTTGTGTCTTACGGTGTGGGATTAGGTATCGAATTTATTTTTGCAACAATAAAAAATCACGAAGTAGAAGAAGGATATTTAGTTACAGGTATGTTAGTACCTTTAATTGTTCCTATTGATATTCCGTTATGGATGCTAGCAGTAGCAGTTGCTTTTGGTGTAGTAATCGGTAAAGAAGTTTTTGGAGGAACAGGGATGAATATTTTAAACCCTGCCTTAACTATTCGTGCATTCTTATTCTTTGCATATCCTACATGGATGTCTGGAGATAAAGTTTGGGTTCATGGAGCCGTAGAACGTACAAAAGAAATCGCAGCTGGAGCAAATGTAGATGCCATTTCAGGTGAAACTATTTTAGGAAGCCTTGCTCAAGGACATCATATAGATTATTCAATAGCAGATATGTTTTTCGGGTTTATTCCGGGTTCTGTAGGAGAAACATCTACACTTTTAATACTATTAGGTGCATTGTTTTTAATATTTACCAAAATTGGAAGTTGGAGAATCATGTTGTCTGCAGTTATTGGTGCATTAGCTATGGGATTAATCTTTAATGGTGTTGTATCATCAGGCTGGATTACTGAAACTAGCAAATTCTATACATTAATGAGTACAGAATTTTGGCATCATTTAATAATTGGTGGTTTTGCTTTTGGTGTTGTATTTATGGCAACAGATCCTGTAACAGCATCTCAAACTACCCAAGGAAAATGGATTTATGGCTTTTTAATAGGATTCTTATCAATCATGATACGTGTCTTTAACCCTGCATATCCAGAAGGTGTTATGCTAGCGATTCTATTAATGAATGTGTTTGCACCAACAATTGATCATTACGTTATCCAAGGTAATGTGAAGAAAAGAATGAAACGTTTAAAAGTAAAAACGGCTTAACAATGGAAAATAGAACAGATAAAAATTCATATACCATTATATTCGCTATAGTGATGGTGTTTGTAGTAGGTGCTGTATTAGCCTTTACTGCATCTTCATTAAAGCCTAGAATTGCAGAAAATCAGCGTATAGAAAAACAACAAAATATTTTATATGCAATGGGGGTTAATGATAATACTGAAGGTAGTGCAGTTTTTGTTGCTACAGATGAAGCTCCTGAATTGTTTGAAAAATATATTACCAAGCAAATTGTAATTCAAGATGGTGAAACTTCAGAAGATTCTGAAGCATATTTAATAGATATTAAAAAAGAAAAAGCAGCAGATCCGTCTAAAAGAAGATTACCATTATTTATAGGTGAAAAAGATGGCAATAAATTATATGTTATTCCAATCTATGGAAAAGGATTATGGGATGCTATTTGGGGATATGTTTCTATGGACGAGAATATGGTAGTTCAAGGTGCTTATTTCGATCATAAAGGAGAAACTCCTGGTTTAGGAGCAAATATTAAAGAACGTTTCTTTATGGATGATTTTATTGGTGAACATTTATTAGATGCTTCAGGTAATTTTAAAGGAATTACGGTGGCAAAAGGAAATGCAGACCCAAAAAATGAAGATAAAACAGATAATGAGGTCGATGCAATTGCCGGTGCTACTATTACAGGAAATGGGGTAACTGCAATGATTAAAAGTGATTTAAAACTTTACAAACCTTATTTCGATAACTTAAAAAATAATTAATTTATGGCACTTTTATCAAAAAAAGACACAAAATTAATCACAGATCCATTAGCGGATAATAACCCTATTACTATTCAGGTATTAGGTATATGTTCTGCATTAGCTATTACAGCTCAATTAAAAGCATCAATAGTAATGGCGCTGTCGGTAATGGCTGTGCTTGCAATAGGGAATGTTGTAATTTCTTTAATGAGAAATATTATTCCATCAAAAATTAGAATTATTGTGCAATTAGTAGTTGTAGCTGCTTTAGTAATTATTGTAGATCAAGTATTAAAGGCATTCTCTTACGAGTTAAGTAAAACCCTTTCTGTATTCGTAGGATTAATTATTACCAACTGTATTATTATGGGGCGTTTTGAAGCTTTTGCTTTAGCCAATGGACCATGGAGATCCTTCTTGGATGGTATTGGTAATGCAGCGGGATATGGTTTAATTTTAGTTATCGTGGGATTCTTTAGAGAATTATTAGGTTCTGGTACTTTATTAGGATTTAAAGTTTTAGGAGACCCAATCGAAAAAACAGGATTATACGCTATAGGTTACGAGAATAACGGTTTTATGTTACTATCTCCAATGGCATTAATTGTTGTAGGAATTATAATCTGGGTACAACGTAGTAGAAACGAAGCATTAGTAGAAGATCACTAAAATAGTATTGAGCTCTTAGATGTTGGTAAAACCGTTTGCCAACTCTAAACCACTCAAAACTAAATACTAAAACATATGGAATATATAGAATTATTTTTTAAGTCAATATTTATAGATAACATGGTATTCGCAACATTCCTTGGAATGTGTTCTTACCTAGCTGTTTCTAAAAAAGTATCTACAGCAGTAGGTCTTGGTGCCGCAGTTGTATTTGTAATGTTAATTACAGTACCTTTAAACTGGTTATTAGATCAGTATATTCTTCAACCTGGTGCATTAAAATGGTTAGGTGCAGAATATGCAGATTACGATTTAAGTTTCTTATCATTTATTTTATTTATAGCTACTATTGCTACAATGGTACAATTAGTAGAAATTATTGTTGAGAAATTTTCTCCTTCATTATATAACTCTTTAGGTATTTTCTTACCACTTATTGCTGTGAACTGTGCCATCTTAGGAGGGTCTTTATTTATGCAATCTAGAGAAATTCCTACATTAGGATTAGCAACTGTTTATGGTGTTGGTTCTGGTATTGGGTGGTTTTTAGCAATTTTAGCTATTGCAGCCATTCGAGAGAAAATTAGATATTCTAACGTGCCGCCAGCATTACGCGGATTAGGAATTACATTTATCATTACTGGTTTAATGGCTATCGGATTTATGAGTTTTGGTGGTATGTTAACCGGAGGAGATGATGAAGGTGCTAAAGAAGAACAAACTGCAACAGTAGAAACTCCTGAAGCAGAAAACGTAAAAGAGTTAGCGAATAATACAAAAGAAATCAACTAAGATATCATGACGATTTTAGCAGCAACAACAACAGGAACAATAATCGCGACGGTAGTAGCATTTTTAGTTATTACTTTAGTTTTAGTAAGTTTATTATTGTTCGTGAAACAAAAATTATCACCATCGGGTCCTGTAAAGATTTTAATCAATGGTGAGCGTGAAGTAGAAGTTAGTTCTGGAGGTAGTTTATTATCTACTTTAGGATCTCAAAAAATATTCTTACCATCGGCTTGTGGTGGTGGGGGTACATGTATTCAGTGTGAATGTCATGTATTGTCTGGAGGTGGTGAAGCATTACCTACAGAAACGCCACACTTTACTAGAAAAGAGTTAAAAGAAGGTGCACGTTTATCTTGCCAGGTAAAAGTGAAACAAGACATGGAAATTACAATTCCAGAAGAAGTTTTTGGTATTAAGAAATGGGAAGCAACTGTAGTTTCTAACTATAATGTGGCAACATTTATTAAAGAATTTGTAGTTGAAATTCCAGAAGATATGGACTACAAAGCTGGAGGATATATCCAAATTGAAATTCCAGAATGTGAAGTTAAGTATGCAGATATGGATGTAACTGCGCACCCTCAAGATCACCCTGGTGAACCTGATAAATTTAAAGCAGATTGGGAAAAATTTGGTCTATGGCCTTTAGTTATGAAAAATGACGAACCTGTAGAACGTGCTTACTCTATGGCTTCTTATCCTGCAGAAGGACGTAAAATTATGCTTAATGTGCGTGTGGCAACACCTCCTTTTGATCGTGCTAAAGGCGGATGGATGGATGTTAATCCAGGTATTGCATCTTCTTATATCTTTAATCAGAAAATTGGAGATAAGGTTACCATTTCAGGGCCTTACGGTGAATTCTTTATTAATGAATCTGATGCAGAAATGTTATATGTAGGTGGTGGTGCTGGTATGGCTCCAATGCGTTCTCACTTATATCATTTATTTAGAACTTTAAAAACAGGAAGAAAAGTGACCTATTGGTATGGTGGACGATCTAAAGCTGAATTATTCTATATTCACTACTTTAGAGCTCTTGAGCAAGATTTCCCTAATTTTAGATTCTTTATTGCCTTATCAGATCCTACTGAAGCAGATAACTGGAAAGTTAAAACAGATATAGATGATCCAAATGGAGATGGATTTACTGGATTTATTCACCAAGTGGTTATAGATCAATATCTATCTAAACATGAAACTCCAGAAGATTTAGAATTATATTTCTGTGGACCTCCATTAATGAACAAAGCGGTTCAAAAAATGGGTGAAGATTTTGGTCTTGCAGACGAAAATATTAGATTTGACGACTTCGGTGGTTAATCTAAAACCTATAAAAAAGCCAACTCATTTGAGTTGGCTTTTTTTATGCTTATATATTTTGTAGTTGTTCTATATGTATGGTTTTGTAATTAAATAAAGCATTACAATCCATAACATCTGGAATATTATCTAGTTTACATAGATAACTTACTACTGCAGATAAGCCATTAAATAATGTGTCTTTATCTGTTGGGTTTTTTGGCTTTTTGTTTTTATGATGTAATGGTAAAACATACCCGCATGCTTCTAAAAAGACAACCTCAATGGCTAGTAATTCTTTTGGAGTATAACCGTTAAATTGCCGTCCTAAACTTGAATGTACTTGTCCCAAATAATTTAATTTGGTAGATCCATGGCTGTCAGAAAGATGTTTCCAGGCATCTGTATTATCTAATATATTTCCAACTGCACAGTGTTTACAGCATTCTGGATGCAATGTATTACTGTGAAAAGCATTATATAATTTGTGTATTGCCGAGTTAAATCGTTTTGTAGTCTTCATATTTTTCGATTTAATTCTATTAAAATAGTAAAAATTGCCTTAAAATAACAATAACTGATTTATAATTTTAGTTCTAAACATTTTTTAACCGTAATTTTGCGATATGAGTAAAGCACTTTCAACACAAGAGTTACATAATTTAGCCATGAATCATGTTGGTAAAGAATTAGAACAGCGTGGGTTTGAATTTATAAGTATAAATAGCCAATTAAAAAGACATCCTCAATTTGTATGTATCGATAAGACTGGGCAATATTACTTTGTTATAGTAAAAGTTGTTATGTTACCCGAAAATCCTAATAATTATGATGTTGTTTGGATGGAAACCTTTAAAGCTCATGCAAGATCTAAAAATGCTAAAGTCTTGTATGCAGGCGTTGGTTTAAGTAATCCACAAGGTGAATCTCTCCCAATATATCTAAATGAAGAATATTTAATAGAATACAATGGTATTCAAGTCATAGAAACGCATTTAAATTAAATGAAACATTTTTTAATTACTACTTTAGTTCTTACGTTATTTTTCTCTTGTAAGGAATCTAGTGAACATATAAAGTTATCTGGATCTGTATTTGGTACCACTTATGGCATTCAATATTTTTCTGAAAAAAGTGTCAACTATCAAAGTCAATTGGATAGTTTATTTGAAATTGTTAACCAATCGATGTCTACCTATATTCCTGATTCAAATATTTCACTTTTAAATGACAATAAAACAGATAGTGTAGATAAGCATTTTGCATATGTATTTAATGCATCTAAAGCCATTTATAAACATACTAATGGCGCTTTTGATCCCACTATAGGTGTCTTAGTAAATGCATGGAGCTTTGGTCCGGAGAAACGCATATATGGCTTAGATAGTCTTAAAATAGATAGCCTCATGCAATCTGTAGGTCTTGATAAAATTAGACTTGAAGGCTCAAAGATTATTAAAGATACCCCTAATATATATATAGATTTCAACGCTATTGCAAAAGGATATAGTGTAGATGTAGTAGGCCGTTTTTTAGAATCTAAACATATTGATAATTATTTAGTTGAAATAGGAGGGGAGATAAGAACAAAAGGCATTAATATTGAGAAAAATAAACCTTGGAAAGTTGGTGTAGAAATGCCACATTTTGATGGAACACAATCTTTGCTTCGGGCTATAGAATTAAAAGATATGTCTATGGCCACTTCTGGAACCTATAGAAAATTTAAAGTAGATTTAGAAGGGAATAGATTTTCTCATATTATAGATCCACATACAGGATATCCTAGTAAAACCAATCTATTGAGTATTTCTGTATTAACAGATGATTGTATGATTGCCGATGCTTATGCCACAGCTTTTAAAGCTATGGGAATAGATGGTATAAAATCATTTATTGAAAATAGGCCAGAACTTAAGGTCTTTTTAATCTATGAAAACGAAAAGAAAGAATTAGCTACAATGTCTTTAAATGGATTTCCTGAATGAAGAATAGAGTCTCTGTTTATAGCATTTTTAAGAGTAGTAAAAACCAACCTATAACAAGCAGCAAACCTCCTAGCGGAGTTATTGGACCGAAAAGTTTTATTTTTTTTCCTCTTGCATCAGATAAAACTAATCCATATATACTAAATGAAAATAGTACTATTCCAATGGTGAAACACCAGTAGATGCTTGCGGGAAGCATGGTATTAAAACCTAAACCTATAGCTAATAAAGCAAGCGCGTGATACATTTGGTATTTAACTCCAATTTCAAAACTATGTAACTGTTCAGTAGTTAATTTTTTCTTTAATGCATGTGCTCCAAAAGCACCAAATATTACAGATAACATACCAAAAAGTGCGGCAGTAGCTATTATAGTGTGTTGAGTCATTTCTTAGGGATTTAAGCTGTTTTGTAAACTACCGGAATAACCTCTCCTTTAGCCAAACAGTATGTTTCTACATCGCGCTTAGAAAGTTTAGTGGTATAATCTATTTCATCTACCTTAAAGCCAATTGAACGTAATTTGTCAAAATAATCACGGCCATAAATTCTAACATGATCATATTGTCCAAATATTTTTGCTCGTTCTGCTTTATCAGTAATAGAGTCGTCTTCAAAAGTTTCTGTACGATTTAAATCTTGCGGAATTTGAAATATACCATAACCACCAGGTTTTAAAACGCGATATAATTCTTTCATGGCCTTAGTGTCGTCTGGTATGTGTTCTAACACATGATTACACAAAATAACATCAAAACTATTATTTTTAAAAGGTAGATTGCAGATGTCTGCTTTAACATCGGCCAAAGGAGACAATAAGTCTGTAGTTGTATAATCCAAATGTTTTAATGCTTTAAAACGTTTGTAAAAGGCCTGTTCAGGGGCAAAATGAAGTGCTTTTTTAGGTGCAGTAAAAAAATCTGTTTCATTTTTAAGATATAACCATAATAATCGATGGCGTTCTAACGATAATGTAGACGGTGAAAGTACATTATTACGTTGTGTACCATAACCATATGGTAAAAACATTTTAAAGCTTTTACCATCAATAGGATCCGTAAAAGTATTGCCTTTTAAAGCAGCAGCCAAAATAGGACGTGCAACATAACTTAAACGAATAAGTAATGGTCTAGGAATGGTGTTTAAAACAAATTTAAAGGCATTTTTCATTTAGAGTACAAGCGCTGTTTGTCTAAATTCATCTTCTTCATTAGTTTCAATACCTAATGCATCATGTACATAAGCAAATGTTGAAAGTAATTCCGCTTTTCCATCAACAATTGCAACATCATGTTCAAAATGAGCACTTGGTTTTTTATCTAGTGTTGTAATAGTCCAACCATCATTATGTTGTTTAATACGTTGTGTGCCTAGATTAATCATAGGTTCAATAGCAACAACCATACCTTCCACAAATTTCTTACCTCGCCCGCGTTTACCGTAATTAGGCATTTCAGGATCTTCATGCATTTTACGACCAAGACCATGACCAACAAGTTCTCTTACAACAGCATACCCATGAGCTTCACAGTAATTCTGAATGGCGTACCCAACATCTCCAACGCGTTTTCCAATTTTTAGTTCACGTAAACCTACATAAATAGATGCTCTAGTCACCTCCAATAATTTTTGAGTTTCAGGAGCAATTTCTCCTACGGCAAAAGTGTATGCATGATCGCCATAAAAGTCGTTTTTTAGAGCACCACAGTCAATAGATATTATGTCTCCCTCTTGTAACGGAGTGTTGTTAGGTATCCCATGAACAACCTGCTCGTTCGGGCTCATACATAGTGAATTAGGGAAACCATACATACCTAAAAATCCAGGATAAGCTCCATGATCTCTAATGTATGTTTCAGCTAATTTATCTAATTCTAAAGTTGTTACACCAGGTTTTACTGCTTTAGCTAATTCTCCTAATGTTTTAGAAACGATTAATGCGCTTTCTCTCATTAATTCAATTTCTTCTCGTGTTTTTACTATAATCATCTTAATAAAATAAAGTGCAAAGATACTTAAAAATACCTAGTTTATTTGTGTAATGGAATATGACTTTAAACAGTTTTTAAACCTTTAAAATTATCGTAATTTGTAAACTAAAAGAATAGCTATGTATAAATGCGTAACAGCTGCAGAGGCTGTAAAGATAATAAAATCTAACGACAGAGTGTATTTACATGCTGGAGCAGCTGTACCTCAATTATTAATAAATGCTTTAACAGCAAGACATGACGAATTACGTAATGTAGAAATTTGTCATTTACATACCGAAGGTTTTGCTCCTTATGCAAATCCAGAATTACATGAAAGTTTTCATGTAAACTCATTCTTTATTGCTAAAAATATTAGACATACAATTAAAGCTGGAAATGGATCTTATACACCAGTGTTTTTAAGTGAATTGCCATTGTTGTTTAAACGCAATATAGTAGACTTACAAGTTGCATTAATCCATGTGTCTGTTCCAGATATACATGGCTATTGTTCTTTAGGAGTGTCTGTTGAAGCTACTTTAGCGGCAATAGATAATGCAGATTATGTTATAGCCCAAGTAAACAAACAAATGCCAAGAACATTTGGAGATGGTATTATTCATGTTTCAGAAATTAATGCTTTTGTGGAATGCGATGAGCCTTTACCTACGCATGATATTCCTGAACCTACAACAATTGAGCATAAAATTGGTGCCTATGTTGCAAATTTAATTGAAGATAAAAGTACCCTACAGATGGGGATAGGTACTATACCAAATGCTGTATTATCGTTATTAGGAAATCACAAAGATTTGGGATTACATACAGAGATGTTTTCAGATGGTGTTATTGATTTAATTTTAAAGGATGTAATCAATGGAAATTTTAAAAGTATAAATCCAGGACGCGCTTTAGCGACTTTTTTAATGGGCTCTCAGCGTCTTTATGATTATGTAAACGATAATCCTTATATAGAATTACGTAGTTCAGATTATGTGAATGATGTTTCTGTTATTAAACAAAATCCGCGTATGGTGGCTATTAATTCTGCTATAGAAGTGGATGTAACTGGACAAGTTTGTGCAGATTCTATTGGTGCAGAAATGTATTCTGGAGTTGGGGGTCAAATGGATTTTATTCGTGGGGCTTCGTTAAGTGAAGGAGGTAAGGCGATTATTGCTTTACCATCTGTCACAAAAAGCGGAATTAGCAGAATTGTACCTTCATTAAATTCTGGAGCAGGCGTAGTTACTACACGTGCACACATACATTATGTGGTAACAGAATATGGCGTAGCTAATCTCTATGGAAAAACAATACAACAGCGTGCTAAAGCTTTAGTAAATATAGCTCATCCAGATCATAGAGAATCTATTGATCGCGAATATTTTAAACTAGTAAGAGGTTAATTATTTTTTAAAAAGAGAGGCAAAAAAACCTCTCTTTTTTTCAATACTGTTAGGATTAAAATTAGGGTCTGATAATAAATGATATATTTCACCCCATCCTAAAAATCCGCCAACATTTCTATCGTCTATAAAAATATCAGCATTTATTTTTCTACTTTTTGACGTGTCAAATTCTTCTTCAGGATAACTACTATTTATAGCATAAAATTCAATACCATTTTCTCTACAAAAAGCAACGGCTTCTTGTAAAGGTTTACCACATCTATAGGTCCATAAAATTAAACGATGTCCATCATTTTGTAGTCGTTTTAATGTTTCGAAAGCAAAGGTTTTTGCTTTGCCTATTTTAGGGTATGCATCTTCTACAATAGTACCATCAAAATCTATAGCAATAATTAATTTATCTTGAAAAATCATTTAGTAATTTTCTGTTTTAAAGTATTAATCGATTAAAGAATGCCTTGTCATGGCATCTGGTTGTGGAATTCCAATTAATTTTAAAATGGTTGGAGCCATATCTCCTAATACACCATCCTTTATACTTTTTAGTTCATTATCTATTAAGATTAAAGGTACAGGATTTGTTGTGTGTGCCGTGTTTGGTGAACCATCCGGATTAATCATAGTTTCGCAATTACCATGGTCTGCAATTAATAAAGTGGTATAGCCGTTTTCTAGCGCTGTGGTTACGACTTCTTTCACACAAGTATCTACTGCTTCGCAAGCCTTAATTGCAGCTTCCATAACACCTGTATGTCCTACCATATCTCCATTTGCAAAGTTTAAACATACAAAGTCAACTTCGCCTTTTTGTAGTTCAGGAACTAAGGCATCTTTTAATTCAAAAGCACTCATTTCAGGTTGTAAATCGTAAGTGGCTACTTTTGGAGAATTTTTTAAAATACGAGATTCACCCTCAAAAGGTTCTTCTTGTCCGCCAGAGAAGAAAAAGGTTACGTGAGGGTATTTTTCTGTTTCGGCAATACGAATTTGTTTTTTATTGTGTTTAGCTAAGACTTCACCCAACGTATCTTTTAAATTGTCTTTATTGAAAACAACTTTAACATTTTTAAAGTTTTCATCATAATTAGTAAGTGTAACATAATACAAGTCTAATTTATGCATGTTTTGCTCGTGATTATCACTTTGAGACAAGACTTCGGTAAGTTCTCGACCTCTATCTGTTCTAAAGTTAAAAAATATTACAACATCTCCAGCTTGTATGTTACCTACAGGGGTTCCGTTGTCGTCACAATTTATAATAGGTTTTATAAACTCGTCTGTGACGTCGTTTTCATAATTTTTGGTAATTACTTCAGAAATATTGCTTGTATGTTCACCCTCTCCGTTTACCATAGCGTCGTAGGCTAATTTTACACGTTCCCAACGCTTGTCTCTATCCATGGCATAATAACGGCCAGTGATAGATGCTATTTTAGCAGGAGAATCTTTTATATAATCCTCTAATTGGTTAATATAACCTAATCCAGATTTAGGGTCTACATCACGTCCGTCTGTAAAACCATGTACAAAAAGGTTTTGTACTTCTGCGTCTTTTGCAGCATCAAGTAATCCAAATAAATGTTTAATATGAGAGTGCACTCCACCAGTACTTAGTAAACCTAAAAAATGTACAGGTTTATTATTGTCTTTAGCATATTTAAAAGCATCTGCTAAAACAGGTTCTTTACCAAGAGTATTATCTTTTACAGCTAAGTTTATCTTTACTAGATCTTGGTATACAATACGTCCAGCTCCTAAATTCATATGTCCAACCTCACTATTACCCATTTGGCCGTCTGGTAAACCTACATTTTCTCCATCTGTCCTTAATTGAGCATTTGGGTATTTTGTATATAATGAATCAATGAATGGCGTGTTGGCATTGTCGATAGCCGATACTTTAGGATCTGGAGATTTTCCCCAACCATCTAGTATCATTAAGATGACTTTTTTATTCATAATAAATTTTATTTAGTACGTAAAGATAAAAGTTTAAAATGGCTTTTGGGACTATATAAGGTTACAAAATTAAGATTTTTAATTTTTTTTGAGGGTTTCCTTTTAAGGTATCGTTTGCGTAAAAATCGCTTTAATATAACTTTAACATTGTTGTTCTTAAACGATTAATAAGTTATGTATTAAAAAAGTGTAACAACTATGTTTTACTCTCGTCTTTAAAGTACAATTAAAAATATTAATTTTTAAAACCTTTCATCATGAGAAAAAGTTTCACGTATGTATTTAAACAGTCATCGGGTTTAAATACGAGCACAAAAAGGAGTTTGAATTACAAATATAATGGTTCGTATATGGAATGTCTAGAATGAGGTTAACATCTAGAATAAATCAATTATATAAATCAATTATTTAAACTTTAAACTTATGAAAAATTTATTATACACATGTATTATTACATTAGGTCTCACTGCACCTCAAATTCAAGCAGCTACATTAAACTCTAATTATATTTTGAATACACCCTTTTACACGTCTTCTGTTTATGATGTTAATTTATTATGTAAATCTATTGCTTTGGGAAATACAGAAATAGTAAAAAAATTAATTGAAAGTGGGGAAGATGTGAATAAAAAATCTAATGGGTTAACTCCAGTTATGTATGCTGCTAAATATAATAGAGTAGAAATTTTAAACTATTTGATTGCAAGAGGAGCAAAATTAAAAACAAAATGTGACTCTGGGTATACTGCTTTAGACTATGCTAAAGCTACTGGAGCAGAAGCTGCTCAGGATATTATTGAAGTAGCTTTATCTAAAATGTAAATTTGTAGGAAAAAAAGTGTTTTTTTAAGCAGTTATTCTAAGCGGATAACTGCTTTTTTTATAATTTATATCTATGTTTATGAGTGACTTAATGATGTTTTTACAATGAGAGTTGTAGATTTTACATTTTAATAATCATATACATCAAAAAACGCATTAAAATTTAAGAAAAACAAGGTTTTGATTATTCAATTTTAAGTTAAATTGTGATGATTTATGATGTTAAAATTCATAAAAAAACGATGTATTATTTAATGAAGTTTAGTAATTAATTAAAGATTGATAATTCCATATTTACAAATGTTAATATTTTGTTAAAACAATTATTTAAATGTGATATTCTCAGTAAATTTGAGATATATTATTAAATGTGTAAAAATATTAATTTTTATTAAAAATTTCGTAATTATGAAAACTCTATTATTTATTGTCACAATCGCATTAGGATCAGTAACTACAACTGTTCAAGCTTCTAACTTTATTACAAATACAAATCCAACTCCTATTACAGTTAATGTAAATAAATCTATGGTAAATTTACTATGTACTTCTATAGCTAAAGGGGATACAGAGATTGTTAAAAAATTAATTGCTAATGGTGAAGATGTAAACCAAAAATCAAATGGTTTAACACCTGCTATGTATGCAGCTAAATACAACAGAGTTGAAATTCTTCAACTTTTAATTTCAAAAGGAGCAAATTTAAAAGTAAAATGCAATAAAGGCTATACTGCTTTAGATTATGCTAAAGCTACAAACGCTAAAGATGCTCAGCTTATTATTGAAAATGCAATAGCTAAAAAGTAAACAAGCTTTAGTTGTTAATTTAAAAGAGGAGATTTTAAAGGTTTCCTCTTTTTTTTATGCGTTTACATTTAGGTATAAAAAAACCGTCTAAATAAGTATTTAGACGGTTTTTAATATATATTGAAAAAACTTAAAATTTAGCGAAAAGTTTTTCCATTTTTTCTTTTTGTTCGGTAGCTAAAGCTTCATCAACTAAGATTCTTCCACTGTGCTCATCAGTAATAATTTTTTTACGAGAAGCAATTTCCATAATAATTTGTGGTGGAATTGTAAAGAATGAACCTCCAGAAGCACCTCTTTCAACAGGAACAACTGCTAAGCCATTTTTTACATTGCTACGTATTCTAACATAAGCTTTTACTAAACGCTCTTCTATTAATGTTTTGTACTCTTCAGACTTTTTAATTAAAGCTAATTCTTCTTTTTCAGTTTCAGCTAAAATTGCATCTAATTCGCTTTTTTTATGTTTAAGGTGCGCTTGGCGTTCTTTAGAACGTTCTTTTGTCTGACTAATAACTTCCTTCTTTTGCTCGATTTGAGCTTTGAATTCGTTAATATGTTTTTCAGCTAATTGAATTTCTAATTCTTGAAATTCAACTTCTTTTGTAAGTGAATTATACTCTCTGTTATTACTTACATTTTTTAGTTGTGCACTGTATTTTTTAATTAAAGATTTAGCCTCTTCAATTAAATTCTTTTTAGATTTTATTTCTTCATCTAAAGCTTCTAGACTAGTGTCTAATTTCTCAAGTCTTGTGTGTAGTCCAGCAACTTCATCTTCTAAATCACGAACCTCTAAAGGTAGTTCTCCTCGAACGTTTCTAATTTCATCGATTCTTGAATCGATAAGTTGTAGATCGTATAAAGCTCTTAAACGTTCTTCTACAGTAACTTCTTTACTTTTTGCCATACTTTAAAAATACTTAACAGGGTTTGTATCGGTCTTTGATAAAACGATTGCAAAATTAGTGATTTTTTTTGTAAGATGTGCTACTAAACCATTTTTTGTAAACTGTTCACTTTCAAAATGTCCAATATCTGCTAAAATTAACTCATTTTCTGCAGTAAAAAAGTCGTGATACTTTAAGTCGGCAGTTATAAAAGCATCTACACCAGCATGTTTAGCATTTGGTATGGCGAAACTTCCAGAGCCTCCTAAAACTGCAATTTTTTTTATAGGTTTTCCTAATAACGCACTATGGCGAACACAAGCAGTGTTCATTTTAGTTTTTAAGTAGGCTAAAAATTCTATTTCACTCAGTTCATCTACCAATTCTCCAAGCATTCCAATTCCGATATGTTGATTTTTATTTTCTAGTGTTGTTACCTCGTAAGCGACTTCTTCATAAGAATGGGTAGTAAATAGTGCTTTTAAGATTTTTCCTTCTAAATGTTTTGGAAATGTAACAGCAATTAAAGTTTCTGCTTCGGTATGTATTTCTCCTATTTTACCTATGCTTGGATTTGCATTTTGGTTAGGATTGAACGTTCCTGTACCTTCAATATTAAAACTACAGTCTGAATAATTTCCTATTTGTCCTGCTCCTGCTGCAAATAAAGCTTCTCTTAATTTACTTGCTTCAGATCTGGGAACATAGGTAGTTAGTTTTTTTATCGTGTTATTTTGAGGTATTAATATGGATGTGTTTACTAAGTTTAATTGTTTACAAATCATTGCATTTACTCCCTGTATATGGTTGTCTAAAGCAGTATGAATGGCATAAATAGCAATGTTATGTTTTATTGCTTTTAAAACTACGCGTTCTACATAGGTTTTTCCTGTTATTTTTTTTAATCCTTTAAAAACAATCGGGTGAAAGCTTACTATAAGATTACAGTTATTTTCAATAGCTTCATCTACAACTGTTTCTAGAGTGTCTAAGGTCACTAATATACCCGTAAGAGTTTCATTTTTATCTCCAACTAGTAAGCCTACATTATCAAAATCTTCAGCGTAATTTAAGGGTGCAAAAGTTTCAAGATGGTTTATAACGTCTTGAATTATCATAATATTAATGGTATTAGGTTTAAAACAAAGATAAAATATTTACTTTCGTTATCATGAAATTATTACGTTATGTCTTTTTTCCTGTAATGCCTCTGTATTATGGTATTACTTGGTTGCGAAATAAGCTATATGATGTGGGTATTTTACAATCTACTTCGTATAATTTTCCAGTAATTTGTGTTGGAAATTTAAGTGTTGGTGGTACTGGAAAAACTCCAATGATTGAGTATTTAATTAGGTTGTTAAAAGACGAGTTTACTGTTGCTACATTAAGTCGTGGTTATAAACGTTCGAGTGAGGGGTTTCAGTTAGGACAAGATGGCGTTACAGCTGCCATTTTAGGAGATGAACCTTTTCAGTTTTACTCTAAATTTAAGACGGAAATAGCAGTTGCTGTTGATGCTAATAGAAGAGCAGGTATACATCAATTAATGCAGTTGCAACCCAAGCCAGGTGTGGTATTATTAGATGATGCTTACCAACACCGAAAAGTAAATGCAGGATTTAACATTTTACTAACAACCTATTCTAATTTATACAGTTCAGATATTGTTTTGCCAACGGGGAATTTACGTGAGCCTAGAAGTGGTTCTAAGCGTGCGCAAACCATTGTAGTTACTAAATGTCCAGAATCTTTATCTGATTTAGAAAAGCAAAACATTATTAAAGCCTTAAATCCAGAACCGCATCAGCAAGTGTTTTTTAGTAGAATAAAGTATGCCGATTATGTAGTGTCTAAACGGACAACTATACCATTAGAGCAGGTGCCAAAATTTACGTTAGTAACAGGAATTGCTAATCCTAAACCTTTAATTTATTTCTTAAAAACTCAAGGATTAGATTTTGAGCATCTGAATTTTAAAGATCATCATGATTTTACTCCAGATGAATTAGAGATATTTAAACAAAAGCCATTCATTATAACTACAGAAAAGGATTTTATGAGGCTAAGGCAGTATGAGTATTTAAACAACACATTGTTTTATTTAAGTATCGAGGCTGTTATAGATAATGCTGCCGAATTTAATAGAAAGGTGACTTCTTTTGTAAAAGCGTATAAAGATTAATATTTAATTTTAAGCATCTTTATTACCTATTACTGCATTAAATAATTTCTTCTCAAATTCTTCTTGTTTAAAAGGTTTAGAAATTATATCGTCAAATCCTGCTTCTTCAAATTCTTGCATTTTATCTTCAATAGTAACTGCAGTTAGGGCAAAGATATTAAGTTCTCTATCAAATGTTCTAATAATTTTTGTGGCTTCAATACCACTTATTCCTGGCATATGTATATCCATTAAAACAACATCGTAATGATTGTTTTTAACCATGTCTACAGCTTCTTCACCGTTATCTACAATGTCGCAATTAAGCTTCATTTTGGTTAAAATTTTATTGGTAATCATCTGATTAATTTTGTTGTCTTCTACCACAAGCACTTTAATATTACTTAATTCTTTTTCGGTAACATCTTTAAAGTAGTTTTTATTTTGCTCTGTAGGGACTTCTTCGGTAGTGTGTTTTAAAGGTATCTCAAAAAAGAATGTAGTTCCTTTGTTAAGTTCACTTTTTAAATAAATTTTTCCTTTTAAAATATCTATTAGTCCTTTTACAATGGATAATCCAAGACCTGTGCCTCCATACTTTCTGTTAATTTGTATTGAACCTTGCGAGAAACTTTCAAACATATGTTTTTGTTTTTCTGGCGTTATACCAATACCATTATCTTCAACTTCAAACTTTAGGTTAAAGATATCTCCTTCTTCATTTATTTTAATAACCCGTACCCATATATCTCCATCTTTTGTGAACTTAATTGAATTTCCAATTAAATTAATTAAGATTTGAGAAAGTTTAATTTGATCGGCTTTAAAATGTAGTGGAATATTAGTGTCGTATTCAAAATGAATTTCCACACCATTATCTATAGCTGAATTTTTTAGAGCAGAAATTACATCGGATATTTTCTTTCTTAAATCAAATACTTCATATTCAATATCTACTTTATTAGCTTCAATTTTATTAATTTGAAGGATGTCGTTTATAAATGTTAATAGGTAGTCGCCAGAAAATTTTAAAGATTTTAAGTGCTGGATTTGACTGGGTTTGGGATTCTCGTCTAATAACATGTTAGTTAAACCTGTTACGGCATATAACGGTGTTCTAAGTTCGTGTGTTACTGTAGATAAAAAGTTTGCCTTAGTTTTAGAGGCTAATTCTGCTTTTTCTTTAGCAAGTATTAGTTCTGCATTCTTTTTATGTAACATATTGTTGGTTTTTAACCTAATGTTATTGTTTTTATAAAGCGATAAGGTTAATAACGATAATATGGTAATTAAGGCAATACTTAAAATAGTGGCTAGTTTGTTTAAACTTTTATCCACTTTAAGTTTTTCTAGATCGGCTTCCTTTTCTTTTTGAAATTCTGTTTGATTATCTAGTATAAATTTTGCTCTTTTTTCTGGTGAAAGGTTTTTGTGCTTTAAAGCCGTTAAAGATTTAGAGAGTATAATGTGTTTTTTTAAATATTGTGAGGATAATTGAAAGTTTCCAATTTTCTCATTTAATTCTCCCAATATAAAATACCCCTGACTTAAAACATCTATAAAATTATTGGTTTCGGCAATTTGTATGCCTTGATTTCCTAATTTAAGCGCCTCTTCGTTTTCGTTTAGATAATAATAAACCTTAGCTTGATTGATTAAGGCACTACTTTTAATTTTTTTTAAATCGTAACGTTGGGTTAGCGCTAAAGATTTGTTTAATCGCTCTCTTGCTTTCCTGTATTGTTTAGTTTCTATATAGGCTTCGCCCTGTTTTAGAAGGACTTCTGCCTCAAATTCAGATAACTCTTCTTGTTCGAATAAAGATAATGATGCCGTGTAATAAGTTAATGCTTGGTCGTATTCTTTTAAAGCCATATACACATTCCCAAGTGTTTTGTAGGTTTCAGCAATATTTATATTGTCTTTAGCGAAACGTTGTACTTCAACGGCTTTGGTTAATGTTTTTAGAGCTTCATCGTATTCGTCTATGATATATTCTAATTTTCCGATTTTGGAATATATCAGTCCAATATTTTTTTTATTATCAAGTTCTTCTGCTAATTTTAAAGCTTCTTCTAGCTTTTTTTTAGCAGGGTAATAATTGTTATTATCTAAGTCGTATTGCGCTTGAGTAATGCGGTAATCAATCGTGTTTTGTATGGTTTCAGGATCATTACTTACAGTGTCTTGTGCACTTGCATTAAAACTTAAATTTAGTAAAAAGAAAACACCTATTATGATGTATTTAATGTTAGCCATATAACAGTTCGATTAACGAGTAAATGAAATTTTATTCGCTAAAAGTAACTATTTTTCCGATAACTTACTTATTAAATCTATAATTCTACTTGAATATCCAGTTTCGTTATCATACCATCCAATAATTTTAACCATATTTCCTATAACGGAAGTCATTTGAGCGTCAAAAATACAGGAGTGTGGATTGCCCACTATATCTATAGAAACTATTGGGGCTTCTGTGTATTCTAGGATAGATCGTAAATGTGTTTGTGATGCAGTTTTAAACGCGTTATTTACATCTGTAATAGTAGCTGTTTTTTTTATATTAAAGGTAATATCAGTTAGCGATCCATTAGCAACAGGAACACGAATACCACAACCTCCAATTACATTTGATAATGTAGGGAAAATTCTTGTTAATGCCTTTGCTGCACCCGTTGTTGTTGGCACAATAGATTGTCCAGCGGCACGCGCTCGTCTTAAATCACGATGCGGCTGATCGTGCAAACTCTGGTCTGTAGTGTAGGAGTGTACAGTTGTAATATAAGCTTGGTTAATACCAAATTGCTCATTTATTACAGACATCATTGGTGCGGCATTGTTGGTAGTGCAAGAAGCATTAGAGATGATTTTTTCGGTACCATCTATTAAATGGTCATTAACCCCTAATACTATGGTTTTAATATCATCTTCTAGTGCAGGAACACTTAAAATTACTCTTTTTGCTCCATTATTGATATGATTTTGCAGCTCTGATTTTAGTTTAAATTTCCCTGTAGACTCAATTACAAAGTCTACATTATATGGCTGCCAATTAATCGATTTTGGATGTGTTTCATTTAAAAGAGGAATACAATAATCGTTAACAATAATATTATTTTCTTGGTGCGAAATTGACTGATTGGACACACCATGTATACTATCGTATTTTAATAAATGACTTAACGTATAAGCATCTGCTAAATCATTAATAGCAACCACTTGAATGTTAGGGTTTTGTTGTAGTAATCTAAATACCCGACGTCCAATACGTCCAAAACCATTTATGGCAACATTAATCATTAGTTAATGTGTTTCTGAGCTTTGTAAGAAGAACGTACTAAAGAGCTACTTTCTACATGTCTAAAGCCTAAGTCTAAACCAATCTCTCTATATTCTGCAAATTGATCAGGAGTAATAAACTGTTGTACAGGCAAGTGTTTTTTACTTGGTTGTAAATATTGTCCTATAGTAACAACATCTACATCATTGGCTTTTAAATCGTGAAGGGTTTCAATTACTTCTTCTCGCTTTTCACCAAGACCCAACATAATACCAGATTTAGTACGACGTTGTCCTTGAGATTTTAAATATTTTAAAACACCTAAACTACGGTCGTATTTTGCTTGTATACGTACATCTCGAGTAAGGCGTCTAACTGTTTCAATATTGTGAGAAACAACTTCTGGAGCAACATCAATAATGCGGTCTATATGTTGTTCTACACCTTGAAAATCAGGGATAAGAGTTTCTAAAGTTGTTTCAGGATTCATGCGTCTCACAGCTTTTACTGTTTCAGCCCACATTATGCTTCCCATATCTTTTAAATCGTCTCGATCTACACTTGTAAGTACAGCGTGTTTAATTTTCATTAATTTTATAGATCGAGCTACTTTTTCTGGTTCATCCCAATCTACAGTTTCAGGTCTACCGGTTTTTACACCACAAAATCCGCAAGAACGTGTACACACATTTCCTAAAATCATAAATGTAGCTGTACCTTCTCCCCAACATTCTCCCATATTTGGGCAACTACCAGAGGTGCAAATGGTGTTTAAACTGTATTTATCTACAAGACTTCTAAGCTCTGTATATTTTTTTCCTGTTGGTAATTTAACACGTAACCATTTTGGTTTTGGTTGACGAGCAGGTAGAATGTTTGAATCAGTTTCTGTATTCATGGATTTTCTCTTTTCGATAGGCAAAGATACAAAGTAAAAAATTAAAAATGTGATATAAGCAATAAGGATGATAGATCTAGAATTCTAAAATAGATTAGATCTCTAAATAAGTAGGTGCGTCACTTAATATTTACAACCTTATTGATTTTGAATAATTTCGGCAAGTAACTTTTTTGCACGGAGTAATTTTACTTTTACACTATTTACAGGCTCATTAAGTTCTATTGAAATTTCTTTGTAGGATAACTCTTGAAAATAACGTAAATTAATGACTTCTTGATAGTGTGGTTTTAGTTTTTTTATGTCTCTTAATAGCTTTGCTAAATTTTGATCTGTAATAATTTTGTCTTCTGCCGATGGTGTTTCGTCTAAAACTTGGTTAATCGTGTTTACATCTTCGTTAGATATTTGTCTTGAAATAGAACTCCTTTCTTTACGGAGTAAATCAATATGAAGATTTTTAGAGATAGTTATTAGCCATGTCTTAAATACAAACTCTTCATTATACGTATCTATTTTATCAAAAGCTCTAGAGAAGGTTTGTATGGTGATATCTTCGGCATCATTTTCGTTACCGATACGTTTTAGCTGAAATCCATATACATCATCCCAATAGGTGTGAAGCAAAAAATTAAATGCTTTCTGATCGTTTGCTTTAGCTTTATGTATCGCGTTTTTTATTTCCAAGTACGGGGTTTAGATATCTTATTGGATATAAAGATAACCAATTGAGTTAGAATAATGAAAATTTCTAATATAGGAATTAGCCCAACTAAATCAGATTCATTTAGTTTTTTAGCTGTTTTTCCTATCACAATCCATTGTATTAAAATGCGTAAAGATATTAAGCAAGTAACAATTTCCCAATGGTATAGAGAGGAGATTAATAGACTTCCAACCACCCAAAACAGGAGTTGCGATAGGTAAAACAAGCCTAATAAAAATTGATGGCTTGTTTTATAATATTTAGCACTGGATATGTGTCTGCGTTTTTGCTTTAACCAAGTTGCTAATGTTTTTTTAGGAACAGATACTGTGAAACTTTCAGGAGAGAAACATAAGGCCGTATTTTTACTTGTGGCCATTTGGTTAACAAATAAATCGTCGTCTCCAGAACGTACATTCATGTGATTTATAAATCCATTAGCTTCAAAAAACAATGTTTTAGTGTAGGCTAAGTTTCTACCAACGCCCATATAAGGAATGCCTAACTTAGCATAAGAAAAATATTGAGAAGCTGTAAAAACAGTTTCAAACCTAATTAATTTATTAAGCAGTGAATTTTTTACTTTAGAATAGCCTCCATACCCCAACACTATAGATTTGTCTGTTTGGAACGCTGCTGTCATTTCAGAAATCCAAGTTTTAGACACAGGTTTACAATCAGCATCTATAAATAATAAATGATTGTGCGTTGCAGCTTTTATCCCTAAGGTTAATGCGTATTTTTTGTTTGCCCAAAAGGCTTCTGTATTTTTAACATCAACAATTTTAATACAATCGTGTTGTTCTGCAAAATCTTCAATAACGCTTAAGGTCTCGTCTCCAGACGCATCGTTAATTAAAACAATCTGGAAATTTGGGTAATTTTGTTCTATAATTGAAGGCAAAAATTGTTTTAAATTTTCTTCTTCATTTTTAGCGCAGACAATTACCGATACCGGAATGTTTTGCTCTGGTAATGGTTGGGGTTTTAAAAACGCAAAGGTTCTAAGAAAAACTAAATAATAAAATAACTGAATAAAGACAATTGCTACAAAACTGTAGAAAATGATGTCAAGTATAAGCATGCGTAGACTTAAGAGTGTTGAGGTTCGCTACAATCTTTATATTGATCTGGGGTTTTACCGCAAAATCCGCAAGATTCACCAGATTTATTTAAGGCAGGGTTTTGGCTAGCACAAGTACCAGCAAATTTCCCGTCTTTTTTTGCCCAAATCTTTATGGCAATTCCAGCAATTCCCACTCCTAATAAAGCTAATGTTAAAAGAAATAATTTCATAATTGAGTGTTTAAGCAATAGGAAATACCTATTGTAGATATTGCAAAGGTACTATAATTTAGGAAAAGAGTAAAAAACTAAGCCTCACTTTTTATAGATAAAGTGAGGCTTAAAATAAAGATGATAAGGTTTGATTTACTCTCTGCTTTTTAAAGAAATTTCTGCTACAGAATTTTCTAAAGATGCGCTAGTATTTCCTCCTTTAGGTTCAATGGTAATGTTTAAACCTAATGCGTTTTCAGTATAAGGTATAGATTTTAATTCTTTATCTGTTTCATCTAGAATTCCTAAATTAATCATTTTACCGTTTAATTCCGCCCAAATCTGGTAACATTGTTCTTGCGGTAATTCCGGTAAAGACACCACATCTATCATAGATGTTTTTTCCTTAGGATTTATGTAAGCAACTGTTTTTAATTTTTTTGCTCTATTGTTTCCTTTAATAATATATTTTTGAGTTTCTGGATTATTTAATTGTTTAAATTGAGACATCACTTCGTCAAGTCTGTTGTTGTTTTGCTCAATGTCGCTTCTTAAATCAAAAATTTCATCAACAATAACTTGATTTTCTCTTTTTAAATCTAAATTTTTAGAAAAAAAGATAAACGATGCACAAGCAAACAATATCGCTACTGCACTAGCAGCGATAGAAAATCTAAACCATAGTTTATGAGTATTGTTTTCTTGCTGTAATTTAATTACTGGTGTTTCTTTATCTAACTCTAACAATACATTATTTAATACAGATGTTGGTGCTTCAACAGCATGGTATTTAGACATGATTTCTAAATTGTGCTGTAGTGTATTATATGCGTGTTCTACCTCTGGAAATTTAGAGATATAGTTTTCAACTAATTCTGTTTCTTTAGGTGTTGTATCGCCTTCAATATATTTCCCTAATAGATCAGAATTTAAAAATGTATATATTTTATCATTCATGATTAGAATTTTATTCTGGATCGTAAATTTTTTTTAATTCGCGAAGTCCTATTTTTAATCTCGATTTTATGGTTCCTAGCGGAATGTCTAATTCATCGCTAGCTTCCTGCTGTGTCATGCCTTCAAAGAAGAGTGCATTAAGTACTATTTGGTACTTTGGATCTAAAGACCTAAGGTGCTTTTGTATGTCCATGACATCTTGATTTAAACCTTTAGCCGATATTCTATATACGTTAGAATCTTCTATTTGGACTTCTTTATTTTCTTTATTAGTTAGCGATCTTACTTTATCTATAGCTGTGTTATAGGCAATTCGGTATAGCCAAGTAAATAATTTGGCTTTACTAGGGTCGTAAGATTTAGATTTTTTCCAAACTTTAATAAAGCTTTCTTGTAATACGTCTTCGGCTAAATCTTCATTTGTAATCACTTTAGAGATAACACCTAAAAGCGAGTTAGCATAATGCTTATATAATAGAGTGAGTGCTTTTTTATCTCCACGTTTTAAAAGCCCAACAATTTCCTGTTCAATAGGTGTAATCAAGTTATTGCGATTTAGTTAGTTTGATCTCAGTAGGTTGTGTGGTCAAAGTTATGCAATTAATTGATAATTATAATATATTAACTTCAGATTCAATCATAATATTGAATATTCTTTGTATTGTAGTTTGAATTATTCCAGAAAATTTTAATATTTCTTCACCAGATGCACCTCCATAATTAACTAACACTAAAGCCTGATTTTTATGAACCCCATAATTGCCAAGGCGTTTTCCTTTAAATCCAGCTTTTTCAATTAACCAACCTGCAGGTATTTTTACTTGTGTTTCTGAAACGGTATAACTAGGTACGTCTGGAAACTGATTTAAAATTTGAAGATATTTAGACTTATCTACTATAGGATTTTTAAAAAAACTACCACTGTTTCCAATCTTTTTAGGGTCTGGGAGCTTGCTTTGTCTTATTGCAATAATAGCTTGTGATACATCTTGAATGGTAGGTGTTTTAATGTGTTTGCTTTCTAACTCTGCTATAATTGCACCGTAATTTGTATGTAGAGTATGGTTTTGAGTTGTGAGTTTAAAAGTTACAGATGTTATTATAAATTGCCCCTTCATGCCTTGTTTAAAAACAGAGTTTCTATAGCCAAAAGCACAATCGGTCTTACTAAAAGTGGTTAGGGTTTTGGTGTTTATATTTAGAGCTTCACAAGATTTAAAAACATCTTTTAACTCTACGCCATATGCACCTATATTTTGAATTGGTGAGGTTCCTACATTTCCTGGAATTAACGATAAATTCTCGAGACCTCCATAATTGTGCTGTAATGTCCATTGTACAAATTCATGCCAGTTTTCTCCAGCA